>CAXTWC010000079.1:0-23105 GCA_964247805.1 uncultured Acetobacteraceae bacterium | reverse complement strand
GCACGCGGTCCAGCAACGGGGTCGACGGACGCTGCGGGAGAATGGGGGCGTTCATCTCAGTGTCCCCGAGCGACCACATAACTGGCGAGATCCCGCAGGCGCTGTGCCTCAACACCGAACGAATCCAGGTGTGATGCGGCTTGGGCACTCAACACGCGGGCCTGTCGCGCCGCACGCTCTACCCCCAGCAGGGCCACGAGGGTCGCTTTCCCTGCTGCGGCATCCTTGCCAGCTGTTTTGCCGATCTGGGCGGTGTCGCCGGCGGCATCCAGCACGTCATCGGCCATCTGGAACGCGGTACCAAGGTCACGCCCGTAAGCCGCGATATGCGCGCGGGCCTCCGGGGTGGCGCGGCCAAGGATTGCCCCCGCCTCCGCGCTGTATTGGATCAGCCGGCCTGTCTTCAGGGCCTGCAGACGCTCGATCTCAGGCGCTTCGAGCGTGCGGCCCTCCGCAAGCATATCGATCATCTGCCCGCCAGCCATGCCCCGAGCACCGCAGGCATGGCCGAGTGCAGTGACCAGTTCGCACCGGGCAAGCGGGTCTGAGTGTGTCGCGGGCTCGGCCAGGATCTCGAACGCCCGCGACTGCAAGGCGTCACCGGCGAGGATGGCCGTCGCCTCGTCGAACTTGCGATGCGTGCTGGGCTGACCACGCCGTAGGTCGTCATTATCCATCGATGGCAAATCGTCGTGGACGAGCGAATACGCGTGCAGCATCTCAACAGAAGCCGCGACCCTCGCCGCACTTTCAGAAGGTGCGCCAAAGAGCCCGGCTACCTCCAAAACCAGAAATCCACGGAGCCGCTTGCCGCCGTTGAGGCTGGCATAACGCATGGCTTCGATCAGTCTAGCCTCTGCACCGGTGGGCTCGCCGATCAAATCGGACAAGCTCGCCTCGATCTCGAACACAGCATCTGCCATGGCCGTTACAAGGGTTGCGGAGTCGCCATAGGCAAGCGAATCAGCCGACATTCATAACCGTGAACACTGACACGCCCTTCCGGAAATCTCGACTCGCGCCCTCCAACATATGGAGAGGCTGGTGCATGATTATGCGCCCACCAAACACCGCGCCCCCTACAGATGCAAGATGGAGGCGTCTCGACGAGTCCCCGTGTGTGATCTTGGCAACAGGTAGCAGGCTTGTTGATGCGTCTGTGCCACGCAAGCTAGTCGCCCGTCCAGTTCTGATTGATCATGGCAGAGTCGTCCTCGCCGCAATCAGACGCTTTGACATTGGAACCGCGCCAGTTGCATAGCGTCTCTCATACAGGTCAGGGCGTCTACAAGGTGGATCTATCTTGTGCAGGTCTCGCCCTAGGCGCATCTGTTCCCGGATGCTGGTCGAACAAAGTCTGACGCCAGCCCACTGCCCCGCAGCGGGCTTAAGGAGAGTGTAGATGTCGGTTCCTTTGCAGCAGGTGATTCGGGTTGGCGCCTATGTCGTCAAACAGCATCTCACCGGGCGCAAACGCTATCCCCTCGTCCTCATGCTGGAGCCTCTGTTCCGCTGCAATCTGGCTTGCTCCGGCTGCGGCAAGATCGACTACCCGGCGGAGATCCTCAATCAACGCCTGTCGGTCGCCGACGCGCTTGGGGCAGTGGAGGAATGCGGGGCGCCCGTCGTGGCCATCGCCGGCGGCGAGCCGTTGCTGCACCGGGAAATGCCGGAGATCGTCGCCAAGATCCTGGAACAGAAGAAGTTCGTCTATCTCTGCACGAACGCTTTGTTGCTCGACAAGAAAATGGACGACTACAAACCCAACCCCTTTTTCTCGTGGGACGTGCATCTCGACGGTGATCGCGAGATGCATGACCGCGCCGTCGAACAGGACGGTGTTTACGACAAGGCAGTCGCAGCAATTCGCAAGGCGAAAGAGCGCGGGTTCCGGCTGTCGATCAATTGCACGCTGTTCGATGGCGCACAGCCCGAGCGGGTCGCGAAATTCTTCGATGACGTCATGGCCATGGGTGTCGACGGCATCATGACCTCACCGGGCTATGCCTATGAACGAGCCCCGGACCAAGCGCACTTCCTGTCGCGTCAAAAGACGAAGCAACTGTTCCGCGACATCCTGCAGCGTGGCAAAGGGAAGGGCTGGAAGTTTACCCAATCTCCCTTGTTCATGAACTTCCTGGCCGGCAACGAGTCGTATCATTGCACGCCGTGGGGTAAGCCGACCCGCAACGTATTCGGCTGGCAACGCCCCTGTTACTTGCTCGGTGAGGGTTACACCAAGACGTTCCAGGAGCTGATGGACACGACCGACTGGGACAAGTATGGGACCGGCAACTACGAAAAGTGCGCCGATTGCATGGTTCACTCTGGCTATGAGGCGACTGCAGTCGTCGACGCGGTCAAGAGTCCGATCAAGACGCTAGCAGTCGCGATGCGCGGGCCGCGTATCACCGGACCTATGGCGCCGGAGATAAAGCTCGACAAGCAGCGCCCAGCCGAGTTTGTGTTCAGTCGCCATGTCCAAGAGAAAATGGCCGAACTGAAGCACAAGCCGAAGGCTGCAGAGGTCGCAGACGCAGACTAGGCTGAGAGCTTTCCGGCGCGAATGATCTATTCGTTGCCGGAGAGAGTTCGCCTGGTCATAACCGCTGCTACTCGATCGGGCCAACCGCTCGCACTTGGGCCAATAATGCCGTTCTGGCACATGAAGCTTCTCGGCCGAGTGCTATCAACGCCGATAGCTGTCGGGGATGGCGAGACAGCGACCGCAACAACGCCACGAGTTGGATGCCGCCTTGAGGGTTCAAGGCGGTCAACGCGGCTGGCGGCAGGCTTCGTTCAGCCGGATCGCATACCGCACGCAACACCGCAAATGGCAGGTTGTGCTCCGATGCCACTCGTGCGACCGCGCCACTCTCGATGTCGGCAGCAAGCGCACCACTGCTGTTCCACGCCGCCCGCTTGTCGGCCGCGCTTACCAGGATGTCGTCGACGGCAAGCATAGAGCCTTGCGGCTCGCCAAGGCGCCGGGCCAGAGTCAAGTCGACCAGCCAAGTGTGTCCAGCGGTATCGACCAGCGATGCGGGTATGACGATCGTGCCAGCCTGAATGCCGGGCATTAGGCCGCCGGCTAGTCCGAAGCTGAGCAGAGCGCTGGCTCCCCGCCCAACAAGCCGCTTCGAGGCTTGAGCCGCGCCGGCCGCCCCGCCGCCTCCGACCTCGATCAGACCGCCAAGTCCGCGGGCCAGGCGAGCCTCTGCCTGCAGGCCCACCACAATTCCGAGCACGTCAGAAGCCGAACGAAACCCGGACGGCGTCCCCATCCAAGAGGTTGCTGTAACGCGCTAGCGCGAGCAACGGGAAGAACAAGCGATAGCCGTGGTAGCGCAAGTAGAACACGCGCGGGAAACCGACAGCCGTGTAGGCGGCCTCGTCCCACTCGCCGTTTATGTTCTGCGTCCGACGGAGATAGTCGACGCCCTGAGCAACCGCCGGATGACCAACCTCGCCGGCGGCCATCAAGCCCAGCAATGCCCAGGCCGTCTGCGAGGGAGTGCTGATCTTGTATTGGCCGTGCGGGCCGTTGGCATAGCTTTCCTCGTCCTCGCCCCACCCGCCATCCACGCGCTGATGAGCTAGCAACCACTCGGCGCCGCGCCGGATCGCTGGATCGGTGTGGGGGAGGCCAAGGGCGTTCAAGGCGCACAAAGCGGACCAGGTGCCATAGATGTAGTTCGTGCCCCACCGACCGAACCAGCTTCCGTCTGCCTCCTGCTCCGTGCGGAGGTAATCGAGCCCCCGGGCCAGGGCTGGCTCGTGCCGTCCATGGCCGATCTGTGCGAGGAACGACAGGCATCGGGCCGTGACGTCGACCGTAGGCGGGTCCAGCAGGGCACCGTGATCGGCAAAGGGAATGTGGTTGAGGAACTGGTAGTTGTTGTCGGCGTCGAACGCGCCCCAACCCCCGTCGCGGCTCTGCATACCGAGGATCCAATCGCGCGCGCGGCTGATTGCATCGTCGTGGGCCGGATCGCCTGCCCGGTGCAGCAACATGGCGACCACGGCGGTGTCGTCCACATCGGGGTAATGCGGGTTGGCATACTGGAACGCCCAGCCGCCGGGTGGCGCGTCTGGCCGAAGCCACGCCCAATCGCCCTTGACCGCCGTGATTTGCCGGGCCGCCAACCAATCGCAAGCAGCGTTCACCGACGGTGAGTGTAACCCTTCCGTCTCCGCGATCGCGTGCCCGGCGAGCGCCGTATCCCAGACCGGAGACAAACAAGGCTGGCAATAAGCCCGGTCCGGCTGGACAACCAGCAGCTTACGGACGGCTTTCCAAGCAGTCGCCGCGTGCGGATGGTCCGGCGCGTAGCCGAGTGCGTCGAACATCATGACGCTGTTGGCCATGGCCGGGTAAATCGCGCCCAGCCCGTCCTCGCCATTCAGCCGTTCGACCGTGAAAGCCACCGCCGCGTCGATCGCGCGCTTGCGGGCCGCGGCAGGGAAGTGCGGCACGATCGGGCGCAGCAGGCTGTCGAGCGTCTTGAACACGATGCCCCAGGCTGAGCGGTAGGGGCCATGGATCCACTCGCGCACTTGGTCGGGAGGCGTGTGGAACAGCTCGCTAATCGAGATGCCCCGCTTGTTGCGGGCGCGCGGCTGCAACGCCATCAACACCAGCAACGGCACCATCACCGTGCGCGACCAGTAAGAAACCTTCGACAGGTGGAAGAAGAACCACCGGGGCAGGTGCATGATCTCCACCGGCATAACCGGCGTGGCACGCCAGGGTACCTGGCCGAACAAGGCAAGCTGGATGCGGGTGAACACGTTGGTCCGCTCCGCCCCACCCATGGCGAGAATGCGCTCGCGGGCCCGGACCATGTGCGGCTGGTCCGCGCTGTCTCCGGCTGCCTTGAGGGCGAAATACGCTTTCACACTGCCGGAAAGATCAGATCCGCCGTCATGGAACAGCGGCCATCCGCCATCCGCACCCTGGATGCTGCGCAGGTAGACAGCGATCCGAGCCTGCAGGTCGGGGTCGATCCGGTCGAGGTAATGCTCGAGCAGGATATACTCCGACGGGATCGTCGCATCGGCCTCGAGTTCGAACAACCAGTGCCCGTCGGCAGCCTGGCAGGACCGGAGCAAGGATTGGGCGGCCTCGATCGTGGTCTGGATGCTGTTCGATTGGGGGCGGCTCAGCGTTTCGCTCGGCATCATCCATCCAGGCTCAGGCGGCATGCAGAAGGGCAGCCGCGGCAGTTTGGCCGGACCTGATCGCCCCTTCGATAGTGGCGGGCAGGCCGGTATCGGTCCAGTCGCCGGCCAGTACCAGATTTGTCAGGCCGGTGCGCGCGCCAGGACGCTTGCGGTTCTCCGCAGGAGTCGCGGCAAAGGTCGCACGCTTCTCCTTTACGACACGCCAGGGCGGCATGGGTTGCTTGATGCTAAGCGCGGCACTCACTTCTGGCCACACTGTTGCAGACAAGTCACTAGCTGGGCGGTCAACAAGTCGGTTCGCCGCGCTGATCGTAACCGAAACCACGCCCGGTTTCACGAAGATCCATTCAGCCGTCGCGCCCAACAAGCCGATAAACCCGGCCGGTCCGGGCTCCGCCGCAACCTTATAGTGCAAGTTCACGATCGATTCGAATGATTCGGGCGCCGAGAGACCTGGCATCAAGGACTGGGCCACTGGCGCCGGCAACGCCACCACGACCTTGTCACCTGGGCCGAATTCGATCGGTCCGGATGTCGACGACAAGCCGGTCGCATGCTGGTCGGCAACATTCACGGCCGTCACCCGGCAGCCAAGCTGGACGTCGGCACCGGACTGAAGCAGCGCCGCGAGTGCCGGGTCGACGAATGTGGCAGACAATCCCTCCCGCGGGTAGGCAGGGATGCAGGCCGCGCCGCCTCGGACGAGCGTTTCGCGCATGACTGCCGCCATCAATTGCGCGCTGCCCGTCGCCGGGGCGGTGTTCAGGGCCGCGATCACCAGTGGCTCGATCAGTCGATCGTTCAGCGCGCCACGAGCCATGCATTGTGCAACCGTTGCCTCGGGTCCGGCCCGTAGCAGTGCCAGGAGGCCGACAAATTCGGAAAGTTTGGCCCCCGGAACGCGGCGGCTCGGCGCAAAAATCCACCAGGGCACCCGTCCACTGTTGGGTCGCACCGTCCATCGCTGGCCGGTGGCAAGATCGAAGAACGGAAACTGCGAGTCGGGCGGGCCGGCCTGGGTGTTCTCCGATCCGACCCGGCGCAGAAACCCCGCGATCGTACGATTGCCCGACAGCCAAAGGTGGTTGCCGTTGTCGATGCGGCAGTCCAGCTCCTTATCGTGATAGGAGCGGCACCGGCCCCCTGCAGCCGGCCCCGCCTCATAGACGGTGACTGCCTGGCCGGCATCCACCAGAGCCAAGGCGGCGGCAAGGCCAGCCATGCCGGCGCCAACGACGTGTACCCGGCTCATCGCAGATATCGTGCCGCGATCCACAATTTCTGCCATTTGGGTACCTTGGCCGGCTGGTCCAGCTCCGCCCAGCCCCGGCGCTCCAGACGGTCCAGGATTGCGGAATAGGTCGCACCCATTAGCCGCGCCGGACGCATAGCTCGCGGATCGCAGGCCGCCATCGATTCGTGCGCCAAGCGGAACCGCCGCCGCGCCTCGGCCAACATTCGATTGCAGACGACGGGGAGCCGAGGAGAGGCCAAGGCCGCAGCCGGGTCGTGGGGCACGCCGGCCTCATCGAGCCATTCCCGCGGCAGATACAAGCGGCCTCGCTCCGCATCCTCGGCCAGGTCGCGCAAGATGTTGGTGAGCTGCAGGGCGCGGCCAAGGGAGAATGCGACCTCGTCCGCCCGCGCCGAACCGTCGCCGAAGGCCCGCACCGACAATCGACCAACCGCCGCGGCAACGCGGTCGCAGTATAGGTCAAGCGTGGCGAGGTCCGGGGCGACAATCACCGTCTCCGCGTCCATTTGCATCCCGTCGATGACCGCCTGGAAATCCTGTTCCCGCAACTCGAACCGCCGCACGGCGGCGACCAGCACGCGGGTGACGGCATCCTCGCCGACGCCCGCGAAGACCGAGGCGATCGCTGCCCGCCAGCGACCCAGGCCGGCCCGCTTGGCTTCCATCGGTGCCGGCTCGTCCGCCACGTCGTCCACCAGGCGGCAGAAAGCGTAGATGGCATACATCGCCAGCCGCCGGTCAGGCGGAAGGATCTTCATGCCGCGGTAAAACGAAGTGCCGGCGCCGCGGACGATGGCTTCTACCGCGTGCAGGTCGGCCGGCTCTGCTTCCAGCACGCTCACCTCAACCTCGGAACTGCGCGCAACACGCTGGCAATCACGTCGCTACGGTGCAGTTTCACCCTTTGTGCCAGTGGGTCCTCACGCCGCAGCCGACGGGCTAACTGGCGCGCCAGCCCGGAGATGACCGCGACCTCAACCCGCAATCGCCGATCGCGGACTTGGCCGGGCAGGGCGGCCCCGGCGCTGTTCAATGCCTCGGTCCGGTCCAGCATCTGGTCCAGGACGGCACGAAGACCGGCACTGCAGCTCGTTGCCTGCACCGCCTCGGTGGTCTCGTTTGACCCTGCCAGCAGGTCGCGCGGCAGGTAACAGCGGTCGAGCTCCGCCAAATCACGTGCACAATCCTGCAGGTGGTTCAGCACCTGAAGGGCGGCGCACAGCCCGTCGGATGCAGGATAGGTGGCGACCGACTCGCCGTGTAGGTCCAGCACATGGCGGCCCACTGGCATGGCCGAATAGCGGCAGTAGTCCACTAACTCCTGCCAGGTTTCATACCGCTGCTTCGTGGCGTCCTGGCGGAACGCATGCAGTAGGTCGAGCGAGTGCTGCGGCGTGACTCCGGTCTCCTCCAGGCTGTCGCGCAGCCGCAATGCGCTTGGCGAGCCCTCCTCGGAGTCGCCGATCAGCACCATGCCCATGGTGTCCAGCCGCTGCAGCTTCTCGTCGGCAGACAGGGACGGGTTGTCGGCGATATCATCCGCATTCCGGGCGAAGTCGTAGAAGGCGTGCACATGCGGTCGCAACGCCGGCCGGATGAGTCGCGAGCCGACGGGGAAGTTTTCGTCGCCCTTGCCCTTGCCGGACGGAGCTTCGACACTCGCGCTCATGCCCCCGCCTCGCCATAAGCCCGGCGCTTCCAAACGACGCCTCGGCCACGGTGGTGGTCCAGAGCGGATCCGATCGTGGCGGCCATGTAGAAGGTGGCGATCGCGGGCAGGGTAAGCGCCCAGAGCGGGGATTGGTTGAAGCGGCGAAGCGTGGGCAGGTAGGATGCAGCCGAACCCGCCCAGGCAGCACCCGCCAGCCAGCGCGGCCATCCGGCGCCGGCCAGCGTGAGCAGGGGGGGCACGAGCCAGACCAGGGCTAGGCCGGCGATCGTGCCCGCTAGGATCAGCGGCGAGAACCGCAACTGCACGTAGGCGGTGCGCGCCACCATGCGCCAAACGTCGGCTGCCGCCGGGTAGGGGCGGATGGATCGGGCAAGGCGGCTGTGCCCGAGCCAGATTGGGCCGCCCCGCTTGACCGCTGTGGCGAGTGCCACGTCGTCGATCAGTGCGCCACGAACCGCCTCGATGCCACCTATCCGGTCCAGCGCGGTCCGCCGTAGCAAGACCGTGCCACCCGCCGCCGCGGCCGTTCTCCGGTGCGGCGCGTTGACCCGGGCAAAAGGGTAGAGCAGCTGGAAGAAGAACACGAAGGCCGGCACGAGTGCGCGTTCAGCCGAGCTAGCGCAGTTCAACTCCACCATCTCCGAGACAAGGTCTAGCTGGTCCGCTTCGAGCTTGGCGACCAGGGTCGAGACATGGGCTGTATCGTGCACGATGTCGGCATCACACAGGAACACCAGGGGAGCCGAGGCGAAGCGGACGCCCTGGGACACGGCCCAAAGCTTGCCGCTCCAGCCGACCGGTCGATCCGCCCCGTCTAGCACGTGCAAGCGGCTGTCATTGATCGACCGGGCGATGCTGCCGGTGCCATCGCTGCTGCGGTCGTCGACCAGGATGACGCGGAGCGGGCCCGGATAGTCCTGTGCCAGGAGGGATTGCAGGCAGGCGGTGATGCTCTCTGCCTCGTCTCGCGCCGGGATAACGACGTCGACGGACGGTGCGACCGAAGGCGTGGCCGGCGCGAGGCTTGGGCCGGCAGACCAAAACCGCCCATGGGCGAGCAGCAAATAGGCCCAGGTCGCGAACGACAGCAAAGCCAGCACGGTCATGCCGGTACCCGGCCTTGGGCACGGAACCAAGCGACGGCATCGAAGATCGCCTCCCGGGCCGGGCGGGGATTATAGCCGAGCTCGGCCCGTGCCTTGGCCGAGGAGAAGAACATCTTCTTCTTCGCCATCGCCAGGATGTCGCGGGTGACGATCGGCTCGATCCCGGCAACCCGCGCCAGGCCTTCACTCGCCAGCGCAAGCGGATACAAAGCGCCGTGTGGCAGCTTGATCCGCGGCGGCTTGCGTCCGGCGGCCTCGGCCACGAGGCCTAGCAGCGTCTGCATGCCCATGTCTTCGCCGCCGAGGATGTAGCACTCGCCGATCCGTCCGCGCTCCAGTGCGAGCGCGTGACCCTCGGCGACGTCGTCGACATGCACGACGTTTAGGCCGGTATCGACGTAGGCCGGCATGCGTCCGGCCGCCGTGTCGGCGATCATCTTTCCGGTCGGCGTCGGCTTGATGTCCCGCGGGCCGACGGGCGCGCTGGGATTGACGACCACCACCGGCACACCGTCCCGGGCCAAAGCCAGCACGGCCTGCTCAGCCAGGTATTTGGACTGCTTATAGGTCCCGATGACCTTTTCCAGCGCGTTGGGCGTGGTCTCGTCCGCTGGAGTGCCGTCGCCGATCAGCCCGAGGGCGGCCACGCTGCTGCAATACACCATCCGCTCCGCCCCCGCTGCCTGGCCGGCCAGCAACAGCGCGCGGGTGCCTTCGACGTTGGCGCGGTTCATCACTTCGGGATCGGGCACCCACAGCCGATAATCCGCGGCGACATGCACGACGTAGCGGCACCCGGCGACGGCGCGCTCGAGCGAGGCAGGATCGCGCAGGTCGCCTTCGATCAGTTCGGCTGGCAGACCATCGATGTTGGCCCGGTTGCCGTTCGGACGAACTAGCAGGCGCAACGCATGGCCACGAGCCAGGAAGGCGCGGGCGACTGCCGAGCCAACAAATCCGGTGGCGCCGGTGACGAGGGTGGGACCGAGTTCAGACACGCCGGAGGGCTACCCCAGGCGAGGCCGCCGGTCCAGGGTCAGCCGCCTATCCGACAGGCTCACTAGTAATAAGGATGTGGGCGATAGTTGTAGCCGTAGCGGGGGCCATAGGCGGGATAGATCACGCAGCCCGACAAGGCGGCTGCAGCGGCGAGGGCGCCGACTGTCCTCAGGCAGCGGACAATCCAGGGCTGAGGCATGTGGAAAACTCCATCTGAGAGTTCCCATTGCCATCGCCGCCATGAAACACCGGCGGCTCGATCGGTAGAGAAGTGTAACTCACCGGCCCAACACATAGCCTGCCGCAACCGAGGCCAGGCAGAGCGCAACCGACCCTGCGATATAAGCAGCGGCCCACCCGTAATCCTCCCGCTGTAGCAATTCGAGCGTTTGCAGGCTGAACGAGGAGAAGGTGGTGAAGCCGCCGCATACGCCGACGATAACGAACAGCCGAACCTCGGGCGCGACGCTGAGCCGTCCGTCTTGCCCGGTCAGTGCCGAAAACCAGCCGATCACGAACGACCCGAGCACGTTGATCAGCAGCGTTCCCCAGGGCAGGCGAGGCCCTAGCAGCTGCACCGTCCAGATCGACAGCCAAAACCGCGCCAGCCCGCCAAGGGCGCTGCCAACGATGACGGAGAGAGATGCAATCATGCGTTCTGCGTATCCGAAAGCCCCGCTGCCACCAACCCGGGCGAAGTTTGACTACGCGAGTCCGCAGTGATGCGGCAGGCCTCATACCCATCGCCGCCTTAATCAAACCACTATGGCTTTGCATACAAATGCGTTACAGTCCGCTCACGAATTTGCGAGTTGACGCATGGCACGGTCCGGGGCAGCGACTAACAGTCAAGTGACCGAACGTGCGGAGCAGCACAGCCTGGCCATGCTCCAGCGGTCAGGCCTGTTCGACGGTAGCTGGTTCCTCGAGCGCAACCCGGATCTGACGAACAGTGACCACGGTGCCCTGGTTCATTGGCACCGATACGGGTGGCAGGAGAATCGTTGGCCGAATCCCTATTTCGACCCAGCTTACTACCGGGCCCGTAATCCCGCCTGCGACGGTGACCCGCTGCTGCACTACATCAGAGAGGGCGAGGCTGCCGGCGCGCGTCCAGTGCTGCATTTCGACCCGGTGTGGTACCGGGCCAATCATTCTTTCCCCGCCGGCGAGCTATGCCTGGCGCACTTCCTGCGCAATCGGCACACCGGCAAGGTCAGCCCGCTGCCAGAGTTCGACGCGGCCTTCTACCTGAGAGAGAACGCAGATGTCGCGGATGCTGGGCTCGATCCGATGGAGCACTACCTCGTCCGCGGCTTCAGTGAGGGCCGCGCGCCGTGTCCCGGTTTCGACCGCCGGAAGTGGAGTGGCGCCGCCCTGGACGCCAACCCGCTGCTCGGGCTGCTACGCTGGCGCGAACAGCCACGGTTAGACAGTCGCTCGCCGAACATCGCCGAGGAGGTGCGCCGCAACACCCGACCGAACGCTGAATTCGAGGAGGTCACGGCGCTTCCCCCCGGTCTGCAGTCGCGAGCGAAGCTCCTCGCCTACTACCTGCCGCAATACCATCCGACGCCCGAGAACGACGCCTGGTGGGGGCGCGGCTTCACCGAATGGACCAATCTCGGGCGAGCCGTGCCGCGGTTCGCCGGGCATTACCAGCCCCGCATTCCGCGCGATCTCGGGCATTACCGGCTGGAAGGCGGGGACACGCTGCGGCGCCAGATCACGCTCGCCAAGGCGGCCGGGCTGCACGGGTTCGTGTTCTATTTCTACTGGTTCAACGGCAAACGGCTGCTCGACGCCCCGCTTGAGGCCCTCCTGGCAGACCGTAGCTTGGACATGCCGTTCTGTCTGATGTGGGCGAACGAGAACTGGACCCGGCGTTGGGATGGCTCGGACGACCAGATCTTGGTCAGCCAGGACTACCGCATCCGTGACGAAGCGGCGCTGATTACGGAGTTCGGCCGCCACTTCGCCGACTCGCGCTACATCCGGTTCGGCGGCCGCCCCGTGCTGATGACCTATCGTCCCCGGTTGATCCCGGACACAGCGGCGACCGTGGAGCGTTGGCGTCGCTTGTTTCGCGCCGGGTATGGTGAGGATCCTATCTTCATCATGGCGCAGAGCTTCGGCGACACCGATCCGCGACCCTATGGCATGGATGCCGCCGTCGAATTCCCGCCACACAAGCTGACCAACGCCGTGCCGTTGATCAACGACCGGCTGCACATCTTGGACCCGGCCTTCGATGGCGAAGTCTACGATTATGCCGCCATCGCCCGTGCATCGGCCGACGAGCCGGCGCCGGTCTTCCCGTTGATCAAGACCGCCGTCCCCGGCTGGGACAACGATCCGCGGCGGCAGGGAGGCGGCACGGTGCTCCACGGCGCCACTCCCGCGCTTTACCAAGCCTGGCTGGAGGACCTGATCCGATTTGCCCGCCGCAACCCCGTGGAAGGGGAGGCGGTGGTGTGCATCAATGCCTGGAACGAGTGGGCTGAGGGTGCCACGCTGGAACCAGACGTGCATTGGGGAGGCGCTTTCCTCAACGCCACATCGCGCGCCGTCGTGGGGCTGCCCGCGCCGGGTGAGCGGACCCGCATCCTCCTGGTGGGACATGACGGGCTGCGTCATGGGGCGCAGACCTTGCTGCTCAAGATCGGGCGCGCGCTGCAAACCCAGCATGGCGTCGCGGTCGCCTTCCTGATCCTCGATGGCGGCCCGCTCGAGGCCGAGTACCGGGCACTTGCTCCGACCACGGTCGCCGCGACGATGGAGCAATTGAACGAACTCGCCCGTGCCGCCCGTGCCGCGGGGTGCACCGCGGCGATCGTGAATAGTGCCGCAAGCGCCCGCGCGCTGCCCGTGCTGCAACGGCATGGCATACCGTCGGTGCTGCTTGTGCACGAATTACCCCGGTTGCTGCGGGAAAAGGACCTGGTCGGCTCCCTGCGTGAGGCGATGCAGGAGGCGGCGGCGGTCGTCTTCCCGGCAGAATTGGTCCGTGACCGCTGCACGGAGGCAGTGGGCAACTTGCCGGGGCGTGTCGCCGTGGTGCCCCAAGGGATCGAGTTGCCGCGGCTCGTCGATGAGGAACGGCGTGGCGCGATCCGAGCCTCCTTGCGACTGCCGCCGGGGACCAGTCTGGCTCTTGGCATGGGCTACGCAGATCTCCGCAAAGGCTTCGACCTGTTCCTGCAGGCCTGGCGGACGGCGCATGCGACCGGGAAGGCCATGCATTTCGCGTGGGCGGGCGGGATCGATCCTGCAACGCAAACCTATCTCGGCACCGAGATCGCGTCCGCCGAGGCGACGGGCACGTTCCGCTATCTTGGCCATCGCGACGACGCGGCCGACTTGCTGGGCGCCGCCGACGTGTTCCTGCTGACCTCCCGTGAAGACCCTCTGCCGTCGGTGGCGCTCGAGGCAATGGCCGCCGGGACGCCGGTGGTCGCCTTCGACGAGACAGGCGGTATTCCCGAACTCCTCGCCCGGATGGGAGGCGGTAGCTGCGTCCCACTCGGTGACACGAATAGCATGGCACACGCGGCGTCCCGGTTGGTACGCGAGAGCACGCCCGCGAGCCGGGCCGTGTTGGCGCAACAAAGTAGGGAGGCTTTCCGCTTCGACGCCTATAGCGCGACCCTGCTGGCGCTGACGCAGCCGAACATGCTCGAGATTTCCGTCGTCGTGCCGAGTTGCGACTACGAGCGCTTCATGGAGACGCGGCTGGCCTCGATCTTCGCGCAGTCGTATCCCGTGCTGGAAGTCGTGGTGCTCGATGACGCTTCGCTCGACCACAGTGTGGATGTCGCCTGCCGAACGGCCGCTGCGTGGCGGCGGCAGCTCCGAGTGGAGGTGCAGGACCGCCGCTCCGGTTCGGTTTTTGCCCAGTGGCTCCGGGCGGCCGAGACGGCAAAAGGCAAATGGCTCTGGATCGCGGAGGCGGATGATTGTGCCGAACCCGGCTTCCTGTCGGCCGTGGCGGAGGCGGCGGGGAGGGCGCCTCGGGCTGCTCTTGCCTTCACCGACAGCCGGGCGATCGACGAGCGCGGGGGCGTGATGTGGGCCGACCACAAGGCCTATTACGGCAACGGTGTCCTCGCGGCCGATGCCGTGTTCGATGGCGTCACCTTCCTTCGGCAACATCTGTCGGAGCGCAACCTGATCCTCAATGCCAGTGCCGTGCTGTGGCGCCGGGAAGAGCTGCTGCTTGCGTTGCGCCGATGCGAACCCGAGTTGCGGGACCTCCGTGTCGCCGGTGACTGGCGGGTTTATGCCGAGGTGCTGGCGCGGGAGGGGGCGCAGATTGCGTATGTGGCTCGCCCGCTCAATCATCACCGCCGGCACGATTCCAGCGTCACCGCGCGGCTCAGCGGCCCCGCCCATATCGCCGAGGTCGCCCGCGTACAGGCCGCCGTCGCGCGATTGGTCGGTCCCGCGCCCGGCCTGCAGCGGCGCCAGCGCGATTACCGTCGCAGCCTGGTCAAACGCGTCAGCCCCTAGCGTGCGTTGCGCCTGGCGCCACACCATCCCGCCGCTCGTAGCGGGGTGGCAAAGCGCATCCCCACCCACGAGGTCGTCGGGACGACATTGGAGCCGCTCTTAGAAGCCCTGTCCTAGCCAGACGCGTCAGCTGACCACCCAGTGTTGCTCCGCAGCAGGCCCGATGGCAGATTGCGACCGTACAGGCAGCGCAACGGTCGCGGCCGAGAACGGGACAAACCATGCGCGTTTTGCTGACCGGCGGCTGCGGCTTCATTGGCTCGGCGGTCATACGACACCTGCTCCGGCATCGCGACGCCAGCGTCGTGAACGTCGACAAGATGTCCTACGCCGCCTCGGAGGATGCGCTGGAGGAGGCCCGTCACGATCCGCGCCACACGCTAGTCCGCGCGGATATCACGGATGCGTCGGCGATGGCCGAGGTGTTCGCCACGCACCAGCCCGATGCGGTGATGCACCTTGCTGCCGAAACCCACGTGGACCGCTCGATCGACGGTCCGGCCCCGTTCATCCAGACCAACGTGGTGGGCACCTTCGTGCTGCTCGAAGCGGCGCGGACTTATTGGGCGGCGCTCGATCCGCAGCGCAAAGCCGCCTTTCGCTTCCACCACGTCTCAACCGACGAGGTGTTCGGCGCCTTGGAGGCGGGTGATCCGCCATTCACCGAGACCACGCCCTATGACCCGCGTAGTCCCTACTCGGCCAGCAAGGCCGGCTCCGATCACCTCGTCCGGGCTTGGTGGCACACATACGGCCTGCCCACGTTCGTCACAAACACCACGAACAACTATGGCCCGTGGCAATTCCCCGAAAAGCTCATCCCGCTCGTCACACTGAACGCACTGGAGGGTAAGCCGCTGCCGGTCTACGGCGACGGCTCCAACCAACGCGACTGGCTGTTCGTCGACGACCATGCCGAGGCACTCGTGCTCGCCATCGAACGGGCCGAACCCGGTGCCACGCTGGCGATCGGGGCGCAGCAGCCCCGCAGCAACCTGCAAGTGGTCCGCAGCATCTGCGCCGCCCTGGACGAGTTGCAGCCTGACCCGGCAGGACCCCGCGAGCGGCTGATCCACTTCGTCACGGATCGCCCAGGCCATGATTTCCGCTACGAGATCGACCCCTCACGGGCGCAGGTGGCATTGGACTGGCGCGCGCCGCACGACTTCGACCGCGGCTTGAAGCGGACCGTCCAGTGGTATGTCGACAACCGGACCTGGTGGGAGCGCATCCGGGCAGGGCGCTATTCCGGGCAGCGGCTCGGCACCACCAAGGCGGCCGCACAATGAAGGGCATCCTTCTGGCTGGCGGGTCCGGCACCCGTCTGCATCCCATGACCCTGGCGGCGTCGAAGCAATTGCTGCCGGTTTACGACAAACCGATGGCGTATTACCCGCTGTCGGTGCTGATGCTGTCGGGGATCAGGGACATCCTGATCATCTCCACCCCGGTGGACCTGCCGATGTTCCGCCGCTTGCTGGGCGATGGGTCCCATCTCGGCTGCACCTTCACCTATGCCGAGCAGCCCTCCCCAGACGGCCTTGCGCAGGCTTTCTTGATCGGGGCGGAGTGGCTCGCTGGCGAGGCCTGCGCCCTGGTCCTTGGGGACAATATGATCTTCGGCGACCATCTCAGCCAAGTATTCCAGACGACCGCCAAGCGCGATACCGGCGCCACGGTGTTTGCCTACCAGGTCCGCGATCCGGAGCGGTATGGCGTAGTCTCCTTCGACGAGCGCGGCAAAGCGATCGAGATCGTGGAAAAGCCGACGACCCCGCTCTCGAATTGGGCGGTCATCGGCCTGTACTTCTACGACCACCGCGTCACTGAATTCGCACATCGAATCAAGCCATCTCCGCGTGGCGAGCTCGAGATCACCGACCTTAACCGGATCTACCTCGACGAGGGCACGCTGGCGGTCGAACGGCTCGGCCGAGGCTGCGCGTGGCTCGACGCTGGCACACCGGACAGCCTGCTGCAGGCGGCGACGTTCGTACAGACCATCCAAGCCCGCCAGGGAATGCTGGTCGGTTGCCCGGAGGAGGTCGCCTACCGCATGGGCTTCATCGATGCCCAGGCCTTGCGCGCCCGGGCACTTGCCTTGCGCAAGACCGATCTGGGCCGGCTGCTACTGGAAATCGCCGACGGAGTGCACGCATGAAGTTCGAGCGCCAAGCCATCCCGGACGTCGTCCTGTTCAGCCCAGCCCGGTTCGGCGACTCCCGCGGCTTTTTCTCCGAGACGTGGACCGCGCACGCCATGGTTGACGCCGGGATCGACCTGCCGTTCGTGCAGGACAACCACAGCATGTCGCAGGCCAAGGGTGTGCTGCGCGGGCTGCACTGCCAGTTGGACCCGCACGCTCAAGGCAAGCTGGTGCGGTGCGTGAAGGGGGCGATCTGGGATGTGGCCGTGGATGCCCGCCGTGGTTCGCGCACCTTCGGCCGCCACGTGGCCGCGGAATTGAGTGCGGACAACTGGCAACAACTCTGGATCCCGCCGGGCTTCCTGCATGGCTTCGTCACGCTCGAGCCCGACAGCGAGGTCGTCTACAAAACCACCGGCTACTACGACAAGGAGTCGGAGCGGGCGATCATCTGGAATGACCCGGACCTGAACCTGCCGTGGCCTGTGACGGACGTGCAATTGTCGGAGAAGGACAAGGTGGCGCTGAGTTGGGCCGAAATGCCGGCCTGGTTTCGCGCGTGATCCTCGTCACCGGCGGCACCGGGCAGGTTGCGACCGAACTGAAAGCCCGCCGTGACGGACCGATGGCCGTGGTTGGCAGGCCGGAGTTCGACTTCGACCAGCCGGGCACGATCACCGCGGTGTTTGACCGCGTGCAGCCTAGCTTGGTGGTGAACGCCGCGGCCTGGACGGCCGTGGACGCGGCGGAGAAGGAGGTCGAAGCCGCCTACCGCGCCAATCGCGACGGCCCGGCGATCCTGGCCAAGCTTTGCGCGCGCGACGGCGTCCCGCTGATCCATATCTCGACCGATTACGTGTTCGACGGCACCAAGGACTCGCCATACACCGAGGACGATCCCACCGGGCCCACCGGCGTCTACGGCGCTAGCAAACTGGCAGGCGAGCAGGCGGTGCTGGAGTCGGGTGCCCGGGCGGCAATCCTGCGCACCGCCTGGGTCTACAACGCGACGGGCAAGAACTTCGTCCGTACGATGCTGAACGTCGCGCAGAAGACGGATACGCTGCGGGTGGTGGCCGATCAGCATGGCTGCCCGACCCATGCGGGGGATCTGGCCGACGCCATCCTGGCCCTGGCCGCTCGCATGACGGCCGGCTGGCAGCCTTCCTACGCCGGAGTGTTTCATGCCGCGGGCTCTGGCAGTACGAGTTGGCACGGCTTCGCCAAAGCGATCTTCGCGGCGGCCGCCCGGCATGGCAGGCCGGAGCCTACGGTCAACCCGATCACCACCGCCGAATATCCCACGCCCGCCAGACGCCCGGCGAACTCCCGCCTGGATTGTTCCAAGCTCGCCCGGGTGTTCGACGTGACGCTGCCGGCGTGGCAGCCGAGCCTGGTGCGCACGGTGGACGCCATCGTTACGGCCTGAAGCCGCACGCCGTCAGCGCTTCCGCCATATGGGGCGGGACCGGTGCCGTCGCGGCCAATGGCGGATCGAGCGGCAATGCGATCGCCCGCGCCAATAGATGCAGGGGACGGTCGGGGTAGCCATAGACCGGATCGCCAAGAATGGCATGGCCCAGCATGGCGCAATGCACCCTTATCTGGTGGGTCCGGCCAGTATGGGGGCGGAGTTCCAGCCAGCTGAACCCCTCCGCCCGGCCCTTTACTACCCAATCCGTCACCGCTCGTTGACCGTCTGCACTGGGGACCATGCGCCAGCCAGACGGCCCGGACTGCTTGGCAAGCGGCGCCTCCACCAGGCCACTGTCCTGCCTCGGACTGCCCCGCACCACCGCCCAATAAATCTTATCTGCCCGGCCGCTGCTGAACGCAGCCTGTGCCTCCAGCAACGCCGCCTTGCGCAGGGCTACCACAAGGCAACCGGCCGTATCGGCGTCTAGCCGATG
Organism: uncultured Acetobacteraceae bacterium; assembly: GCA_964247805.1. Lineage (GTDB taxonomy): Bacteria > Pseudomonadota > Alphaproteobacteria > Acetobacterales > Acetobacteraceae > LMUY01. Next base: position 4,324 of record CAXTWC010000079.1, on the reverse strand, counting down.
GGCGAGCCACGGACCGTCCTTGCGGCGGCTCAGCTGCGGGAAGGCATCCTCGACGCTTGGTCCACCGTGCGGCCCGGCGTGCACGGGGAGGCCTGCCGGCTTGTCCAGTACGACGAAACGGTTGTCTTGGAAAAGGATCGGGAACACCGGCGGAATTTGACAGGCGGGCCGCCCAGGCGGAAGCACCGTGCATGGAGGAAGATCGTATTTGCGGCCTCAACGCCGTCGCCGCCGTGTTCGCCCGGCGTCCCGAGGCGGCCAAGCGGCTGTTCTACACTCCGGCGATGAAGGAGCGCGCCGGCCCGCTTTGCGCCATGATGGCGAAGCTGCGCCGTCCGTACCGGATGCTGGACGAGGCGGAGATCGAGCGCGCCGCCGGGTCTATCCACCACGGCGGAATCGTCGTGGTCGCCGAACTGCGCCGGGTTGAAATCATCGACTTCGTCCGCCCGCCGCGCATGCAGTTGCTTGTGGTGCTCGACCGGGTCAGCAATCCGCATAACCTGGGCGCCATCGCCCGGAGTGCCGCGTTTTTCGGTGCTGGTGGCCTGCTGTTTCACGAGGTTCCAGGCCAGGCCATGCCGTCCGACGCGGCCTATCGCACCGCGGAGGGTGGTTTGGAGTATCTCGGGCTGCACAAGACCCGCAATCTCGGCAAGGCGCTCACGGCCTTGACCCCGCACTACCGAACCGTCGCCGCAACCCTGACGCGGGACGCCATGCCCCTGCAGACGTTACCTCGGGACCGGCCGGTCGCCCTCGTGCTCGGCAACGAGGAGATCGGGGTGTCGGTGGACGCAGTGGAGGCATGCCGGCGTCAGGTTCGCATCTTGGGTGCCGGGCCGGTGCAGAGCCTGAATGTGGCGCAGGCCGCTGCGGTGATGCTGGCGGCGCTGACGAACCCGGTCGCGACGTAGGTGGGCTGGTTACAGCCCACCAGACGTTTGGAGTCGTTCGTCGGAACGGCTTTTTACTAGACTGCGACCACCATCCGGCGCCGGCGGAGCAGAGCATCCAGGCTGTAGGCCCCGCCGCCGAAGGCGAACACGTAAAGCATGCCGCCCGCCATCGCGACGTTCTTCATGAAGTGGATCTCCATGTTGCGGTCGCTGAAATCGGTGTGGGCCACGAGCGCCGTCAGGATGCACCATACCGCCAGCACCAGGCCGGTCCACCGCGTGAACAGCCCGAACAGCAGCGCCAAACCGACGCCGAGCTCGACGAAGACCGCGACCGCGACGGCAAGTTCGGGCACCGGCAGGCCGCTCTTCGCGAAGTAGGCCTGGGTGGCGGATGCAGCCATCAGTTTGCCCCAGCCGCCCCAGACGAAGATCAGGCTGAGCAAGACGCGGCCAAGCAGGGCAGTGGCGTCGGTCATCGAAGTGTCTCCTTCAAGTCGGGCCTTCCGGACGTGCGACGCCAATCCGCAAAAACTGCGCAGGCTGCACCGAGCAGCATCAGCGCCGCCATCGGCCGGGCGGTGCCGTCTGTCAAGAGTCCGACCAGGGAGCCGCTGACCGCCGCCAGCAGGAACTGGATCGTTCCCATCACCGCGGACGCGCTGCCGGCGTTGGCCGCCTGGCTGGACAGCGCGCCGACGGTGGCATTCGGCAGCACGATCCCCATGCTAGTGGTGCACAAGAGGATCGGCCCGACCACGCTCCACACGCCGAACCCCTGGGCGAAGGCAAATCCGCACAACACCACGGTTGCCAACAGGAAACACCGGATCCCAACGCGGAGCACCCGGCCCATGCCGAACCGCGGCAACAGCCGTGGCGCCAGTTGCGAGCCAAAGATGAACCCGGCGGCGCCCACACCGACCAACCCGCCGCATTCCGCCGCGGTCAGACCATAAAGCCCGATATAGACCGGTGATGAACCGCCAAGATAGGCGAACAGGGCAAACATCGCGAACGAGCCGATGAAGGCGTGCACCAGGAAAGTCCGGTCGCGCAGGATCGCGAGATACCGGTTCAGCAGCCCGAACATCCCTAGCCGCATCCGGCGGTTCTGCGGCAGCGTCTCCGGCAACAACCATAGCACGAGCACGAACGAGATCAGTCCATGCACGGCGGCGAACCAAAAGATCGCCTGCCACGTGGCCACGAGCAGCATCGCGCCGCCCAAAGCCGGAGCCAGGATCGGCGCCGCCCCCATCACCAGCATCAGTTGCGACATCAGCCGGGCAGCCGCGTGCCCGTCCGCCAGGTCCCGCACCACCGCGCGGGGCAGCACCATGCTCGCCGAGCCGCCAAATGCGGCGACGAAACGCAGCACCGTCAACACGGCCAGGCTCGGCGCCAGCGCGCAGCCGACGGATGCGATGGTGTAGATGACGAGCCCCGCGATCAGCGGTCCACGCCGGCCGAACCGGTCCGCCAGCGTGCCTTGGGTCAGCTGCCCGATCGCCAGGCCGGCAAACCAACTCGCCAACGTGATCTGCGCCGTCCCCGGTGCTGCACCATAGCTGGCTTCCATCGCCGGGAACGCCGGCAAGTACATGTCCGTCGAAAGCGGGCCGACCGCCGTCAGAAAGCCGAGCAGCAGAGGAAGCCGGCTGGAAGTCGCGTGCATAAAATGTCCAAGTTACAATCTGCCTCCCTATCCCGCACGCGGGAGAGGGTCGGGGTGAGGGCCGCTATAGCCGCTCAGCTCGCCTGCGTGCTGACGGCCTGGGTCGTGCGGATCAGGTTCGGCGTCGGCCCCTTGATCCACACCGAAGGCGCCTGGGACTGCGCGGATCCGTAGATCGAGCAGAACGCCACATCGGCCGCGTCCCGCCCGGCGCCGATCCGCACCAAGCCGTCCAACGCCGCCATCCGGGTCGGGTCGAACAGATACCACGCGCCGCCCCCGGGCCCGTGCAGATAGGCTTCGAACACCGCATGGAAGTCGGGCGGCTGCAGCTGCCAGGCATAGGCGCTGATGTAGCGCGCCGGAATGCCGACAGCCCGGCACAATGCGATCGCAAGGTGCGCGAAATCCCGGCACACGCCGGCCCGGTCGCCCAGCGTGTCATAGGCGCTGGTCAACGCATCCGACGTGCCCGCCTGGTAGTCGACATTGTCGCGGATCCAGTTGCAGATCGCCGTTGCGCGCTGATGCCCCGCCGGCTCGTGGCCGAACTGGCGGTTGGCGAAGCGGCTCAGCCGGTCGGACTGGCAATACCGGCTGGCGTTGAGATAGGGCAGCACGTCCATCGGCAGCGACCCGGCGGCAATCTCCGTCACCTCCGTCGGGTCCAGCATCAGCGGGTCGAGCGCGATCTCCGCCTCATAGCTGATCTCGAACGACCCCTGCGGAACCAGGAACCGCAAATAGCGGTTGCCGCTCTCCGCCGCCTCGAACCGGTCGGGCTCGCCCAGTTCGGGGCTGGTCGTGAGCTTCTCGGACAGGATCTGCTGCCGCGGAAAACGTGCCGCCTCGAGGTTGAACACGAACGGCGTCAACGTCTGGACGTCGTAGCGCAGCGTGCAGCCGATGGTGAAATTCACGCCGTTCAGTCCTCGTTGGTGCGGCGCACGAGAATCTCTCGCTTACCGACATGGTTGGCCGGGGTGATGATCCCCTCTTTCTCCATCTGCTCGACCAGCTTGGCCGCCTTGTTGTAGCCGATCGAGAGGTGACGCTGGATGAAGGAGGTGCTGCACTTACCCTCCCGCGCCACGATCGAAACGGCTTGGTCGAACAGGTTTTTCTCGCCGTCGCCCGAATCGTTCACACCGCGCAGGGCCGGGTTGTCGTCCTCATCCGGTGCCTCGGTGACCTCCTCGAGATAGGCGGGCTCGCCCTGGGAGCGGAGGAACGCCACGACGTCCTCCACTTCCTTGTCCGACACGAACGGACCGTGCACCCGCCCGATGCGCCCGCCGCCCTGCATGTAAAGCATGTCGCCTTGGCCCAGCAGCTGCTCGGCGCCCTGTTCCCCCAGGATGGTGCGGCTGTCGAACTTGCTGATCACGGTGAAGGAGATGCGGGTCGGGAAGTTCGCCTTGATGGTGCCGGTGATCACGTCCACCGAGGGCCGCTGCGTGGCCATAACAACGTGGATGCCGGCGGCGCGCGCCATCTGGGCCAGGCGTTGCACGGCCTGCTCGATCTCCTTGCCGGCGACCATCATCAGGTCGGCCATCTCGTCGATCACCACGACCAGGAAGGGCAATTTCTCGAGCGCGAGCGGATGCTCCTCGAAGATCGGCTTGCCGGTCTCGGCGTCGAAGCCGGTCTGCACGCGCCGGGTCACGACCTCGCCGCGGGCGCTGGCCTCCTCCACGCGGTCGTTGTAGCCGCCGACGTTGCGCACGCCGAGCTGGCTCATCGC
>CAXTWC010000078.1:0-23135 GCA_964247805.1 uncultured Acetobacteraceae bacterium | reverse complement strand
TGATCGGCGAAGGCGAGATGGACGAGGCGCCGATGCTGTATATCGGCGAGAAGGTAGGCAGCGGCGGCCCGGCGATGGACATCGCGGTGGATCCGCTCGAGGGCACCACCATCACCGCCAAGGGTGGCCCCAACGCGATGGCGACGGTGGCCCTGGCCGAGGCTGGCAACTTCCTGCACGCCCCCGACATCTACATGGACAAGATCGCCGTGGGCCCGGGACTGCCGCCGGGCGTGGTCGATCTGGACGCACCGATCGCCGAGAACCTGCGCAACCTCGCTGCCGCCAGGAAGGTCGACATCGGCGAGATCGTGCTCTGCACCCTGGACCGCGACCGGCATCAGGAGATGATCGCCCGCGCGCGCGAGGCCGGTGTGCGCATCATGCTGATCGGCGACGGCGACGTGTCTGGCGTCATCATGGCGGCGCAGGCGGAGAGCGGCGTGGACATTTTCGTCGGCTCCGGCGGTGCTCCGGAGGGCGTGCTGGCTGCGGCGGCGCTGCGCTGCCTGGGTGGGCAGATGCAGGGCCGGTTGCTGTTCGAGGACGACGCCCAGGTGGCCCGCGCCCGCGACATGGGCGTGGCGGACCCGAAGAAGAAATACGACCTGCTGGAGATGGCGAAGGGTGACGTGATGTTCGCCGCCACCGGCGTCACTACCGGCCCCATGCTGCGCGGGGTGCGACGGTTTGCGACCGGGGCGGTGACGCACTCGCTGGTGATGCGCTCGAAGTCCGGCACGGTGCGGTATGTCGAGGCGCACCACAACTTCACCACCAAGACCTGGCAGCCGAACTGAGCTTGCGGGAAGCTCTCTCACCCCGGGCCTCTCGCAGGGGGAGAGGGAGAGTAAGAGAGCCCTCTCCCCCCGGGAGAGGGTTGGGTGAGGGAGCCGCCCGATGAACGCCATCTCCCCCCCTCCACCCGCCCTCGGCGTGACCCGCAGCCTCACCAACCGCCGCTGGGTCTGGCGCGGCGGTGAGGAACGCACCGGCCTGATGCTCGCCCAGCGCACCGGTGTGTCAGAGGTCGTCGGCCGTCTGCTCGCCGCCCGCAACATCGGCGCGGACGCCGCCTCCGACTTCCTCACCCCAACCCTGCGCGCCCTGCTCCCGGACCCGTCGGTGCTCGCCGACATGGATGCCGCCGCCGCCCGCCTGGCCCACGCCGTGCAAACCGGCGAGACCGTCGCCGTGTTCGGCGACTACGACGTGGACGGTGCCTGCTCCGCCGCCGTGATCACGCTGCTGCTGCGCGGGCTGGGCTGCCCCGTGCTCACCCACGTGCCGGACCGCATCATCGAGGGCTACGGTCCCAACGCCCCCGCCCTGCTCGCCCTCGCCGGCCAAGGCGCCACCCTGGTGGTCTGTGTGGATTGCGGCACCGCAGCCGCCGGGCCGCTGGCTGCGATGGCGGGGCTGGCCGACGTGCTGGTGCTCGACCACCACAAGGCCGAGGGCCCGCCGCCCCCCGTGCTCGCCACCGTGAACCCCAATCGGCTGGACGACGCCTCGGGCCTGCACGGCTTGTGCGCGGCGGGCGTGGCGTTCCTGGCGGCCATCGCCACCGTGCGGGCGCTACGCCGGGCCGGCTGGTTCACCACTCGCGCGGAGCCGGATTTGCGCCGGCTGCTGGACCTGGTGGCGCTCGCCACCGTCTGCGACGTGATGCCCCTGGTCGGCATCAACCGAGCCCTGGTCACCCAGGGGCTGAAGGTCATGGCCCGGCGCGACCGCCCCGGCATCGCCGCCCTGTTGGAGGTCGCCGCCGCCAAGGACCACCTCAGCGCCGCCACGCTCGGCTGGGCGCTCGGCCCCCGCATCAATGCCGCTGGCCGCATCGACGATTCCGGCCTCGGCCTGCGCCTGCTGCTCACCGACGACCTTGTGGAGGCCCGCGCCCTCGCCACCCGGCTGGACGCGGTGAACCGCGACCGTCAGGAGCTCGAGGCCGCCGTGCTCGATGCGGCCCACGCCCATGCCCACGAACAGGCGGACGCGGGCCGCCCCGTGCTGCTGGTGCATGGCGAAGGCTGGCATCCCGGCGTGGTGGGCATCATCGCCGGCCGCATCAAGCAGCGCCAGAACCGCCCGGCCCTCGCCGGCGGGCTGGCGGAGGGCGTGGTGCGCGGCTCGGGACGGTCGATCGCGGGGGTCGACCTGGGTGCCGCAGTGCTGGCAGCCCGGCGCGAAGGCTTGCTGACCACCGGCGGCGGCCACGCCATGGCGGCCGGTTTCAGCCTGCCGGTGACGCAACTCGCCGACTTCCACGCCTTCCTGGAGGATCGTCTGGCGCACGCCTCCGCCCATCCCCGCACGCCGGATTTGTGCGTCGAGGCAACGGTGTCGGTGGCTGGGGCAAGCGTGGACCTGGCGCAGCAGATCGCCCGGCTGTCCCCGTTTGGCGCCGGCAACGAGGAGCCGGTGGTCGCCCTACCGCGCGCTCGCGTTGTCCGCGCCGAATGGATTGGCCGGGACGGCGCCACGCTGCGGGTGATTGCCGAAGGGGAGGGCGGGCAAGGGCGGGTCAAGGCGATGGTGTTCCGTGCCGCGGAATCTCCGCTGGGCCAGGCGCTTGCCACGCCGGGTATGCCGCTTCACCTGGCCGGGCATATCCGGGCGGAGGAGTGGAATGGCACGACCAGCGCCTGTTTCGTGGTCAGCGATGCGGCTTCGGTGTCTTGACCACCCGGGCGCGTGCAGGCACATGAGGCCCGGCGCCCACGTCCCGTTCGTCTAGAGGCCTAGGACACGGCCCTTTCAAGGCTGTAACACGGGTTCGAATCCCGTACGGGGCACCAAGCGGCAGCGCAGGCGGATGGAGTTCATCTTCGACGCCAACTCGGCCGCGACCTTCTAAGATGTTGCTAACTGCCTGAGTTAGGCCGTTAATAAATGATGGTCGGAACGACGGCTCCACCACCGACATCGTACAGACGGGTTGCAGGAGTGGCGCCTGCGCTAGGGGCGGGGCTGGTCATCGGGTTGGCACCTTCAACATTGGCTCGGCCCTGGGCGCAGTTGACCGCCACTCTCCGGCTGTCCCCCCATGTAGACGAAACCCCACCGGTGCAGGTCGCGACGACAGTCGCGGAAACGCTGAACGACGAGGTCAGAGTGGCAGCGTAAGCGGTGCCGCCCGCGTAAAAAACGCTGCATCCGAGGAGTGAAGCAAAAGCCAAGATGCAAACGCGGTTCATGGGAGCTACTACCAACTAGAGAGCGAGACGGTGTGAGGCATGTCCCGAGGCGACCTCTGCCGCTCAAGCCATGCATTCTACTAAGTGAGATCAGTATCAAATAATAGACAAACTTCCGTGATCGTTTCCTGGAGGAACACTTGGCAGGCCTCCCCGACCTAGACGCTTGGGCGATTTTCGCGCGGTTGGCCGAAACGGCGTCGTTCACTCAAACGGCGATCGATCTCGACCTGTCCAAGGCAACGGTCTCCAAGGCGATCGTTCGCCTGGAAACCCGACTTGGGACCACTCTGCTGAACCGCACGTCCCGCCAGGTATCCCTCACCGACATCGGACGTATCGCCGCCATTCGGGCGGGTCGACTCCTCACCGAAGCGGAGCTGATGGAAACCGAGGCGATGGCACAATCAGTGGCGCCCCGCGGGGTGGTGCGGATGGCGGCGCCGATGTCGTTTGGAAACCCTCATCTGGCCGCCGAGTTGCCGGCCTTGCTCGCGCTGTATCCGCACATCACGATCGACCTGTATCTAAGCGACGACCGAGTGGACGTCGTGGCCGGAGGATACGACCTAGCGTTGCGGATCGCGTCTCTGACCGGGTCGCCTAATCTGCGGGAGATACCTGTCAGCGAGGTACGTCGCCTGTTGGTGGGTAGCCCGGATTACTTCGAGCGACGAGGTTACCCGGCCCATCCCAATGACCTCGCGAGTCATACCTGCATCGCTTACGCGCTACCGGCGACAGCCGGGCAGTGGCGCTTCCTGCACGCCTCAGGCGAAGAGGTGATCGTCAATCCGGTTGGACCATTGCGCATCAACAACGGCGACGCCTTGATGCCGGCGGTACTGGCCGGTTTGGGCATCGCGGTTCGACCAGAGAACTTGGTGTCTCATGACATCGCCGCTGGCCGGTTGCGCGCCGTGATGCTGGACTGGGTGATGCCGGCAACCATGCTGCACATCGTGACGCCGGCGGCGACGTATCAGTCCGCCAGCGTGGCCGCAGTCGTCGAGTTTCTGCAGCGACGCTTCACCTTGGCGCCGTGGGCACTCGCGAACCACGGCTCGGGTCGCGCCAACGCGTCGGAGTGACCGCCGGGCCAAGATGCCCGCCAACGACGGTATCAGTAGGTGATCAGGACGGCGACGGTATCCCCGTACACGCCGATGGCGACATTGCGGCCGCCCGGTATCACACCGTAGGCAGTATAGTTTCGGATCACCGGTAGCACCACGCCGAGCAGGTATCCGTCACTTTCCTGGGACGTGCCGCCCGTGCCATCTCCCCAGACCTGGTTGTACAGGGCGTTGGTATAGATCTGGTAACCGAGGTTGGCGCCGCCATTGTGCATGCTCCTCCCTGCGAAGCTACCGCCAGTGCCTGTGCCAATCTGGATCGAGTAGGAGACCAGCAGGGATACCACCCCAGGATTGCAGGTCACGGTGACGTTCGACGTGCTGGCGCTGGGCGAGCCGGTGAGCGGCTGGTAGGTGCCGAACGCGAGGCCGTTGGCCGACCCGGTGCATGTCTGCGCGACCGCCTCCCTGCCAGCGAACAAACCCAAGATCAAGACGATAGCCTGAGAATTTCTCATTACATAGCATCCTTGCACAATAACGGCCCAATAATCGGCAGTGTTCCGGTAACCGTCTTATAGTCGAACGTGGCGGTGCATAGCCGCCCGTTCGGCAGTTTGACTTGCACTGCGTTGTGCGGCTGCAGTCCGCTGACATAAAGCTCGCCACCATAGCCGACCACTAGTTCGGGCGCTGCGGCCAGGCGGGCGGTACTACCCACTGGAATGGCAGCCCCGGTTTTGTCGACCAGTTGCAGCAATGCGCCGTGGCTCACATGCACCGGGAACCGCACGACCACACCCGAATGGTCCTGCGGCCGAACCATCCGCGTCGTCTGGCCCATATCGGCGTCGAGCGGCACGTCTGTCGGGTCGATGGCGATGCGGTTGGCGTCGAACGAGCGCAGGTCCGGCACCAGCAACAGCCCAGACGATCCCGTGCGCCCGACCGGCCGGTTCTCCTGCAGGACCTGGACGCCGGCCGCACCGTCGGTGTCGACCACGGCGAAGCTGTCGTTGATGGTGTTGGCGGCGAACAGGCCCCCGCCGGCGTAGGCCAGCGAGCCTTGCGCGGTGGCCCGGTATGCGGTCTGCCCGGCGATCCGGTCGATCCCGCCACCGACCGTTCCCCAGGGGCTCTTGTAGCCAGCTTCAGCCATCTGGCGTGCCGGCTGGCCGGCGTCTTCCTGCACGCGCCATCCGACGTCACCCACGTCGTCCGCGGACTGGCTGGCCTGCAGCGTGCCGCCGGTGCCGCTAGTGCCGGTACCGGCGCTGACCCCGGCATTGCTCCGCCGCCCCAGCGGGATCGTGAGACCGATCAAAAGACCCGAACTGCCGGCATGCGAGAAATCGTGGTAAGCGGTCGCGTACAGCGATGCCCGCTGGTTGAATACCGGCCGTGAGTAGCTGACCGAGACCAGATCGACCTTGGTGGCCGGCAACAATGGCACGATGCCGAAGCCCGAGGCGGCGTTGACCGGCTGCTCGGCGTACTGGTTGCCCGGCGCGACCCGGCTTGCCGACTGACGCACGCCGACATAGGCGACGCCGAGGGAGCCGAACCGCCCCAGCGCAAGGCCTATGCTGGCCCGGGTCTGCAGGCGGGGCACCGGCTGACCGGACGCTGCGGCAAGATCGCCGAACTTGCGGCTGCTGGCCTGGACCGATACCGCGAAACTCAATACGGGAGTGACCCGCTCGTAAGATGCGGAAGCCAGGCCGCCTCGATGACGGCCGTAGTTGCTCGCGGCGGCGGCCACCGAGATCACTCCCCAGTGCCCCATGGTGACCGCCGCACCGCCCCCGGCCATACCGCCGGCCACCGTCTTGGAGCTGGATCGACCGCCGTAGGGGCCATTGCCCTCGCCATGCGCTTCGAGCGTGAGCCAGTCCAGCAATCCGTGGCGTACACTGAACGAGGCGGCGGGAGCGCGGTAGTCCTGGCTGTCTACGCCGTAATTGAGGCGAACGGTACCCATCTCGGCCGAGAACGCCGTCAGGCCGCGGGCGAGCAACAGGCTGCTGGCATAGGTCGGCAGCGTCTGGGTGACTTGCTGGCCGACTTCGTTGTGGATGACCACCGAAACGTCGCCGGCGCCGTTGATGACCGGTAGTTGGCGAATCTCGAACGGACCAGGCGGCAAGTCCCGGGAGAGCAACTGCACTCCGTTCACCAGCACGTCGACGCTCGACGGCACGGCGACCGTGCCGGTGATGGTCGGCACCGGGAACGTCACCAGGTCGGGTCGAATGGAGAAGTCCGTGGTAATCTGCACGCCGCCCAATCGAACGGGCCGCGTCCATGCTAGGCCACTGGAGATGACGTCGCCGACGCGGTACCGCCGCAGAGTGTCCGGATCCGAGTAGCTGAAAGTCGAGTCCAGGCGTACGAGGGGCTGCGTACCATATTGGCTACCGCTGGTGGCGATAGACGACGAGGTGAACACCCCCCAGGGGCTGAACACCCGGACATCGGCGAGCCCTTCGGCCACTGTCCGCCCGGCTGCCATGGTGCCGACCACGTCGTAGTTGATGGCGGCGCCCAGGCCGCTCTCGACGGGCAGGTCGCGCGTTGTGCTGACGAATCCGCCACCGATCAGAGTCGGTTTAAGCGCGGCGTTGGTTGCGGTGAAATAGAGCGTCTGGGTCTTTTCGTCGAAACGGTAGCTTACGCCGGGCAACGTACTGAGCAGCACGTCGCCGTCCGGTGATTTCAGTCTGACCTTGAAGCCAAGCGTGTCCAATTCGGTGGGCGTCGCATACAACGCGCCGCCGTGCTTCTTGAAGTCGCCGACCAAGTTGATGGGGCGACCGTTCACCACGACGGCAAGCAGTAGAACGGCATCGTCCGAGGGTTGCTGGGCACCAACTTCCCGACCCGCTGCAGCGAGCCCGAGCGACGCCAGCACTACATAGGATTTCCAGTTGTTACGGCGGAGACACACGAACCGTCGCATCGATGGGGCCCCCATCCGATGTCGCGACCAGATGCAACGTCGAACCGGGTCGGAGCGGAGCGCTGGTCTGGATATGCCAAGTTCGTTCGGCGCCGGGGAGGATGTACGGGCTCTGACCAGCCGCGACGCTCAATCGCGGTCCCTGCGCTTCCGACAGCGTTGGGTTGACGACGCGGACATGCGCGGTGCCGTGGTTCGTGCCGATCAGGCTGGCGCCGCTCTGGTCGACAGTCACGCGCCAGTCCAGCTTCGCTTCCGTGCGGCTCGCGGGGTCGGCGAACACCGGTATCGAGAACCGCAGGATGACCCGCACGCTGCCTGGCGCTTCGATACCCGGCAACTGGTCGAGCAACAGGCGGTAGCTTGCCTGCGTCGCGGTGGCGCTTTGACGGAGCACGACGCGGAAGGTTTGCGTCTCGCCTGCAGGCACTTCGGTCATAGGCGGGCTGACGGCTAGTTCGGCCGTCGCTTTGAGGTTGTCGGTCCCGCCGATCTGGTCCCATTTGAACGGCCGCAGCTGGAGATTGGCCGGGGTCGGGTTCTTGTTGACGACCATGAGCGTGGTGGTCATTTGCCCAGCCTGCATCTCGATCGAGATCGGCGTGACTTCCAGACCTTGGGCCGAGGCTGCTTGCGGAAGGCAGACATATCCTCCCGAGTAAGCAAGCAGCCCAAGCGCCAAAGTACGGCGAAGGGCTGCCGCAGCTTGGGTCAATAGGTCACTGTTGCGGTAACGGTGTCCAAGTAGGCGCCAGGCCCGACGGACTGCGAAGCCGGGATCTGGCCATAGACCGGCAGGATCTGCGGCAAGCCGGTGGCGGTGAGTGCCACGGTATTGGTCCCGATGGTCGGGCCCCAAACGGTTGAATGCCCGCTGTCGCTGAACAGGCCGTAATTCAGCAAGTTGGTGCCGAACGTCATCTTGCGCGACGCGACGGTGGCGTTCGCTCCGACGCCGACGTCCAGCCCGACATTGAAGGTCGTGCCGAGAGTGCAGGTGACGGTGACGCTGCTGGCAGCGGCCAACAGTGCCTGGCTGTAGTTGCCGAATGCCAGTGGCAGGGCGACGATCGTGCAAAACGACAGCACGGTTGCGCTCACGAGCATCGTTGCCGGGGCGGTGGCAGCCTGGGCGGTCGCCGGGCCGACTGAAGCCATGACGCCGAGCGTCATCACCGAAAGGTAGAGCAGCCGTGTCCTATTCGTCATTTTAAATGCGTCCTCGACCACAGCCCACGCTGGGTGCGGTGAGGTGAGACTGCCGCAAAATGGTTAATGAACTGGTAAGTCGTTGCGACCCAGGTTCGGCTTCCTGCCGCCCGCTGTTGCCCGGCTACGACTTGCCCGCCGCCGAAATGCGCGGCGTCTGGGGCGGGCGATGGGGTCGACTGGCCGCCGAGATCCCACTCGCGCCAGTATTCCAGATTTTTGGCGTCTGGACCCGCCCCACGGAGATGGTTGGGAATAAAGAGATGCTACCCGGCCACTCGGTCTCGTGCACCCCCCAAAGCGGGTAGGTTGTGCGCCCCGGCCCGCCTCCGAGGCGCGAGCGGCCTGGACCGCCGTCCGCGAACCAGAGCGCAACGCGGTGGGACAACCGGCCGGTGCCCGCCGGGGTTGCGTGTTTACGGTCAGGATATAGAACCGGGGCTCGACGATAGGGATGCTCATCGATGAATGCCGGAATCGTGGCCAGCCTCACAACCCTCGTGCTGGTTGCCAGCATCACTTGCAGCGAGGCGCAGACGCTCACCCAGCGCCAGACCATGGCCCACGAAGACCCCAAGCTGGCCGATGAGGCGCAGACCGCCAGCCGGATCTGCGGGGCGACCATCACGGCGAATTTCGACTGGAACAGCTTCGTGGCCGCAAACAAGGTGGAGGATATGAACGGTTCGTTCGACAATCCGCCGTCGAACATGTGCTCCGTTCCGCTGCAGGTGCTGCAGACGATGTGCCAGGATCCCTTGGGCAAGCAGGCGGTTGCCGCCAAGATCAAGTCCTACGAATGCGTCTACCAGGATGGCCCAACGCCGGCGATGTCGCTCGACCCGTCGGGCAAGCTGCAATATCGGTCCAGTTTCGACGCCTACCACAACCCGCCGCCGCCCACGCAAACGCCAGGGGACTTGGTGAAGGACTGGTTGGGCCAGCATCTTTGACCCGGCGTTCGCGGCTAGGCGTCGTGGCCGCGGTGTGCGTTGCGTTGCTGAGCGGCCAAGCCGGCGCATCGCCTTCGGACAGCCTGGGCGAGCGCGAGGTGCACGACAAGCTGGTCAGTCAGGCGTCCGACCGGTGTAATGGTTACAAGGGAATGTATGCCGGGCCCCTGCAAGGGATGGACGTGTCGCTCGCCCGCAGCATCCTCGACCATCACGTGCTGGTCTGTCCTGACCCAAGCCTGGACCCGGCGCTTGCCGTTGTATGGTACGGCAATCACCGCGCGATCACCTGGAATCCGGCCGTCGCGGGCAGCGAGGGCGTGCTGAACCAGGTCATCCGGGCCATGGCGCATGCCGACGACTTCCCCGACGGCATGGACGCCTACGATGTGCAGGGCAAGATCGCGAAGGGACAGTTGGTCCCGGCGTTCACCACGCGATGCACCGATGTTGCGGATTGCAACGGATGAACACTTTGGTTCGGCGTTAGGGGTCAAGGCCCCCGACGAGCTGGTTAGGGCATTCCAGGCGGCCAGGCCGCCACCGGCCGGCTTGCGTGGCTTTCCTGCGGGACGCCGCGGTTGAGCGACATGTGGGAGTGTATGCAGAGAACCTGGCCGCCGGTGTGCTGGAACACCATGGTGGCGCGGCCGGGCCGGTCGAAGCGCGTGCCGTCTGGCAGATAACCGGTGCTGGTCCAGGGAGCGACCGCCACCGCCAACGGGGCACCGCCGAGAAAGCGTGTGCTGTCCAGGTCGAAGCGGAAATCCGTCGTACGCGGCCAAACCTGGTTCCACTGGGTCCGGATCCAGGCGGCAAGGCCGGGGATGACGTCGCGGTGGGTGCCGAAGGCGAGCACGTCAGGGTGGAAGAACGGCGCGGCTGAGGCGTAGTCGACGGCGCGAACATGGCTTGCGAACGTATCTAGCCAGGTCTTCAGCGCCGCCTCGGTGGCGGGGTCGGCCCAGGGGAGATCGTCCATCGTCAGCTCCATTTAAGGCGGGGCTCTGCCCCGGGCCCCGCCAAAGGACAGTCGTCCTTTGGAAACCTGTTACCAGGGGGAAGGGGACAGTGTCCCCTTCCCGGCGGAGCCTTGCTTAGGCTGCCTGCAGCGCCTCCCATACCCGCTCCGGTGTCGCGGGCATCTCGATGTGCTGCCCCAGTGCGTCCGCCAACGCGTTCATCACCGCCGGCAGGGCCCCGGCACACCCGGCCTCACCGCAGCCTTTCGCCCCCAGTGCATTGGTCCGCGCCGGCACCGGATGGCTGCGGAACACGATGCCGGGCACGTCGATCGCCTTGGGCATCGTGTAGTCCATGAACGACCCCGACAGCAGTTGTCCGTCCGAATCATACGACGTCCGCTCCAGCAGCGCCTGACCGATGCCCTGCACCACGCCACCATGCGCCTGGCCCTCGACCAGCATCGGGTTGATCAGCGTGCCGAAATCGTTCGCCATCACGTAGCGTACCACATCCACTACGCCGGTCTCCTCGTCCACCTCCACCTCGCAGACGTGGCAGCCATTGGGGAAGGCGGAGGGAGCACCCTCGAAGACATGCTCCACGTCCAACTGGCCAGGGAAACGCGCGGCCAGGTCCATGATGCCGATTCCGCGGTCGGTGCCAGCGACCGAGAACCGGACGGTCGAGAACTCGATATCCGCCTCCGCCGCCTCCAGCGCGTCCGAGGCGAGCGGGCGGCCCTTGTCCACCACGATGCCCGATGCCTCGTGGATCGCGGAGCCACTGTTCATGATCGAGCGCGACCCACCCGTCCCGCCGCCGGCGACCAGCTTGTCGCTGTCCCCCTGCACCAGGCGGATTTTGTCGAACGGCACGCCCAGCCGGTCCGCCAGCACCTGCGCGAACGGCGAGGCGTGGCCTTGGCCGTAATCCAGCGTGCCCGTCGTGATCGTCACCCCACCGTCCGGGTCGAAGCTGATCGCCCCCATCTCCTTGTTGGCCGGCGCAGTCACTTCCAGGTAATGCCCGATCCCGATACCGCGGCGCTTGCCCCGGCGGCGGCTCTCGGCCCGGCGCGTGGCAAAGCCGTCCCAGTCCGCCTCTGCCAACGCTTCCTCCAGCAGGGCAGGGAAGTCGCCGCTGTCGTACACCATGGTCGAAGGCGCGTTGTATGGCATCTGCTCGGGACGGATATGATTGCGGCGACGCAACTCCACCCGATCGATCCCCATCTCGCGCGCAGCCGTGTCGACCAGCCGCTCCATGTAATAGTTACCCTCCGGACGTCCCGCCCCACGATACGCGCCAACTGGTGTCGTATTGGTAAACAGACTGAGGCTGATCACCTCCACCAGCGGCGTGGTGTAGACGCCGATGACGTTCTTCACCGTGTTCATCGACTGCGGCAGCGTGGTCGAATTGCTCAGATAGGCGCCGATATTGCCGAACCCTGTCATCCGCACTGCCAGGAACTTGCCGTCCGCGTCCAAGGCTAGCTCGCCCGTCATGTCGTGGTCGCGGCCGTGGCTGTCCGACAGGAAGCTGTCGGAGCGCGCGTCCGTCCACTTCACCGGCCGCCCGAGCACCCGCGCGGCATGCAGCAGCGCGATATACTCCGGATAACACCCCGCCTTCATCCCGAACGAGCCGCCCACATTGCCCGTCAGCACCCGCACCTGGGGCTGCGGCACGCCCATCACGCTGGCGATCGTGTTGCGCAGGCCGAACGCGCCTTGGCAGCCCACCCGCAGCACCAGCCGCCCGTCTTCGATCGCGGCCAGGGCCGACCGCGGCTCCATCGGCGCCACCACCACCCGGCTGTTGCGCAGCCCGAGCTTGGTCACGTGCGCTGCCCGGGCGAACGCCGCCGCCACCGCCTCAGCATCCCCGTAGTGGAAGTCGAGCGCCACGTTGCCCGGTGCTTCGTCGTGCAGGGTGGGTGCGCCGGATGCGACCGCTTCCTTTGCGGTCGTGACGGCCAGCAGGGGATCGATGTCCAGCATGACCGCCTCGGCCGCATCGCGTGCGCCGTCGCGGGTTTCCGCCACCACGATCGCCACCGGGTCGCCCACATACCGCACCCGGCCATGCGCCAGGGCCATCTGGTGCGGCTTGGGCGTGGCCGAACCGTCGCGGTTCTTGCCAACCTGCGCCTGCATCGGCCCGATCCCGGCGGCTTGCAGGTCGGCGGCTGTGTAGATGCCCAGAACGCCCGGCATCTCGCGCGCCGCGTCGGCCTGCACCTCCTTCAAGATGCCGTGCGCATACCGGCTGCGAACCAAGACCGCATACACTTGCCCCGGCAGCGACAGATCGTCGCTATACCGCCCCTCGCCACGCAACAGCACCGGATCTTCCTTGCGGGACACCGGCTGCCCAATGGCAAAGCGCGTGTTTGCATCGATCGGCATGTCCATTGCGCAACTCCTAGCATTCTGACCCTCATGTTGGGCCTGTTCACAATCGTTTAACCCGTGTCCGCGTTAATTGCAGTGCGGCCTACTCTCGCCTACACCCGACAACGCTTACACCCACGTATCGACGGAGCTTACTTGCCCGAGCGCATTCTTGTCACTGGCGGCGCCGGGTACGTGGGCAGCCACATGGTGGACCTCCTGGTCGATCAGGGCGCCACCGTCACCGTGGTCGACGACCTGAGGCAGGGCCACGCAGCCTCCTTGCCGGCCGGGGTGGAGTTCGTGGTCGCGGACGTATCCGACCACGACACCATGAGCAACCTGCTGTCCGGGCGGGGCTACGACGCCATCTTCCACTTCGCCGCCCTCTCTTTAGTCGGGGAGAGCATGCAGCGCCCCATGCGCTACCTGCGGGAGAACGCGTCCGCCGGGTTCAGCCTGATCGATGCCGCGCTGCGCCATAACGTCCCGCGCTTCATCCTGTCCTCCACGGCGAACATTTTCGGCGAGCCGGATCGCACCCCGATCGCGGAGGATGACGCGCTGCGCCCAAGCTCGCCCTATGGCGAGAGCAAGCTGATGATCGAGCGCGCCCTGTATTGGGCTGGCGAGCGGCACGGCCTGCGATCGGCCTGCCTGCGCTATTTCAACGCCGCCGGGGCCGATCCCAAGGGCCGCATCGGTGAGGACCACGACCCCGAGACCCACCTCATCCCGCTCCTGATCGACGCCGCTCTGGAACGCCGTGGCCCGGTCACCCTGTTCGGCACCGACTATCCCACCCCGGACGGCACGTGCATCCGCGATTACGTCCACGTCACCGATCTGTGCGACGCCCACATGAAGGCCCTCCGCCGTCTCGACCATGGCAGCGTCACCTATAATCTCGGCAGCGGGCGCGGCTACTCGGTGCGGGACGTCATTGCCTCCGTGGAGGCTGTATCCGGCCGCAAAGTGCCGATCACCCTGGGTGAGCGCCGCGCCGGGGACCCAGCCACGCTGGTGGCCTCGTCGGAGCGGATCAAGGCCGAGGCTGGCTGGAACCCGCGCTACGCCAACCTGGAGGACATCGTCCGCACCGCGTTCCTCTGGCGCAAAGCGCACCCCGGCGGCTACGGCGACCGGTCGGCCCCGATCGCCGGGATCGCCAAATAGGCCATCCGCTTGGCCTCCTTGCGGCCTCGCGCCACCGAATCCAGGATAAAGCCGCAGGTGCTGGACAGGAACGCGAGCCCCATCAGCGCCGTCGCCAGCACCGCCGTCGGCAGCCGCGGCACCAACCCGGTGCGCATGAACGCCAACACCACGGGAATGCCCAGCACGATCGCCGCCAGCGCCAGCACCACCGCGCCCGCTGCAAAGAACTGGAACGGGCGCACTTCCTTGGTCAGCATCACGATGGTGCGCAAAATCCGCAGCCCATCAGTGTAGGTCCGCAGCTTCGACACCGACCCGGCGGGACGATCCTTATACTCCGCCTGCAACTCACCCACCGGCATCGCCAGCTCCAATGCGTGCACCGTGAATTCCGTCTCCGTCTCGAACCCGGTGGACAGCGCCGGGAACGACTTCACGAAGCGGCGGGAGAACACCCGGTAGCCCGACAGCATGTCCGTCACGCGGTTGCCGAACAGCGTTCCCACCAGCCGGGTCAGCAGCAGATTGCCCGTCCGATGCCCGGTGCGATACGCCGCCTGCACATGGCTCACCCGGCTCGCCGTCACCATGTCCAACAGGCCGTCCTGCAGCAACTGCACCATCGCGGGGGCCACCGCCGGGTCGTAGGTGTCGTCGCCATCCACCAGCACGTAGGCATCCGCCTCGATGTCGGCGAACATGCGCCGCACCACGTTGCCCTTGCCCTGCAGCGTCTCGGACCGAACCAGCGCCCCCGCGGCCCGCGCCGCCACCACCGTGCCGTCGGTCGAATTGTTGTCGTAGACGAACACCTTCGCATCCGGCAGCGCGGCCCGGAACCCGGCGATCACACGGCCGATCGCCACCTCCTCGTTGTGGCACGGGATCAGCACCGCGACCCGCATCACCGGAACACCAGCGCCCGCGACAGGATGTAGTTGGCCGTCATGCCTGCGATCGCGCCGGCCGCGATGGCGATCTCCGGATGCGCAGCGCACACCGGCAGCAACGTGATCAGCACCCCATACGTCCCCAAATTCAGGCACAGCCCCGGCAGGTTGGCCAGCACGAAGCGCAGCCACTGCCGGTGCATCGGCCCGATATTGCCCAAGCCACGAAACGTCCAAATCCGGTTCAGCCACCACGTGGTGGTCACGGCGGCGACATAGGCCAGCACCCCGCCCACATACAGCCCGGCCCAACCGCGCGAGGCATACACGGCCGCGGTATCCACCAGAAAGCCGGCCACGCCCACCGTGCCGAATTGGGCAAGCTGGGCCAGCAACTGCACGTGCACCGGGCGCACATGCCGCCGCACCGGCCCCGGCAGGGCACCGACCAGCCAATCCATCAGGGCAAGCATGCGCCGGGTTCTACGGCATTCGCCCCGCCTGACAAGCCGCGACGCGGCAACCACCACCCTGGCAGCACGGTCCTGCCGCGTTGCCGTTAGTTTACTGCCACCGTGATGGCACAATCATAGCCACCGTGGTGAGGTATCAGCCTCATTTGTTGGGAGCGCCGCCATGCAGCGCCGCACGTTCCTTGCCTCCGCGTCCTTCCTCGCCGCCACCACTACCCTGGCCGCCCCGCGCCTCGCCCGCGCCGCCGGCCCCCGCGTGCTGCGCTTCATCCCCCAAAGCGACCTCACCGTGCTCGACCCGATCTGGACCACCGCCTACGTCACCCGCAACCACGCCTTCGCCGTGTTCGACACCTTGTATGGCCTGGACAGCAAGTTCCGCCCCAGCCCACAGATGGTCGCCGGCGCCGTGAAGAACCCGGAGGCCACCGAGTGGCGCCTCGGCCTGCGCCCTGGCCTCAAATTCCACGACGGCACCCCCGTGCTCGCCCGCGACTGCGTGGCCAGCATCAAGCGCTGGGGCGCCCGCGACACCTTCGGCCAGGCGCTGATGGCCGCCACCGACGAGCTCTCCGCCCCCGATGACGCCACCATCCGCTTCCGCCTCAAGCGCCCGTTCCCGTTGTTGCCGGACGCGCTGGGCAAATCCGCCACCAACATGTGCGCGATCATGCCGGAGCGCCTGGCCGCCACCGACCCCTACACGCAGGTCGCCGAGATGGTCGGCTCCGGCCCGTTCCGCTTCAAGGCGGACGAGCGCGTGGTGGGTAGCCTCGTGGTCTACGAGCGGTTCGACCGCTACACACCCTTGCCCAGCGGCACCCCGGACTGGACCGCGGGCCCCAAGATCGCCAATTTCGACCGCATCGAGTGGCATACCGTCCCCGACCCCGCCACTGCCCTCGCCGCTCTCGAGGCCGGTGAGGTGGATTGGTGGGAGTATCCCCTGCCGGACCTGGTGCCGGCCTTGCGCAAGCGGAACGCGCTCACCGTCACCCAGCCCAACCCGATCGGCCAGATCGCGGTGCTGCGGATGAACCAGCTGCACCCGCCGTTCGACAACCCGTCGATCCGCCGCGCCGTGTTGTCGGCGGTGAACCAGATGGACTTTCTGACCGCCGTGGTTGGGGACGACCCGGCGCTCAAGCACGTTCCCGCTGGCTTTTTCACGCCGGGCACCGACATGGCCAGCACTGCCGGGATGGAGGCGCTGACCTCGCCGCGGGACCTGCCAGCCGCGCAACAAGCCATCACCGAGGCTGGCTACAAGGGCGACCCCGTGGTGGTTCTCGCCCCCACCGACCAGCCGGCACTCAAGGCGTTGGCCGATGTTGGCGCCGATTTGCTGAAGCGCCTCGGTTTCAACGTGGATTATCAGGCGATGGACTGGGGCACCGTCGTGCAACGCCGCACCAGCAAGGCGCCACCGGGGCAGGGGGGGTGGAGCGTATTCCACACGTTCTGGGACGGGCTGGACCTGCTGAACCCGGCGACCAACGTGATGCTCCGCGGCAACGGCGCGGAGGCGTCGCCGGGGTGGCCGGCCAACCCGGACATCGAGGAGCTGCGTGACCAGTGGCTACTGGCGACGGAGTTGAGCGAGCAGAAGCGGATTGCGGTGGAGATCCAGAAGCACGCGTTCGTGGACGTGCCGTACATTCCGCTCGGGCAGAACTTTGTGGATACGGCGTACCGAGGTTTGACGGGTGTGTTGGATGGGTTTGCGATTTTTTGGGGTGTGAAGAAGACGTGAGTCGGGGCGGCGTGGAGATTACGTCGCGGCGCGTCGTTTGTAAGCTTTGGTTCTCCAACCTTCGACCTCGCAAGTGGCCGGGCGCTGAGGCCGAAGTCGGCGAACACCAGCACCAGCCAACCCGTCATGGGGAGGGGCAGGTTTCCTGCCGTGGCGAGTACGAACCCGAAGCTGCACGAGGGAGGAATTAGACCCTCCGGATTGGTTACTCGGCCAACAGCTCCTTGATGCGGCGCGACAGCTCGTCCATCGGGAAAGGCTTGGTCAGCACTTGCATGCCGGGTTCCATTTGGCCCTTGCCGAGGGCCGCGTTCTCCGCGTAGCCGGTGATGAACAGCACCTTCAGACCCGGGCGCAGGGCACGGCCGGCGTCGGCGACCTGGCGGCCGTTCATGCCGCCAGGCAGGCCGACATCGGTCACCAACAGGTCGATGCGCCGGTCCGAGCGCAACACCTCCAGCCCGGCCGCGCCATCTTCGGCCTCGATCGTGCCGTAGCCTTGCTCGCCCAGCACGTCGGCGATCAACATGCGCACGGTGGGCTCGTCATCCACCACGAGCACGGTCTCGCCCTGGCTCGTGGCCACGGCGGCATCGTGCGGGCTGGCCGCCTCCGCCGCGGCGTCCGCGCCGGCGTGGCGAGGCAAATACAGCGCCACCGTGGTGCCTTGTCCGACCTGGGAGTGGATGCGCACCTGGCCGCCGGATTGCCGCACGAAGCCATACACCATGGACAGCCCCAGCCCGGTGCCCTGGCCGATCGGCTTGGTGGTGAAGAACGGGTCGAACACGCGGGCCACCACATCGGGCTCCATGCCCGTGCCGGTATCGGTCACGCAGACCGCGACATACTGGCCGGGTGGCAGGTCCCCCGGCCGAGCGGTCCGAGCGGCCAGCACGTGGTTGGTGGCCTCGATGGTCAGGTGGCCGCCATCGGGCATCGCGTCGCGGGCGTTGATGCACAGGTTGAGCAGCGCGTTTTCCAGCTGGTTGGCGTCCACCAACGTGGGCCAGAGATTGGCCGAGCCGACCGTATTCACGACGATGCCCGGCCCGACGGTGCGCTCCACCAGCTCCTTCAATCCGCCGATCAGGCGGTTGGCGTCGACCGGCTTGGGCTCCAGCGTCTGTCGGCGGGAGAAGGCCAGCAAGCGGTGGGTGAGGGCGGCCGCGCGCTTGGCGGCCCCTTGGGCTGCGGCGATGTAGCGGGCAGCATCGGCAAGGCGGCCCTGGGCGAGCCGCATCTCCAGCAACTCGAGCCCACCGGTGATGCCGGTCAGCAGGTTGTTGAAGTCGTGGGCAAGCCCGCCGGTGAGCTGGCCCACCGCCTCCATTTTCTGGCTTTGGCGCAGTTCCTCTTCCAGCCGCTTGCGATCGGTGACGTCGCGGCCCACGGCGAAGAACATGTCCTGCTGCGGGGTTGCGGACCAGTTGATGCTGCGGAACGACCCATCCCTCGCGCGCACCCGGAGGTCGACGTCGCGGACGCTCTCCCCGGCTGCCAACTTGGCGAAGCAGTGCCCGGTGGCCTGCAGGTCGTCCGGATGGCAGATCGTCACCAGTGTCTGATCCAGCAGTTCGTGCGGCTTGTAGCCAAGCACGTCCTCCCAGGCCGGGTTGGTGCTGCGGTATTGGCCGTTGAGGCCGCAGACCAGGATCAAGTCCGCACTGGTGCGCCAGATCGCGTCACGCTCCACGGTGCGTTCGGCGACCCGCGCCTCCAGATCCTCGTTCAGCGCGCGCAAGGCGGTGTTGACCCGGCGCAGTTCGGCCTCGTTCGCTGCCAGGCGCTCTTCGGCCAGGGATCGGTCGGTCTCGTCCTCGGCCACCCCCACGACGCGGTAGACCTCGTCGGTGGCCGGGTCGCGCAGAGGCCAGGCGCGGTCCCAGATCCGCCGTTCGGAGCCGTCCGCGCGCACGACCCGGTAACGCTGTTCCGTGGTGCTGCCCAGGGCCTGGAGGTCCATCGAAGCGGAGACGCCGGATCGGTCCTCTGGATGCACGCCGGCGAGGAAGCTGCGGTGGCTCGCATACAACCCCTCCATCGGCTGGCCCCACACCTGCTCGTAGGCCGGGCTGACATACTCCACCGTGCGGGTGCGCGGATCGACGATGTAGAACACTTCGCGCACGTTGTCGGCGAGTTGGCGCAGGCGTTCCTCGCTGATTTTAAGGGCTCGGCTGCGGTCGGCGATCTCGGCAGTGAGGGCCGCATTGGCGCCTTCGAGGTTGGCCAGCCGCTCGCGCTCCAGGGTAACGTCCACCTGGCTGGCGACGTAGTAGGAGACTTTGCCGGCGGCATCGCGCACGGGGGCCATCAGCAGCCGGTTCCAGAATGGCTCGCCGTTCTTGCGATGGTTGCGGATGTCGATCTCGAGCGACACCTGCTCCCGCACGGCGGCGCGGATCTTGGCGACGGTCGCCGGGTCGGTCTCGGGGCCTTGCAGGAAGCGGCAATTGCGGCCGACGATTTCCTCCCGCGTGTAGCCGGTCAGCCGGCAGAACGAATCGTTGGTGAAGACGACCGGGTTATCGGGTTGGCGCGCGTCCGTCACGATCATCGGCATGTGGGTCGCACGCACGGCAGCCGCGAACGGGTCGGTGCCGCTGTTCGCGCGGCCGATCTCGGCGGTGATACGCGCGAAATCCTCCTTGAGCGTGTCTTCTACACTAGACCTCGGCGCGGGGGACGATCGCAGGGTGTGCGGGTCAGGCATCTCCGCGCCTCGGGGAGCACGCAGACCGCCCAAGACGCGAGACCAGCGCAGGTTTTGTTTTTAGACCGAACATTCTATCGGCAGCGCTACCACCGTGACACGGAGCGGCAAACGGGTCCGTCGATCACACCCGCGTCAAGGCTGCGTCACGGCCCGCGTGACGTAGTGTCAGGTTTGGTGAAGAATCGTTTCCGCCGCGTCCCCCAGGATGCGGCAGCAAATCGCGAGATCGGTCTCCGCCGTGTCCTCCGCCCAGTGATGGCTGATGCCGCCGATGCTGGGGGTGAACAACATGGCGGAGGGCATGACCTCGGCGATCACCTGTGCGTCATGCCCGGCCCCGCTCGGCAGATGCTGCCAGCCACCCGGGGCGTGGCGCTCGGACGCTGTCTCCAACGCCGCCATCAGCGTCGGATCGCAGATCGCGGGGAGGCTGCGGCGGATGATGTCGAGCGTCGCGTGGCAGCGTTCGCGCCGGTTGCTCTCCTGCACCAGGCTACGCAGGCAGGCTTCCAGCCGCTCCAGGCGAGACCACTCGACGTCGCGGAATTGGAACAGGATCTCGGCGCGGCCGGGGATGATGGAGGGTGCGCCGGGTTCCAGCTTGATCTGCCCCGTGGTCCAGGTGGTGCGCTCGCCGACGACGGATGGGAAGGTTTGGTCGATGGCGGCCAGGAGGCGTACTGCGGTCAGCCCGGCGTCGCGGCGCTCGGCCATGGTGGTGCCGCCGGCGTGGTCCTGCATGCCCTCGATGGTGATGCGGAACTGCCAGATGGCGACGATGCCGGTCACCACCGCGGCGTGCTGGCCGGCGCGCTCGAGGAAGGTGCCTTGCTCGATGTGCAGTTCCAGGTAGCCACGGTAGCGGCCCGGCTCGAACTGCAGGCGGGGCAGGCCGCCAAGCCCGGCGGTGGCCAGGGCGTCGCGCAGGGGGGAGCCGTCGTTGCGGCTGCGGGCGGTGTCCATCTCCGCATCGCTCAGCTGGCCGATGAAGGAGCGGCTGCCGAGGAAGCCGCCTTCAAAGTGTCCCTCCTCGTCGGCGAAGGCGATCACGTCCACCGGCAGCCCGGCGCGTGCCACGGCGAGCCCGGCCATCACGCCGAGCGCGCCATCCAGCCAGCCGGCGTAGTTCTGGGTTTCGATGTGGCTGCCGATGAGGAGATGCGGCCCGGGACCGGGATGGCGGCCGAGCACGTTGCCGATGCCGTCCATGGTGGCTTCGAGGCCGATCTCGCTCATGCGGGCCATCAGCCAGCGGCGCGATTCCATGTCCTGCGCGGAGAAGGTGGGGCGGTGCACGCCGGTCTTGTATGTGCCGATCTGGCGCAGGTCGTTGAGGTCACGCAAGAAATGGGTGGTGTCGATCGTGGTCATGGCGACAGGCTAGACCGGAGCCGGTCGATACTGGAAGCCCGCGCGTGGCAGGGCGAGCGGGTCCGGACCGAAGCGGTTCGGCCCTGGCTTGCCACGCAGGCAGCCGATCTCGATGAACGTCCAGAGCTGTCCGATCAGCGGGATCAATCCGACCAGGAGGAACCAGCCGGAGCGGCTACGGTCGTGGCAGCGCTTGACGCCGGACGCCAGGTTGGGAACCAGGCTCGCCAGATTGACGACCAGGCTCAGCACATGGCCGTTTCGGCCGAACAAGACCGCGTCCAGCACCGCCGCGCCGATCGAGGCGGCGACCAGCGGCAGGATGTAGTGCAGCCAGTAAACCCGGCGGCTGATGCGTCCGTGGAAGCTGAGATAACCCGGTTTGACGTACGCCCCGTGCGTCTGTGCCGGCGCGCCACAGCTAGGACAGGTTCCGGCAGCGTCGCTGATCCGCGCACCGCACTCTCGGCAGAATACCATCGCCATCGTCGGGTTCCTTTACCGGGAGTGTTTGCGGGCGAACTCCTCGTCGGAGCTGACGAGGAAGATGAAACCCTCGATCAGGGCGATGATCCCCGGGATGAAGGTCCAGCAGAAAACGAGGTAGAGCAGCCCCCAGCCCGGCTGTCCCAGGTAGAAGCGATGCACCCCGATGCCGCCGAGCAGGAAGGCGAGCACGGCCGCGGTGATACGGCTCTTGGCCGGCCGAGCGAGCGGATAGTGTGGAGCGCCGCAGTGCGGGCACTGCGCGGCCTCGCGGTGCATGGACCCGCCACAGGCGTAACAGAACACCGTGTTGGCAGACGCCAGTGCTCCCTGCCGCACCGGGGCAAGCGCCGAGCCGGCTTGTGCCGCGCCACATTGCGGGCACGACGTCGCCGTGCTGTGCATGACCTGCGCGCAGGCAAAACAATACTTTTCGTCCGGTGCGCGCGGTCGGGTCGGCGCGAGTTGCGGCTCGTTACGCCTGATCAGATCCATCGGTCACCGATCGATCGCAGGCCGGGCGGCAGGAGGCGGGGTCGCATCCCTGTGCGTGACAGCCAGTCCGCCACCCCGACCGCGGCCCGGTAACCGGACACGACGATGACGGCGGCCAACATGAGGTTGAACGTCCCGAGGGTGAGCGCGATCAGGATGGTCCGCCGCTCACTGGCTGGCAGCCTTCCCGAACGCAGTAGATACAGGTTCACCAGTGAGACCAGCAGCCCCACCAACGGCGCCGGCGGTATGGGCGTGCAACAGAGCGCTAGCCCAGCGATAACGCCCCGGTCATGCGATCGGAGGAAAGCCCGGACCGAAGTGGCATGGCTCTCAAAGCTGTCCTCGATCGCACTTGGCATTGGTACGACCCTAGTGACAACAAACCATTACGGTCAAGCGATCCCCGGCCGCCGCAAAACGAAGCGGTTCGACTGTGACCCGGCTTCAACGATCGAGGCGAGAGCGAGACAATCAGGCCCGTTTGCGTTGTTTCTTTTGCGGCAGCAGCGGCAGCAGGAACCTACCGGTGTGACTCTCCGACGTTGCCGCCACCGTCTCCGGCGTGCCTTCGGCCACGATGCGACCGCCGCCCTCGCCGCCCTCGGGGCCGAGGTCGAGCACCCAGTCCGCCGTCTTGATCACCTCCAGATTGTGCTCGATCACGATCACCGAGTTGCCCTGGTCCACCAGCGCATGCAGCACTTCCAGCAACTTGCGCACGTCCTCGAAATGCAGCCCTGTGGTGGGCTCGTCCAGGATGTACAGCGTGCGGCCGGTGGCGCGCCGGGCCAATTCCTTGCTCAGCTTGATCCGTTGCGCCTCGCCACCCGACAGCGTCGTCGCCTGCTGGCCGAGCTTCACGTACCCGAGGCCGACCCGCTGCAAGATGCTGAGCCGGTCGCGGATGCGGGGCTGGGCGCTGAAATACGCCACCGCCTCGTCGATGGTCATGTCCAGCACTTCGGCGATCGACTTGCCGCGGAACTTGATGTCCAGCGTCTCGCGGTTGTAGCGGGCGCCCTTGCAGG
>CAXTWC010000077.1:0-23398 GCA_964247805.1 uncultured Acetobacteraceae bacterium | reverse complement strand
GCTAACCACCAAACCCGGCTATTTCCCCGCAGCTACGTCCGCCCCTCCACCAACCTGACCCGGGTCACCCAGACCAGCCCCAGCGACACCAACGACGCCACCGCCGCACCGAAGAAGGCCGTCGGCAGCCCGCTGCCAGCGGCCAGGATCCCCATCGCCGGCCCGGCCGCACCCAGGCCCAGGTCGAAACACGCCAGGAACAGCCCAAGTGCAGTCCCGCGGCTCTCCGCAGGCACGCGCCGCACCACCTCCACCCCGAGGGCGGGGAACACCATCGAGTAGCCCAGCCCGGTCAGTGCGGTGCCCAGGAAGGCGAGCAGCGGGGACCAGGCGAGCGCGATCAGGGACAGGCCGCATGCCTCGATCAGCAGGCAGACGATCGCGACACGGACGCCGCCCAGACGGTCCGGCAACCCGGCAAAGAACAGGCGGGAGATGATGTAAACGCCGCCGAAGCCGGTCAGCGCCAAACCGGCCCCGCTCCAGCCCATCGCGGCGTAGCGCAAGGACAGGAAGGCCGCGATCGTGCCGAAGCCGCCCGAGGCCAGCACCAGCCCCAAACCCTGCGGCCACATCTTGCCGATGACGCTGAGGAAGGACGCGCGCTTGGCCGTCACGGCGGCCAAGGCCGGTCGGGCGATGGCGATCGGCAAGGCCAACAACGGCATGATCACCACCGCGACCGCCACGGCGGGGAAGCTCACCTGCCCCAGCACGGCGCCCAGCGGGGCACCGACGGCCAGCGCGCCGTACATGGCGATGCCGGACCAGGACATCGCACGCCCGGCATGGTGCGGGCCCACGGCGGTGACCATCCAGGTGTTGGTCGCCGTGGTGAACAGGCTGTCGCCCAGGCCCAGCACCACGCGCCCGATCATCAGCACGACCAGCGCAGGACCGGGCGGCAGGGCGGAGGCGAGCAGATAGGCCAGGCCGCTGCAGGATGTGGTCACCAGGCCGATCAGCAGGCTGAATTTCGGGCCGCGGCGGTCGGCCAGTTGGCCGGCGAACTGCCGGGTCAGCAAGGTCGCAGCCGGCGCCAGGCCGATCACGATCCCGACCACGGCGGTGCCGTAGCCAAGCGTTTGGTGCACCAGGAGCGGCAGGGTGGAGAGCGGCAGACCGACCGTCGAGTAGCCGAGGAAAACGATCAGGACGAAGGGCAGCAGGGTACGGGTGACGCTGCTGGCCGGCACCGGGTTGGTGTCCATCAAGACGCCATCGCTTGAGCATAGTCCGACATTATCCGCTCCTGGTTTGTTTCCCCGCTCCCGCGGGCGGGAGAGGGTCGGGGTGAGGGTGCGACCAGTGTCCCGGTCCGGTGCTGGCGCCAAAGCGGCCCTCACCCCGGCCCTCTCCCGTGAAGAACGGGAGAGGGAGAAGAAGGTGCCGTCCTCGGGATCGTCCCCTAGCGTTTGGCGCGCGGGCGGGCGGTCGCGGGCCGGGGTGGCGCCTTGGTGGCGGGCTTGCCGGCGGGCTTCACGACGGCGTTGCCGGCACGCAGGTCGGTGACGGTGGTACGGCTGGTGATCTGCTCCGGGTCCATCACCAGTTCGATCACCGCGGGGCGGCCGCTCTCCACCGCGCGGCGGAAGGCGGGGGCGAACTCGGCGGTCTCGGTCACGGTCTCGCCATGGCCGCCGAATGCCTCGATCAGGCGGGCGAAGTCGGGGTTGGTCAGCGCGGTGCCGGAGACGCGGCCGGGGTAGCTGCGCTCCTGATACATGCGGATCGTGCCGTACATCTGGTTGTTGAACACGAGCACGATCGGCGCCACGCCGTGGTGGAAGGCGGTGGCGATCTCCTGCCCCGTCATCATGAAGCCGCCATCGCCGACGAACGACACCACCATGCGGTCTGGAAACGCGATCTTGGCGCCGACCGCGGCCGGCACGCTGTAGCCCATGGCACCGTTGGTCGGGCCGAGGAAACGCTGCCCGGCGGAGAAGTTGATGAACCGCTGCGGCCAGCCGGCGAAATTGCCCGCGTCGCAGGTGCAGATCGCGTCCGGGGTCAGCAGGCCCTCCAATTCGCGCATGGCGGTGGCGGCATTGAGCGCGTGGGGATAGTCCGGCGGCTCACGGCTGGCTTCGCGGGTGGCGCGCAGGGTCGCGGTCCAGTCGTGCCAGGCCGGGTTCGCGGGCAGTGCAGCGGCGGCGGTGGCGAAGGCGTTGAGGTCGGCTGTGATGCCGAGCCGGGGGCGGAACACGCGGCCGATCTCGGCCGGGTCCTGATGCACGTGGACGATGGCCTGGCTGCCGGCCGGGTCGAACAGGGTGTAGCCTTGGCTCACCGCCTCGCCCAGGCGGGTGCCGATGGCGAGGATGAGGTCGGCCTCGCGCACATGGGCCACCAGGGCCGGGTCGGGGCCGACGCCGAGGTCACCCACAAAGTTGGACAGGGTGCCGTCGTAATGTCCCTGGCGGCGAAAGCTGACGCAGACCGGCAGGTCGTGCGCGGTGAGGAACTGGTGGATGGCGGCGCGGCCCGCCTCGGTCCAGCCGCCGCCGCCGAGGATGGCGAGCGGTTTGCGGGCGGCGGCGAGCATCGTGGCCAGTTGCTGCATCGCCGCCGGGTCGGGTTGCGGGCGGGAGACCTGGGACGGGCCGAGGTCGGGCACGTCCACCATGTCCTTCTGCATTTCCTCGGACAGGGCGATCACCACGGGGCCGGGGCGGCCGGTGGTGGCGACGTCCACGGCGTGGGCCACGATCTCGGGGATGCGGCTGGCGTCGTCGATCTGGGTCACCCACTTCGCCAGCGGGGCGAACATCTGGCGGTAGTCGACTTCCTGAAAGCTTTCGCGGTCGGTCTCGGCGAAGGGGATCTGGCCCACGAACAGCAGCATGGGCGTGCTGTCCTGCTTGGCGATGTGCACGCCGATGGCGCCGTGGCAGGCGCCGGGGCCGCGGGTGACCATCGCGGCGGCGGGGCGGCCGGTGAGCTTGCCGTACGCCTCAGCCGCGTTCACTGCCCCCGCTTCGAACCGGCAGGTGACCAGCTTCAGCTTGTCGTGCACGGCATACAGGCCGTCCAGCACGTCGAGGTAGCTCTCGCCCGGCACGGCGAACACGTGGTCGATGCCTTGGGCCACCAGCGCATCGGCTAGCACCCGCCCGCCCGGTCGTACCCCGACTCGTGCCGCACCCGCCCGCATTCCGTCCATCCGGCTTTTCCTTCTTGCCCGCGCGATTAGGAGAGGCGAGCGCGCTGCCCGCGCGACAGGATAGGCGAGCGCGCCTGCCCATGCCATCCTGCGGGCCATGAGAGCGATCTTCATCCAAGTCAAATGCGAGATGGGCCAGGCCTACAAGGTCGCCCGCGCCTGCGTCGACGGGGTGGCGGAATGCTCCGAGATCTACTCGACCTCCGGCCAGTACGACTTGCTGGGTAAGTTCTACCTGGAGCCGGAGCAGGATACCGGGCTGTTCGTCACCGAGCGCATCCAGACCATCCCCGGCGTGAAAGACACCTACACGCTGATCACGTTCAACGCCTTCGCCTGAGGAGACTCCAAATTCGCCGTTTCGCCCTTGCTGCCGCCCTGCTGCTGCCTGTCGCGGCCCACGCCGCCGACGTGACCGTGATGATCTCGGGCGGGTTCATGTCCAGCCTGAAGGCGCTCACCCCGGGGTTCGAACAAGCCTCCGGGGACCACGTGGTGATCGTGGGCGGGCCCTCGATGGGCACGACGCCCAACGCGATCCCGCTCCGGCTGGCGCGCGGTGAGCCGGACGACGTGCTGATCATGGTGGGCTACGCGCTGGACGGCTTGCTGAAAGATGGCCGGGCGATGCCGGGGAGCAAGGTGGACGTGGCGCTGTCGCCGATCGGGATGGCGGTGAAGGCGGGCTCGCCGGTGCCGGACATCAGCACGGTGGACAAGCTGCGCGCGGTGCTGCTGGCGGCGAAGTCGATCGCGTATTCGGATAGCGCCAGTGGCGTCTACATCCAGAACGAGCTGTTCAAGAAGCTCGGCATCGAGGACCAGGTGAAGGGCAAGGCGCACATGATCCCGGCGACCCCGGTGGGCGAGATCGTCGCCAAGGGCGAGGCGGAGTTGGGGTTCCAGCAGGTGGCCGAACTGCTGCCGGTGCCCGGCATCAC
Organism: uncultured Acetobacteraceae bacterium; assembly: GCA_964247805.1. Taxonomy (GTDB): domain Bacteria; phylum Pseudomonadota; class Alphaproteobacteria; order Acetobacterales; family Acetobacteraceae; genus LMUY01. Next base: position 19,291 of record CAXTWC010000077.1, on the reverse strand, counting down.
GTTCGCCGGGCGCCTGCCGCCGGAAGTGCAGGACGTGACGGTGTATTCCGCGGGGATCGCCAAGGGTGCGAAGGAGGCGGCGGCAGGCAAGGCGTTGCTGGCGTATTTGACGTCGGCCCAGGCAGCGCCGGTGTTGGAGAAGATGGGGCTGCAGCCGCCCGCCCACTAAAAAGCCCTCTCCCAGGGGGAGAGGGAGAAGGGTCAGAACTTCAGCACGCCGCGTAGCCAATACTGATCGCGCATCTCGCGGTTATAGGCGAACAGCTCGTGGTCCCAGTGTGCCTCGAACACGACGTCGTGGCTGAGATTGTAACTGACGATCGGCCCGATCGCGAACGTCTCGCCCTTGTTGCCGGGACCGGCCCCCAGAGTGTCGAACGTCGCCAGCGAGGTGTTGGTGTCGACCACCTGCCCATTCTGCGTGTCGTTGCTGACCTGCTTGTAGTAGTAACCACCGATACCGAACGCCAACTGCGGCGACAAATACTGCTGGAAGGCGTAGGTGAAGTAGAACTCGTCACCGGACTTGTAGTGCGTGGCCTGGTTTTGCGTGTTGATGGACGCGCTCATGTTCAGGCTGAATTCCTGCCCGGTCTTGTTCAGATAGGTGAACTCCAGCGCCGGGCGGTAACTCCAGTAGTTCAGGCCGATGTTGTTGCCGATCGGGTCGTTTTTGGAATACCGGCCCGTCGGCGCGGTGAACTCGAACGGTGAGAACACGAAGTGCATGTCGGTCCCTGGGACGTCGAACCCCAGGAACAGCGGCACCACGGTCACGTCGCCGAAGCCGCCCTTCTCGTTGGCCGAGGCTTCCGGCACGCCGGCCGCGGTGGACAGGCCGGCGCGGGAGTTGGCGATCGGCTCGTAGATCGCCGCACCGATCGTGGCGTTGATGTAGGGGATTTTGTAGTCCGGCACATACGCCGCGGACACGACGTCCGCCTCGATCGTGTTGCGGAACTTGGTGCCGAAGGTGCCGTTCGGACCCAGGTTCAGGCTGACCTGCTTGCCCTCGCCGTTGGTGAACTGCCCCGACGTCTGGATGTTGATGTCGTCGCGCACGTAGATGCCCGGCGCTAGCGGCAAACCGGCCAGTGTGTCGATGTAGCCGAGGTCGGCATGCGACTGGCCAAACTCGGTCGCCCCCGCGTCCATGGCCACGCAAACGAGCGCCGACGATAGAACAACCGCACCGATATGTCGCATCATACTGGCATTCCTCCCCAGGGAGCAGCTGTTGTGCGGTTGCTACACCGCGCTGTTTCTCCCGGCACATTGTCTAGAAATCTATTGCGAACGTCGTCAAGCAGTTGCCGGCCGCGGCGCGCGTTTCGTTTCTGGCATGGCGACCCATAGTAGCGTAAATGCCACAATCCCGGCAGCAGCGAGCACCAAGAAGGCCACACGCGAACCATGCTGGTCGGTCACCACTCCGGCCACCGCGTTGCTCGCCGCCGCCGCCGCCGCGATGGCGAGGCCCAGGAACCCCATGGACACGTTGAAGCGCCCACTGTCCCGCGCGATGTCTGCGGTCACCAGAGGCAGCATCACGCCGAACACCGCGCCACTGATGCCGTCCAGCGCCTGGATCGCCACCACTGCTTCCGGCTGATTGGTGACGGCGAACAACAGCCCGCGCAACGGCAACGCGGCGAACCCCCACAGCAGCACCGGCCGCCGACCCCAGCGATCGGCGGCGCGGCCGACGGTGGGCGAAATGGCGGCCACCAGCGCCTGCGGCACGATCAGGCACGCAGCGATCACCAACTCGCCGATGCTGCCGGCATGCCGGGTGACCTCGACCGCGGCGAGCGGAAACATCGCGGCGTTGGCAAAGTGGAAGCCGGCGCACGCGAGCGCAAAGAACAGCAGGCGGCGGTCCATCAGGGCCAGCCGCAACGGCACGTCCGGCTGCTTGGCCACCGCGTCGGCGTCGGGGGCGCGGATCACCCGCAGCGCCACGAAGGCGGGAACCACCAGGACGGCGGCCAGGATGAACACCGAGCGCTCGGACACCCAATAGCCGACCGCCCCCATCAGCCCGGCGGCGATCCCGCTGCCGATGGAGGCGAATCGTGCATTGCGGCCGAGGCGTTCACCGAATGGGTGCGCCTTGTCCTGGGCGACCGACAGGCTGAGCGCCGCGATCACCGGGCCGAGCAGGCAGCTCGCCACGCCGTGCATTACCTCGGCCACCAAGACCGGCAGCCGCTCGGGGAAGGCGGCCAGCACCAGGGCGCAGCCGGCGATCGCGGCGACGGCGAAGGTGGCGAGCCGGCGCTTGTCGCGGATGGCGTCCACCATGGCGCCGGCCGGCATTTGCACGACGACCGTGGTGAGCGTGCCGATGCTCAGCGCCAGGCCGATCTGCCCCTGCGTCCAGGCCTGCGACGCGAGGTAGGCGGCGATGAACGGGCCGAACCCGGTCTGCACGTTGGCCACGAAGAAGTTCAGCCAGTCGAGGCCGGCCGAACTCCGGTCGCGTGGCACTGGACTGGCTATTTCTCGCTGTCTGTGGTCGGCACGGGGGCCGCCGGCGGCCCCACGATGGTGGCCGGCTTCGACCGGTCGGTGTATTCGGGGGCGGCCCGCACCTGGGCGTCGGTCATGTCGATGGCCACCCGAGGATCCGCTGCACCCGGCGCCGGCACGTGCACCGAGGTCCAACTGACCGCCACCCGGCGTGCCCCGACGCCCATGTAGCCGCCGACGTCCACCACGATGGCGCGCGGCTGGCCGGTGGGGTCCACCACCACGTCCACGATGCGACCGACCTCCTTGCCGCTTTCGTCGCGCACCATGCGGCTCAGCACGCCGGTGGCATCCGCCTGGGTCACTTCGGGCGCCGGGTCGGCCGCCATCACGAGCAGCGCCGCACCCGCCAGAAGCCACCGATTCCGCATGGTCTCCCCCTCCCCCACCGCCCGCATCCATGCGCCTGCATCCCGGACCGGGCAAGCCGCGTTGGGTGCGCTCATGGTTCAAACGGAGGGGTGCGACATGGTGCAGGAAAAGGAAGGCCGGACGGCGCTGTTGGAGATCAGTTTCGCCGTCATGGGCGTGCTGAAGCTGCTCGGCCTGGAGACGCGGCTGTTCCGCCGCTGGGGCATGACGCCACGGCAGATGCGGCGGATCGGCATGGTGGAGACGGCCGGCGCGTTCCTGGTCGCCAACGAGGGCACGCGCCCGATCGGGGCTGCCGGGTTGGCCGCGGTGTCGGCGATGATGCTGGCGGTGGAACTGCGCGAGGGCGAGGCCGAACTGATCCTGCCCCGGCTCGCCGTGACCTTGCTCGCGCTGCGCACCGCCATGGCCGGCGGGGCCAAGCTCCGCTCCCGCATCGAGGCCTGAGCGGGATGCCACTGACCCGGCGTGCCCTGGTCGCCGCGGCCGGACCTGCGCTGTTCGCCCCGGCCCTGGTGCGCGCCCAGTCGCTCGACAGCGCGCCCATCCGCATCGGTGAGATCAACAGCTACTCCAACCAGCCGGAGTTCACCGAGCCATACCGCAAGGGCTGGCAGATGGGGCTGGCGCATGTGAACGATTTGGGCGGGATCAACGGCCGCAAGCTGGAGATCGTGTCGCGCGACGACGCCGGGCGGCCGGAGAACGCGGTGCGCTTGGCCGGCGAACTGATCAACGATCAGAAGGTCGATCTGCTGGCGGGCGGCTACCTGTCCAATGTCGGGTTGGCGATCAGTGCCTACGCGCTGCAGAACAAGAAGCTGTACGTCGCCGGGGAGCCGCTGACCGATGCGCTCACCTGGGAGAAGGGCAACCGGTATACTTACCGCGTGCGCCCCTCGACCTTCATGCAGGTGGCGATGCTGATCCCGGCGGCGGCCGCGTCCCCGGCCAAGACCTGGGTGACGGTGGCGCCGAACTACGAATACGGCCAATCCGCGGTGAAGTGGTTCCGCCAGCTGCTATCGGCCAAGCGCCCGGACGTGCGGTTCGTGGGCGAACAATGGCCAGCGCTGGGCCACGTCGATGCCGGAGCCGTGGTGGGCGCGCTGGGGCAGCCGGCGCCGGACGGGATCTTCAACGCGCTGTTCGGCACCGACCTGCTGGGCTTCGTCCGCCAGGGCAATTCGCGGGGGCTGTTCGACAAGCGGACGGTGGTCTCGTTGCTGACCGGGGAGCCGGAATACCTCAACCCGCTCGCCGACGAGACGCCGGATGGCTGGTACGTGACCGGTTATCCGTGGAGCTTTTCCGACGAGCCGAGCAACAAGCAGTTCGTATCCGACTACATGCAGCGCTATCACGAGCCGCCGATGATGGGCTCGGCCGTGGGCGCTGCCCTGGTGAGTGCGATCGCGTCCGGCATCCTGAAGTCGGGCGGCACGGACACCGAGGCGATGGTGGACGGGTTCGCCGACGCCGGGTTCACCAGCCCGTTCGGCATCTGCCGCTTTCGTGCGATCGATCACCAGAGCACTCTGGGCACCTATGTCGGGCGTACGGTCCGACAGGGCAGCAAGGGCGGCATGGTGGATTGGCGTTATGTGGACGGCGAATCGGTAATGCCGACCGACGACGTCGTCCGCCAACTCCGCCCGGCCTAACTCCCTCCCCCCTGAAGAGCCCTCTCCCAGGGGGAGAGGGAGAACAATCTCCAGAGGGAGAGGGAGACGACGTGGGGGCGGGAACCGTGCGTGACGTGCGCAGCTAAGCCAACTACATTGGCCCATGGACCAACTGCCCAAGACCGCCGGGTTCGAAGCCGACATAGACGCTGTCAGCCGCATCCCGGCCGTTCCCGCGATCCTCAAAGTCATCTGTCGGATGACCGGGATGGGCTTTGCCGCCGTCGCCCGGGTGACGGATGGACACTGGATCGCGTGCAGCGTGCTCGACGAGATCGACTTCGGGCTGCAGCCCGGTGAACAACTGCGGGTCGAGACGACGATCTGCAGCGAGGTGCGTGACCATGGAAGCGCCGTCGTCATCGGCAACGTGGCCGACGACCCGGTCTATTGCGGCCACCCGACCCCGGCGATGTACGGGTTCCAAAGCTACGTCTCGATCCCGATCGTACTACCCGACGGCACCTTCTTCGGCACGCTCTGCGCGATCGACCCAAAACCGCGCGCGCTGGACAAGGCCGAGGTGATCGACTCCTTCAAGCTGTTTGCCGAACTCATCGCCCTGCACCTCGACATGAACCTCCGGCTGGTGCGGAGCGAGGCCAAGCTGCTGCGGGAGCAGGAAATCGCCGAGCTGCGCGAACAGTTCATCGCCGTGCTCGGCCATGACTTGCGCAACCCCCTGGCCGCGGTCGCTGCGGGCACCCGCATGCTGGTTCGCCGTCCGGAGCGCGCCGCCGAGATCGCGCCCCAGATGCAGCGCAGCATCCACCGCATGGCCGGGCTGATCGACAACGTGCTGGACTTCGCCCGCGGCCGCCTGGGCGGGGGCCTGGCCATCACCCGCGATACCGAAATGCCCCTGGAGCCGGTGTTGCACCAGGTGGTGGAGGAGCTGCGGGCCAGCCACCCCGGCCGCACGATCGAGACCGAATTCCAGTTGGGCCAACCCGTCGAATGCGATCGCCAGCGCATGGGACAGTTGCTGTCGAACCTGCTGGGCAACGCGCTGACCCACGGCCTCGCCGACGAAGCCGTGAGGGTTTGCGCACACACCGATGGCGGCCAGTTCGAGCTATCGGTCAGCAATCGGGGGGAGCTGATCCCACCGGTCACCTTGCGCGACATCTTCCAGCCGTTCTTCCGCGGCAAGAACCGGAACACTCAGGAAGGGTTGGGGCTGGGCCTGTACATCTGCTCGGAGATCGCAAAGGCGCATGGCGGCACGCTCCATGTAGGCTCCACGCAGGATGGCACGTGCTTCACGTTGCGGATGCCGGTCCAGGCTTAGCGCCGGAGGAGTCCATCCCGCCACCGTCCTGCTTCATCGCAGCCTCGGCCTTGTTCTCGAGCCGCGACTCGTTGCGCCGGAGCACGATGACGGCGATCACGATCACGACGGCGGCTACCACGCCGATGCCGATGCCGATCGGGCCCGCCAGGCGCTTCATGGCGTTGCCGAGAAGGTAGGCCCCCGTCCCATACAGGCTGGCCCAAACCACGCCGCCGACGGCGTTCCACAGTAGGAACGTCTTCCACTCCATGTGGTTGGCGCCGGCGAACAGCGCCACGAAGGTGCGCAGGATGGCGATGAACCGCCCCACGAACACCACCTTGCCGCCCTGCGTCTTGAACAGGTAGCGGCTGAGGTCCATCCGCTTGTCGGTCAGCCCGACATGCTTGCCGAAGCGCCGCAGCAGCGGAATGCCGGCCCAGCGGCCGATCAGGTAGCCGAAATTGTCCCCCATGATGGCGCCGCCGATCGCCGCAGCGACCACGAAGGCGATGTGCAGCTTTCCCGTCGTGGCGGCGTAGACCGACGCGCCGATGATCATGCTCTCGCCTGGGAACGGCAGGCCCATCGCCTCGAGCATGATGACAACGAATACCAGGCCGTAGCCGTATTCGCCGAGCAGGTGCTCGAGCCCTTCATGACTGAACATCTGACGTTACGACCGGAAGCTTGCGAGCGAGCGCTTGGCAGTGCCGTCCTCGGCGAAGTTCGAGGGTTCGAGCCAGGCCGCCATCGCATCGCGGCGGGCTGGCCATTCCTCGGCCAGGATGGAGAACATCGCGGTGTCGCGGCGGCGGCCCTTGGTGACCATGTGGGCGCGCAGCTCGCCTTCGTATTGGAAGCCCAACCGCTCGGCTGCCCGGCGCGAAGGCGCGTTCAACGCGTTGCACTTCCAGACCAGCCGGCGGTAGCCCAACTCGTCGATGGCCAGGCGCAACAGCAGGTACATCGCCTCCGTCGCGGCGCGGGTGCGCTGCATGCGGGGGGCGAACCAGATGTTCCCCAGTTCGATCGCGGCATTGGCGGGCTGGATGTCCATCAGGGTCAGCCAGCCGCTGACCAACCCGGTCGCCACCGGGCGAATGGCCCACGCCATCGGATCCTGCGTGGTGGCAAAGGCCGCCACATGGCGCGTCATCGCCGCTTCGTCCGCGAACGGCCCGTAGCCGAGATAGGCCCAACTATCCAGTGATCCACGCGCCGCATCCCACAATTCGGGCGCATGGCGGACGTGCAACGGCTCCAGTTCAGCATCGCGGCCGCGTATCCGGATGCGGGCGGGCAGCGGCCGGGGCGTGGCGTCCACTACGGGGCCGACGGGTGGCTCGACAATGGCTGCCTCTGCTTTATCTTTGTTAAGCTGGGCAGCGTCCTTCCCAGCTGGTACGATTGCGGAGTCTAATCCCAATATGAAAAATCCTGCCCTGCTACTCGCCGGTTTACTCGCCCTCGTGTCGGTAGCGGCCCATGCCGAGACCGTTACGTTCCATGCCACGATGGATCCTAAAAGCGAAGTGCCTCCAAAGACCACCGACGGCAAAGGCACGGCTGAGGCCACGCTGGACACCAACACGAAGGTTTTGACCTATACCGTGACCTTCTCGGGGCTTTCCGGCCCGGCGACAATGGGTCACTTGCATGGTCCGGCCGCCGCGGGTGTGAACGCCGGCGTGATGGTCCCGTTCGCGCAGCCAGTCACGAGCCCGGTTCATGGCACGGCGACGCTGACCGACGCTCAGATGTCTGCCCTGATGGCCGGCAACATGTATGCAAACATTCACACTTCGGCCAATCCGGGTGGCGAACTACGCGGGCAGCTGACGAAGTAGTCTCCCGCTCAGACTTTCCCTCTTCCGTGTTTCACGGGAGAGGGTCCCCGTGAGGGCCGTTCCTGGCGCCCGTCGCTCTGCGCCAGCCGATCACAGCCGGGTGTGGCGCCCGGGTCCGCACCATGACCGCTACAGCATCCGCTGCAGGATGATCTTTTGGATGTCGCTGGTGCCCTCGTAGATCTGGCAAACCCGCACGTCGCGGTAGATGCGCTCCACCGGGTAGTCGCACAGGAACCCGTAGCCGCCGAGCGTCTGGATCGCCGCGGTGCAGATCGCCTCCGCTGCCTCGGATGCGAACAACTTGGCCATCGCCGCCGCCTCCAACGCTGGCTGCCCGGCATCGCGCAACCGGGCCGCGTTCAGCACCAATTGGCGGCTCGCCTCCAGCTTGGTCTTGGCGTCGACCAGGCGGAATCCCACGGCCTGGTGGTCGATGATCGGCTTGCCGAACGATTTGCGTTCCTTGGCGTAACCGATCGCATAGTCCAGCGCCGCCCGTGCCATCCCAACGGATTGCGCCGCAATGCCGATGCGCCCTGCCTCCAGGGTGGAGAGCGCGATCTTGTACCCCTCCCCTTCCGCTCCGATCCGCTGCGACGCCGGCACGCGCATTTCGTCGAATACCAGGTGGCAGGTATCGGACGCCTTTTGCCCCAGCTTCTCCTCGATCCGCGCGACCTGGTAGCCCGGCGTGCTGTTGCTGACGACGAAGCAGCTCATGCCCTTCTTGCCGGCCGCCGGGTCGGTGATGGCGAACAGCAGCGTGGTGTGCCCGATCGCGGCGTTGGAGATGAACTGCTTCGAGCCGGTGATGACGTAGTCGTCGCCATCCTTCACGGCCCGCGTGCGCAACGCGGACGCCTCCGACCCGGCGCCTGGTTCGGTCAACGCGAACGAGCCGATCGCCGCGCCTGCCGCCATGGGGCGCAACCATTCGTCGCGTTGGGCATCGCTGCCGTAATGCTGCAGGATCTCGCAGGTGGGAGCATTGTGCACGCTCACCAGCGTGGAGACGGAGCCATCCCCGGCCGCGATCTCCTCGATGACGCGGGCGTAGGTTTCGGTGTCGATCTCCGACCCACCCCAGTCCGCGGACAGGGTGGCGCCGAGGAAGCCCATCTCGCCGAGCTCGCGGACGATCTCGGGCTCGATCCGGCCGGCCTTTTCACGGGCGGCGGCGGTTGGCGCCAGACGCTCCTGGGCGAAGCGCCGGGCCGTATCGACGATCAGGTAATTCGGGTCAGTCTGCTCGAGCATTCTTGCCTCCCTGTTCTTCTTCTCCCTCTCCCCTTGAGGGAGAGGGCCGGGGTGAGGGGTGCCACACACGCGGTTTAGTGCGTGGGGCCACCCCTCCCCCAACCCCCCGCCCTCAAGGGAAGGGGGCTTTCTCCAACACCCCTAGTGCAGCATCTCCACGGCCACCGCCGTTGCCTCGCCGCCACCGATGCAGATCGCGGCCACGCCGCGGCGAGCTCCACGTTGGCGCATGGCCGCCAGCAGAGTGACCACGATTCTTGCCCCACTCGCCCCGATCGGGTGCCCCACGGCGCAGGCCCCACCCCGCACGTTGATCTTCTCCAACGGCAGCCCGAGTTCGCGCTGCGTCGCCAGCACCACCACGGCGAATGCCTCGTTGATCTCGAACAAATCCACGTCGTCCGTCGTCCAACCGGCCTTGGCCAGCACCTTGCGGATCGCCGGCGCCGGGGCCGTGGTGAACCAACCTGGCTCCTGCGCATGGGTCGCGTGCGCCACGATGCGGGCGATCGGGGTCAGTCCGCGATCCTCCGCCTCCGACAGATGCGCCAGCACCAACGCCGCCGCACCGTCGCTGATCGACGACGCATTCGCGGCCGTCACCGTGCCATCCTTGCCGAACGCGGGCCGCAATCCGGCGATCTTGGACACATCCGCCTTGCGCGGCTGCTCGTCGGCCGAGATCGTGACGTCGCCCTTGCGACCCGGCACCAGCAGGTCGGCGATCTCGTCCCGCAGTGCCGCGTTGCTGCCGGCGTCCTGCGCCAGCCGCAGCGAGCGCTCCGCAAACGCATCCTGGTCCGCACGGGAGAAACCCATTTCACGCGCTGTGACGTCGGCGTAGGTGCCCATGGCGCGGCCGGGCTCGAACGCGTCCTCCAGCCCATCCAACGCCATGTGGTCCATCACCGTGCTGTGGCCGTACTTCACCCCGCCGCGCAGGCGGGGCAGCAGGAACGGGGCATTGCTCATGCTCTCCATGCCACCGGCCACCAGGATGCCGGTGCCGCCGGCCGCGAGCTGATCATGGCACTGGATCAGCGCCTGCATGCCGGAGCCGCACATCTTGTTCACGGTCACCGCCGGCGCCGAGACCGGGATCCCGGCCCCCACCGCCGCCTGCCGAGCTGGCGCCTGCCCCAACCCGGCTGGCAGCACGTTGCCCATCACCACGCCCGCTACGCCATCCGGTGCGATACCAGCCCGCTCCAGCGCTGCCGCAATGGCCGCCGAGCCGAGCTTGGGGGCTGTCAGCGGCGTCAACTCGCCCAGCAGGCCCCCGATCGGCGTGCGCGCGGACCCAACGATGCAGATGCTCATCTCCGCTCCCTTATTCGGCCGCCATGGCGAGCGGCTTTGCATTCAATGCGGCCAGCAGGGCCACTCGTTGCGGCTCGGCGTCCCGCATTGCCTTGTCCTTGACCGGGCCGAAGCCGCGGATGTGGTTGGGAATGTCGGCCAGCGCCACCGCCGTGTCCAGCGTCTCGGGGCGCAGCGAGTCCATCGCCGCTTGGATGCTGCGTTCGGTCTCACCAATCAGCGCTCGCTCGGCCCGGCGCTCCGCCTGCCAGCCGAACGGGTCGAACGGCGTGCCACGCAGCACCCGACCGTGGCGCAGCGCCCGGAACAGCGGCAGCGCGATCCGGCCGGGGATAGCGACCTTTTTGCGGCGCCCGGTCGCCGGGTCGGTGCCGGAGATCAGCGGCGGCGCCATGTGGAACACCGGCCGCTCGCCATACTCGGCGGCGGCATGCAAGCGGGCCACCTCATATTCGTCCTTGTAAGCCATCGCCCGGAACAGCCCTTCCGCCACGGCCCGGGCGAACCGGCCCGGCTGGCCGAGCACCGCAGTCTCGCGCGTCACCGCCCGATCTACAACGCGACGATAGCGCCGGGCGAGCCGCTTGCCCTGGTAGCGCACCAACTCCGCCTCCCGCGCGGCGATCAGGCCGTCCAGCGTCGCAGGTGGCAGCTCCTCGCCGGCCAGCACGGCGTCGGCTAGGTCTGGTCGAGCCTGCAGGATGCGGCCCCAGGTGAAGGCGCGGCGGTTCAGCGCGACGGCCGTGCCGTTCAGCTCGATGGCCTGCAGCAGCGCCGCCTGCCCCACCGGGATCAGCCCGGCCTGCCAGGCCAGCCCCGTCATCAGCGTGTTCAGCGCCTGCGACTGGCCGAACAATTTCTCCGACAGCGCCGTCGCCCGCAGGTACACGCTGGCGTTGCCGCCCACGGCGCGGTCGATCACCCGGCGATGCAGCCCGGCGTCGATCACCAGGTCGCGGTTCGCCAAAAACCCGGTGTTGGCCTGCAGGTCGAGGTTGCCCAGCACCGCACCACCCCGGCGCATACGCTCCAGCACGCCCTTTTGCGCACCCACGGCGAGGTCGGCGGCGATCATCACATCGGCCTCCCCGGTGGGGATGCGGACGACGTCCAGCCCCTGTTGCGCGATCTGCACGTGCGACACGACGGCGCCGTTCTTCTGCGCCAGGCCGGTGAAGTCGAGCGTGCTGACCTGCTTACCCTCGATGCTGGCCGCCATCGCCACCACCGCGCCCGCCGTCACGATGCCGCCGCCGCCGATCCCGGCGAACAGCCCGCGCCAGGGCGTCGCCAGGTCCGGCATCACGGGGTTGGGGAGGTGCGCGGACAGCTCGGCCTCACGCGCCTGCCACTCGGCGGCGTTATCCCGCTTGGGCGCGTCGGTGGCGGAGGTGACGAACGAGGGGCAGAACCCCTTCAGGCACGACAGATCGGTGTTGCAGCTGGTGGGCGAGATGCGGCGCTTGCGGCCATACTCGGTGTCGATCGGCTCGATGGCGATGCAGTGCGACTGCTCGGTGCAATCGCCGCAGTTCTCGCACACCCGCGGGTTGATGCTGACCTTCACGTCGGCGGCGGCCATCTTGCCCCGCTTGCGGCGGCGGCGCTTCTCGGTGGCGCAGACCTGGTCGTATATGATGGCCGACACGCCTTCGAACGCGGCGCACTCGGCCTGCACCTGCGGCAACATGTCGCGGCCGTAGCGGAGAACGCCCGGCGGCAGCGCGCTCGCCTCGGGCAGACGCGCCGGGTCGTCGGCGACGACGTAGATGCGGCCGACATTCTCCGCCGCGATCTGCCGCGTGATGTCGATCACGGTGGGCCCGCCCTCGGCCGGCTGCCCGCCCGTCATGGCCACGGCGTCGTTATAAAGCACCTTGTAGGTGATGCGCGTCCCCGCCGCGACCGACTGGCGGATCGCGAGCAGGCCCGAGTGCTGATACGTTCCGTCGCCCATATTGGCGAAGACATGTTTAAGGCTGGTAAACGGCGCCAGCCCGGTCCAGGCCACGCCCTCGCCGCCCATGACGCTGAACAGCCCGGTGCCCGGCGTGTTCTGCATCGCCATCACGTGGCAGCCGATCCCCGCCATCGCGAACGACCCGTCCGGCAACCGAGTGGACGTGTTGTGCGGGCACCCGGCGCAAAACGTCGGTGCGCGGGCGAGCAATCCGTCGGGCCGCTCCGGCGCATCCAACGCCTCGGGCGCTGCGGCCTCGATGCCGAACGGCGGCAGCACGCGGGCCAGGGCGGTGGCGATCAGCTCGGGCGACAGCTCCATCACGGCCGGCAGCAGCGAACGATCGTCCAGCCCGGTCTTGCCCACCACCGCCGGGCGCGCATCGGCGGGCAGGTTGTATAGCGCGGAGCGGATCTGCGCCTCGACGAAGGAGCGTTTCTCCTCCACTACGATTAGCAGGCGGCGACCCTTGGCGAACGCACGCAGGCCGGTGGTCTCGAGCGGCCAGGTCATGCCGACCTTGTAGATCGCCAGGCCCGGATGCTGGGCGAGCCCCATCGCCTCCAGCGCGTGCAGCACGTCGTGATGCGCCTTGCCGATTGTGACGATGCCGACCGGGGCCTCCGCCGTGCCCTGCGTCACCCGGTCGATGCCGTTGGCGCGCCACCAGGCGAGGGCTGCGGGGAGCCGTTCCTCGAGGATGCGCCCCTCGATGACGAAGCGCTCCGCCGGCCATTTCAGCCCGGTGTCGATGTTGAAGCCGTGCGGCGGCACCACGATCTGCGGCGTGACAAATTGGCGCGTCGAGGGGACGAGCACGGTGTTGGCCTGTTCCGCTGTTTCCGCGATGGTCTTCATGGCGACCCACAGGCCGCTGAACCGCGACAGCGCGATGCCGGCGAGGCCGTACTCGATGATCTCCGCCGCGTCAGCCGGTTGCAGCACCGGCATCATGACGGCTTCGAAGATCTGGTCGGTCTGGTGCGGGAAGGTGGAGGAGTGCGCGCCGTGGTCGTCCCCGGCGATCGCCAGCACGCCGCCGTGCTTGTGGCTGCCGAACGCGTTGGCGACCCGCAGCGCGTCGGCGGAGCGGTCCACGCCGGGACCCTTGCCGTACCACATGCCGAACACGCCATCGACCTGCTTGCCGGGATAGAAGTCGAGCTGCTGCGCCCCGGACAGCATGGTCACCGCCAGGTCCTCGTTCAGACCCGGCTTGAAATGCACGCCCGCCGCGTCGAGCAGCTTGCTACGGCGCCAAAGTTCCTGATCCAGCCCTCCCAAGGGTGAGCCGCGGTAGCCCGAGACCAGCCCGCCGGTGTGCAATCCGGCGGCCCGATCGAGCCGGGCTTGCTCCAGCAGCACCCTGACCAGCGCCTGGATCCCGGTGAGCAGGACGGGATGGTCCAGCTCCGCATACCGGCTTTCGAGCGTGATGGGGGCAGTCCCGAGACCAACGTCCATGGCATTTCTCCCGCGCCGGATATGGGAAATGTTAGCGCCGAATTAGGAGGTGATTGCTGTCGTATTTCGGTTCAGGATCACGCTGGATTAGCAGCTTTGGCTAATGGTGCGTTGCAATATGGGAGGTTTGCCTGTGCGACTGGACCGTATCGACCTATCCATCCTCGACCACCTGCAACGCGACGGCCGCGCCACCACCGTCGAACTGAGCGAGGCGGCCGGGCTGTCACCCTCCCCGTGCCACCGGCGGCAAAAGCTGCTGGAGGAGAGTGGCGTGATCACCGGCTACGTGGCGCTGCTGGACCAGGACCGGGTCGGGTTGCCGGTGAACGTCATGGTCTCGGTGGAGCTGGCCGGGCAGACGCAAGAGCTGCTGGAGGCGTTCGAGCGAGCCGTGCAGGAGCTGCCGGAGGTGATGGAGTGCATGTTGATGACCGGCGCGAGCGACTATTTGCTCCGCGTCGTGGCGGCCGATCTGGGGGCGTATGAGGAGTTCCTGCGGACACAGCTGACCCGCCTGCCGGGAGTGCGCGGCGTGCGGTCGGCGTTCGCGCTCAAGCGGGTGATCTACCGCACCAATCTGCCGCTGAAACGGAAGCGCTGACTCGCTTCGCCTCCCTCTCCCCCAGGAAGAGGGCTTTGAAAGCGGTCGAAGCGACCCGGATTGCCGACAATCGCGATCTTGCAAAAGGCGATCGTTGCATACTATAGCCGTCTCTAAACAGTGGACGATGTTATGCGAATGAAACGTCTTGCCCCCGTCTTTGCGCTTCTGCTTTGCAGCGGCTGTGCCTTGATCACCTCGAAGGTGGATGTTCCGTATCAGGCGACCTCGAACCCGCAGCCGATCATGTCCGCCTATGGCGGGGCCGCCGACGTGACGACCACCGATGCACGGGCAACCTACCGAGACCGCATCAGCACGAAGAAGAACGGCTACGGCATCGAAATGGCAGCGATCACCGCGTCCAACGATATCCCGGCCACGGTCACCGACGCCTTCAAACACGAACTGAACGAGCGCGGCTTCCGGATCGGCCCCAACGGCGCCACGGTGCACGTGGACCTCGTCCGCTTCTACAACGACTTCAAGACCGGCTTCTTCTCGGGCGATTCCGTCGCGACCGTTGCGTTCAACGTAAAGGTCACGGCGCCCGATGGCAGCACGGCCTTCACCAAATACTACGAGGGCACCGGCACCGAGCCGAACATCGAAGTAATGGGCTCGGACAATGCTCGCTCGGCCCTGATCAAAGCCTTCTCGAGCAGCGTCAATAGCGCGGTCTCCGATCCCGACTTCATCCATGCGGTCATGACGGCGGCACAGCCCGCCCGCGTCGCTGCGGCCACTCCAGGCAGCTGACGTGACACGGCCTCGGTGGGTGGCGCTCCTCCTGCTGGGGCTGCTGCCGGGCTGCATCCAAACGCCGCCGCCCGCGCTGGAGACGGGTGTGATCTTGGCCGCATCCCCTGCCGACCAGGCGGGAGAGGATCCAGGCGCCGGGGTCATCGCGGGTGTCGTGCTGGGTGGAGCTGCGGGCGGCGCCCTGGGGCGAGGCGCCGGGCGAGTGCTCGGGGCGGCGATCGGCAGCACCGTGGGCGGCGTTGCTGGGGCTGCTGCGGGAGGTGCCATCCAGACGGCCGACGGCGCCGCCTATACCGTTCGATTGACGAGCGGACGGGTGCTCACCGTGGTGCAGCACTTGCGCGATGGTGAGACGATGATGCCGGTCGGCCAGACGGTGACGCTCGAGACGCGCGGCCGCCTGCAACGGGTGGTGCCGGCGTCCGCTGCGGGCTGACGACTTCGCAGTTCAGGTGTTCTGGCCGAACGCCTTGACCTTCAAGTCCTTCAGCCGGTCCGCCCCACCCGGCGTCTTCGGGTCGAGGTCCAGGGCTCGTTGCCAGGCCTCGTAGGCGC
Organism: uncultured Acetobacteraceae bacterium; assembly: GCA_964247805.1. Lineage (GTDB taxonomy): Bacteria > Pseudomonadota > Alphaproteobacteria > Acetobacterales > Acetobacteraceae > LMUY01. The sequence continues at coordinate 3,654 of CAXTWC010000077.1, read as the reverse complement.
CCTTGTAGTTCTTCTGCTGCTCGGCGATGCGGGAGAGGTCCTGCAACGCCGCGAACTGCCGCGGTTCGTGCTTCAGAACCTCCTCGATGTCGCGCGTGGCACCGGCCGTGTCGCCCAGCTGCGAGCGCGCCATTGCCCGGCCGTGCCAGCCCTCCTGCAGATCCGGCTGCAGGTCGAGCGCGGCATCAAAATCGTCCAGCGCGTCGTTCGGCTGGTTTGCGGTCAGCTCGTTGAAGCCGTGCATCAGCAGCAGCTTGGTCGCCGGGGTGGCCTGCGCGAGCCACTGGCTCTGCACCGCGCGCTCCACCGCCCCGGCGGTCTGCTCGTCGGGTGCTACTTTCAACAGGCCGAGCAAGCGGTCCAAGGTTTGCTCCCGGCTCGGCTGGTTCGGCGTTTGGGCGAGCGCCGGGCTGGTCAGAAGGGTGATGACCACACACAACCGAAACCCTCGGTTTAGGTCCTCCCTCGCGCTGCGGGGGAGATGGCGGCGAAGCCGACGGAGGGGGCGCTCGGCCAGTGCCCACCGCCCCCTCCACCATGCTTCGCACGGTCCCCCTCCCCCGCTTCGCAGGGGAGGATCTAGGGATGCGGTCACGCTGGCACGGCTTCCGGCCTGGGGCCGCCGGCCATCCAGTCGAGCAGTTCCACCGTGTGCACCGTCGGCAATCCGCCACCCGCAAGCTGGGTCAGGCAGCCGATGTTGCCGGCGGCGATCAGGTCGGGGCTCGTGCGACGGATATTGTCCAGCTTGCGCTCCCGCAGGCGGCCGGCGATCTCAGGCTGCAGCAGGTTATATGTGCCGGCCGACCCGCAGCACAGATGCCCCTCGGCCGCTTCCACGACCGTGAACCCGGCATTGCGCAACAAACCCTTCGGCTGCGTCAGCACCTGCTGGCCGTGCTGCAGCGAACAAGCGGCGTGGTAGGCAACCGTCAAACCCGGCGGCTCACGCGTCGGCATGTAGTTCGCCCGGAACAGGAATTCGGACACGTCCGCCGCCAAGGCAGACACCCGCTCGGCGGCCTCCCGCTCGGGCTCGTTGCGGAACATGAAGCCGTAATCCTTCAAGGTCGTGCCGCAGCCCGAGGTGTTGACCAGGATGGCGTCCAGCCCCTCCCCGTCCACCTCGGCGCTCCAGGCGGCGATGTTGGCGCGGGCGGAGGCCATCGCCGGGTCGTGCCGGCCCATGTGGTGGGTCAGCGCGCCGCAGCACCCGACGGCCGGTGGCACGATCACGTCCCAACCCATGCGGGTGAGCAAGCGGATGGTCGCAGCGTTGATCGACGGCGCCAGCACCTGTTGCGCGCACCCGGCGAGCAACGCCACCCGACCTTGCCGCACACCCTCGGCCCGGTGCAGCCCGTTCACCGATTGGCGCGGCGGCAAGCGGCTCGGCGCCAGGTCCAGCATCGCGCGCAAGCGGCCGCCCAGCACGCCGGCTGGCACCAACCCGCGGAACGGTTTCGCCAGCCGGGCCGCCACCATCGCCAGCCGCATCCGGCTGGGGGACGGCAGCACCCGGGTCAGCACATCGCGCAACAACCGCTCGTGCCACGGGCGGGTGTAGGTCTCCTCGATATAGCGGCGGCCGTGATCGACCAGGTGCATGTAGTTCACGCCGGAGGGGCATGTCGTCATGCAGGACAGGCACGACAGGCAGCGATCCACGTGCTTGACCACGTCCGCGGAGGCCGGGCGGCCGGATTCCAGCATGTCCTTGATCAGGTAGATGCGGCCGCGCGGGCTATCCAGCTCGTCCCCCAGCAGCACGAAGGTCGGGCAGGTGGCGGTACACATGCCGCAATGCACGCAGGTCCGCAGCACCTGGTTGGCGGTCGCCGTTTCGGGGTCGCGCAACTGCTCGGTGGTGAAGTTGGTTTGCAAAAACTCAGGCTCCTGCGGTGAGGCGGCCGGGATTGAGGATACCGGCGGGGTCCATCACCGCCTTTACCCGGCGGCCGATCGCGGCCAAGGCGGGCGGTTCGGGCGGCACCACGGCGACGGCGCTGCGCAGGCTGTCGGGCCCGCGCATCAGCGTCCAGGTGCCCCCGGCGGCGGACGCGGCCTGCACCACGGCGTCGTGGGACGCCGGGTCGCCCGCGAGCCAAACGAGCCCGCCACCCCAGTCGAGGAAGCCGCTGATCCCGACCGCTGCCAGCACACCGGGCCCGGAGGACGGGCGGACGGAAACGCGCCACACGGCATCCCCGGGCTCCGCGGCCAGGGGCACGGCGTCCCGTACGGCCCGCCAGGCTGCACGGCTAAGCGTGTCGTCCAGCAGTTCGGCGCGACCGTAGGTTTGCAGGTCCAGCGTCAACCGGGCGGTGCGATAGGCAACGCTGGCGGTGAATTCCTCGATCCGCATCAGCGCCACGGACGCCGCGTATCCGGCGAGGGCGGGTACGCGCGCGGCGGCCTCGACTGGCAGCCAGGCGGCTGCGGACACGCTGTATGGCGAACCCAGTGCCGCCGACAACGCCGCCACCGCTCCGAGCGCGTCCAGCCCGGGGAGCACCAGCGTGCCGGTGCACTCGGGTGCCGGCAGCACTTTCAGGGTGACCTCGGTGATGACGCCCAACGTGCCGTGGCTGCCTGTCAGCAGTTTGCATAGGTCGAGCCCGGTGACGTTCTTCAGCACCCGGCCGCCGGAGTGGAAGATGTCGCCCGTGCCGTCCACGGCGCGAATACCGATGACGTGGTCCCGCATGGCGCCCCAGGCGACCCGGCGTGGACCGGACAGATTGGTCGCGATCAGGCCGCCGATGGTCTGCTCGCCGGTCGTGCCCAGCAGGGCGGAGAGGTCGGGCGGTTCGGCGATCAAGTGTTGGCCGTTCTCGGCGAGGGTTGCCTCGATCTCACGGATGGGCGTGCCGGCGCGGGCAGAGATTACCAGTTCCTTGGGTGCGTAGAGGGTGATGCCGCGCAGGTTGCGGGTGGAGAGCGAGCGGGCGGCCTGCACGGGGCGCAACATGCCGCGTTTGGTGCCGGCGCCTTCGACCTCGATCGGCTCGCGGGCGGCGTAGGCGGCGGCGACTTGCGCGGCTAGGGCGGCTTCGTCGGTGGGGGCACTAGGTCCCTCACCCCGACCCTCTCCCAGGGGGAGAGGGAGAAGGTAAGAACCCTCTCGCCCTGGGAGGGGGTTGGGTGAGGGAGCTTCCCACACGAGCTAAGCCGCCGCCTTTAGCGGGAACACCTTTGCCGGGTTCAACAGCCACTGCGGATCGAACGCACTCTTCAGCTCGCGCTGCCGCTCCAACTCCGCCTCGCTGAACTGAAACCGCATCAAATCCCGCTTCTCCAATCCCACGCCATGCTCGCCCGTCAGGCAACCGCCCACCTCCACGCACAGCTTCAGGATGTCGCTGCCGAATGCTTCAGCGCGGTGGAAACTGTCCGCATCATTGGCGTCGAACATCACCAACGGGTGTAGATTGCCATCGCCCGCGTGGAAAATGTTGGCCACCTTCAGGCCATATTGCTCGCTCATCTCGCCGATGCGTCGCAGCACCTCGGGCAACCGGCTGGTCGGGATGGTCCCGTCCATGCACATGTAATCGGGGCTGATCCGACCGACCGCGCCGAAAGCTCCCTTGCGGCCCTTCCAGATCGCCAGGCTCTCCTCGGCGGATTGCGACACCTTCATGCTGATCGGAG
>CAXTWC010000076.1:0-23692 GCA_964247805.1 uncultured Acetobacteraceae bacterium | reverse complement strand
CTCCCCTGCGCAGCGGGGGAGGGGGACCGTGCGAAGCATGGTGGAGGGGGCACAGCCGCACGATCGGTGCGCCCCCTCCGTCGGCTTTGCCGCCACCTCCCCCGTGAAGAACGGGGGAGAAGCTAGCTAAGCTTCGATCAGCCGGTCGAGCGTGATCGGGAAGCTGCGCACCCGCACGCCGGTCGCGTGCCACACCGCGTTGGCAATAGCCGCCGCCGTGCCGGTGATGCCGATCTCGCCCACGCCCTTGATGCCGAGTGCGTTCACGTGGACATCGCGTTCCTCCACCAGGATCGCCTCGATGTCAGGCACGTCCGCGTTCACCGGGACGTGGTATTCGCCCAGGTTCGGGTTCATCGGGCGGCCGGAGCGCTTGTCCATCACCGCGTGCTCGTGCAGCGCGAACGACACCCCCCAAATCATGCCGCCGTAATACTGGCTGCGGACCATGCGCGGGTTCACGACAGTGCCAGCCGCGAACGCGCCAACCAGCCGGGTCACGCGCACCTGGCCGAAATCCGGGTCCACCTTCACCTCGGCGAACACCGCCCCGTGCGCGTGCATGGCGTAGGCCGCCTGCGCCGCCTGGTCGGCCGAACCGGTGCCCGTGCCCTCGATCGCGTCACGCCCGGCGCGAGTCAGGATGTCGGCGTAGCTCTCGCTGCGGGCCTCGTCGTCGCGGCGGAATAGCCGGCCACCGCGGGCGATCACACCGGTGTTGCCGGCCCCAAACAAAGGCGAGCGTTCATCACCCGTGGCCAGGTCCGCGAGCTTGCCGATCACGTCTCCCCCGGCGCCATGGATCGCGGCGCCGACCGTGGCAGTGTGGGCCGAGCCGCCCGCGATCCCGGCATCCGGCAAGTCGGACGTGCCGGAGCGGAACTCCACCTGGTCGAGATCGAGGCCCAGCGAGTCGGCTGCGATCTGCGCGAACGCGGTCCAGGCACCCTGGCCCATGTCGTGGGCGCCGGTCTCCACGATGCCGGTGCCGTCCTGTTTCAGCACCGCCCGGGCGTGGCCCTCGAACATCAGCGCGGGGAACACCGCCGTGCCCATGCCCCAGCCGACCAACATGCCGGCTTCGTCACGCATCTGGCGCGGCGCTTGCGGACGGGTGGCCCAGCCGAACTTCGCCGCCCCCTGCTCGTAGCATTGCCGCAGCGCCTTGGAGGAGAACGGCTTGCCGCTGATCGGCTCCATTTCGGCGTAGTTCTTCAGCCGGAACGCCAGCGGGTCCATGCCGCAGGCCAGCGCCATCTCGTCGATCGCACTCTCCAGCGCGGCACTGCCGGGGGCCTCGCCGGGCGCGCGCATGAACAGGGGCGTGCCGGTGTCGATCCGCACCGCCTCGTGCGACGTGCTGATCGCCGGGCTGGCATACAGCGTGTGAGAGGCGTTGGCGGCCGACTCGATGAACTCGTCGAAGGTGCTGGTGGCGGTCTTCGCGTGATGGCTCATCGCCGTCAGCGTGCCGTGTGCGTCCGTCCCCATCTGCAAAGTCTGCCGGGTGGGGGCGCGGTGGCCGACGGGGCCGAACATCTGCTCGCGCCGCAGCACCAGCTTGACCGGGCGTCCGACCATGCGGGCGGCCATGATGCCGAGGATCTGCGGGCCGGACACCAGGCCCTTGGAGCCGAAACCGCCGCCGAGGAACGGGCTGCGGATGTGGATGCCCTCGGGTGCCACGCCGAACAACCCGCCGATGCGCTGCTGGGCCATCGCCATGCCCTGGCTCGGGGTGTCGATGGAGAGCGTGTCACCGTCCCACGCTGCCACGATGGCGTGGGGCTCCATCGCGTTGTGGTACTGCGCCGGGGTGTCGTAGACCGCCTCCATCCGCACCGTCGCCGCCGCCATACCGGCCGCGACGTCACCGTGACTCTCGGCCGCCGGGCTGCCAGCGCCGACCGCCTGGGGGATGTAGCTGTCAGCCGAGTCCAGACCCATGTGGGCCGGCTCGACCTCGTATTGCGGGTGCAGCAGGCTGGCGCCTTCGGTGGCGGCCTCCAGCGTGTCCGCGATCACCACGGCGATCGCCTGGTTGGCGTAGCGGACGGAGTCGTTCTGCAGCACCTCCATCTTGAACATGAACGGGTGCAGCTTGGCGTCCGGGTCCATCGCCAGCTTGGGCGCGTTGGCCGGCGTCATTACGTCGATCACGCCGGGGTGGGCCTTGGCCGCCGCGACATCCAGCGCGCTGACCCGGCCGCGTGCGATGCTGCTCACGGCCATCACCGCGTACACCATGCCGGGTGGATGGGCGTCGGCGGCGTAGCGGGCGGCGCCGGTGGTCTTGAGCACGCCTTCACGCCGGGTCAGCGGCTGGCCGATGCTCGACCCCATGCGGATATGCGCGGGGGCCTGCGTGAGGGTGATCTCAGGCATGGGTCATCACTCCAGAGAAGGGTGAGGCGGGGAGGGCGGGCATGCGCTCCGGCGTGCCCGCGGCGGCCATGGTGAGTGCGCGCACGACGATGCGACGGGCGAGTTCGATCTTGAACGCGTTGTCGCCGGAGGGCTTGGCATCCGCGAGCGCGGCCTCGGCTGCCCGGCGGAACGCGGCTTGATCGGGTTGCGCCCCGGCCAATGCGGCTTCGGCCGCACGGGCTCGCCACGGTTTCAGGGCGACGCCGCCGAGCGCGATCCGCGCCTCTGCGATCACGCCGCCATCCAGCCGCAGCGCCGCCGCGGCCGATACCACGGCGAAGGCGTAGGAGGTGCGCTCGCGGACCTTCAGGTAGCGGGCGTTGGCAGCGAAGTTAGCGGCTTCGGCCGGCAGGCGCACCGAGGTGATCAGTTCGCCCGGCTCCAGCACGGTCTCCCGCTCGGGCGTGGTGCCGGGGAGGGTATAGAAGTTCTCGAGTGCGACCTCGCGCCGGCCACCGGCGCCTTCGATTTCAACCACGGCGTCGAGGGCAGCGAGCGGCACGCAGAAATCGGATGGGTGGGTGGCGATGCAGTGCTCGCTCCATCCGAGGACGGCGTGCAGCCGGTTTTCGCCGCCGATCGCGTCGCAGCCGGCGCCGGGGTCGCGTTTGTTGCAGGCGCTGGCGGTGTCGTAGAAATACGCGCACCGGGTCCGCTGCAGCAGGTTGCCGCCGACGGTCGCGGCATTGCGCAGTTGGGCCGAGGCACCCGACAGCAGCGCCTCCGCCACGGCCGGAAACTGCCGGGCGAAACCGGGGTCGTAGGCCAGGTCCGAATTGCGCACCAGCGCGCCGATCCGCATGCCGCCGTCGGCCAGTTGCTCGATCCGGTCGAGACCGGGGAGGCGGCTTATATCCACCAGGTGGCCAGGGCGCATGACGCCGCCCTTCATCAGGTCCATCAGGTTGGTGCCGGCGGCCAGGTAGGCGGCGCCTGGCACGGCGCCGGCTGCCACGGCCTCGGCGAGCGTGGCCGGGCGGGCGTATTCGAAGCGGTTCATGCCGCGTCCCTCCGGTTCGACTCGGTCCCAGGGCTGAGCATGGTGCGTTGCGCGTCCAACACGGCCTCGGTGATGCCGATATAGGCGCCGCAGCGACACAAATTGCCGCTCATCGCCTCGCGCACCCGTTCGGCATCGTCGCCGGTTTGGCCCTCGCGGATCATGCCGATCGCGCTCATGATCTGGCCCGGCGTGCAGAACCCGCACTGGAAGCCGTCATGTTCGATGAACGCCGCCTGCACGGGGTGGAGGTGATCGCCGTGCGCCACACCCTCGATGGTGAGGATGTCGGCGCCGTCCTGGCTCGCCGCCAAAGCCAGGCAGGAATTCACCCGTCGGCCGTCCACCAGCACGGTGCAGGCGCCGCATTGGCCGCGGTCGCAGCCCTTCTTGGCGCCGGTCAGGTCCAGCCGTTCGCGCAATAGGTCCAGCAAAGTGATGCGGGGATCGTCGAGCGTGATGGCCCGCGCGGTGCCATTGATGGTGAGATTGATTGACAGGCTCATGCGGTACTCCGATCAGAGCTGTTATATGGGGCTAAATACGGAGGCACCCTCCGCTTTGCAAGTGGAGCGACGCTAACCGGTATGGACGGTGTTCTTTCAGCCAAGACGACACGTAAGCCGCGGGCCGATAGCGTCCGCAACCGCGAGCGCGTGCTCAAGGCTGCGAAGACGGTGTTCGCTGCCGGCGGCCCTAGCGCGAGCCTTGAGGCTGTGGCGCGTGAGGCTGGCGTCGGCGTGGGGACACTATACCGGCATTTCCCGACGCGCGAGGTCTTGTTCGAGGCGGTGTATCGCAACGAGGTGGAACATCTCGTAGGTTTAGCCGGGCAGCTCGGGGCCGATTTGCCGCCGGTAGAGGCGCTGCGCCGCTGGATGCACGCCAATGTCGCGTTCGTGGCGACGAAGAAGGGCATGTCCACCGCCCTCGCCGTCGCCGTGCACGCGTCGTCGGACCTTACGATCTATTCCATGGACCAGCTCGGCAGGGCCTTGGGAGTGTTGCTGCAGCGTGCCGTGGCGACCGGGGCGATCCGCGACGATATCAGCCCGGAGGATATCCTCCGGACGATCGTGGGGCTTTGCTACACGCACGACAAGGAAGGCTGGCAGGGCAGCGTGCTCCGCCTGGTCGACGTGTTCGTCGATGGCATGCGGCGGGATCTCTAAGCCCTCTCCCGAGGGAGAGGAAGTAGGAGGGAGGTTAGCTGCCGGGTTGGTCGGCGATCTCGGGGAAGAAAACGTCCTTCCATGATGCGGGCGTCGTCTTGATGGCACCCGTCTTGGCCATGAAGGTTGCGAACTTCTCGACCCCGACCGGGATCACGCCATACGAGGAATGCGGCTCGTTCGTCACCGCCTCCAACTCATCGACACTCAGCGAGGTGTGACTGTCGTCGATGTAGTACTGGATGGCCTCGCGCCGATGTTCGTTGATGAAAACGCTCGCAGATTTCAGCGAATCCAACAGTGCTTGGAACAGCTTGGGATTGGCGTCGTGGAATTTCTTCGTCGCCCATAGCACCGACGCGCTGCTTTCGCCCGCCACGTCGTACGACGTCAGGATAGTGTGGACCTTCGAGCTCCGCAGTTGCAGCGCCGGGAACGGCGGTGGCGTGAACGCGCAATCGAACCCTCCCGCACCCGACAGCAAGCCGGTGCTGCTGTCAGCCGGAGATAGCGTCTGGGTCTGCGCGTCGAACTTCTTGTAATTGTCCTGCCCGAACGCCTGCGCGGCCGCCATCTCCAGGATCACGGCCTGAATCGAAACGCGGACCGCCGGCAATGCGATGCGGCTAGTGGGCTTGAGGTCCTGGATCGAGTGGATCGCCGGGTCGTTGGTGTTCAGTTTGCTGACGCCCTGGGTCAGTGCGGACACGCCCCGAACCTCGTATGACGCACCGCGGGTGCGGCCCCAGATGGTCAGCAAGCCGGGCACCCCGCCCGAGACGATGTCGACAGCGCCGGACAGCAGTGCGTCGTTCATCATGTCCGGACCGCTGAACGTCACCCACGAAATTTTCAGGCCGGGGATGCCCAGCTCGGCGGCCCGTTTTTCCAGCAGGTGTTCGTGCTTGATGACGTCGAACTGCAGATAGCCGATGCTCTGCTGCTGGGCGAAGCGGATGGTGTCGGTGTCGGCGTGCGCCAGGCCCGGCGCGAGTACCGTGGCGGCGAGCAGCAGTGCGGCAAACGTCTTGGCCATGCGCGTGTTCCTCATCAGCGTCCCTGCATTCCCCAACGCTGCACGGTGCAACGCTCGATGGTGCGAAACAGCAGGCTGTCCACCAGCAGGCCGATCACGATGACCGTCAGCAGCCCGGCGAACACGTTGGCGATCTGCAGGTCGTTCTTGTTCTCGAAGATGAACCAACCCAGGCCGCCGGTGCCGGAACTGGTGCCGAAGATCAGCTCCGCCGCGACCAGGGTGCGCCAGGCGAAGGCCCAGCCTGTTTTCAGCCCCGCCAGGATCGACGGAAACGCCGCCGGGATCAGGATCTGTGCGATGAACCGAAACAGGCCGAGCCCATAATTATGTCCAACCATCCGCTGGGTCTGCGATACGCCGCGGAACCCGGAATAGGTGTTCATCGCCACCACCCAGGTCACGGCATGCAGCAACACGAACAGCAGGCTGCCCTCGCCGATGCCAAACCATAATAGGGCCAGCGGCAGCAGCGCGATCGACGGCAGCGGGTTCAGCATCGCCGTCAGCGTCTCGAGCAGCGACGCACCGAGTTTCGAAGACGTGGCGAACGCCGTCAGCACGGCAGCGAGCGTCACGCCGAGAGCATACCCGGTGATCAACACCTTCAGCGACACGGCGCAGCGTAGCAGGAGTTCTCCGCTCGCGATGTTCTCCACCAGGGCCACGATCGTATCGGACAGGCTTGGGAACAACAGTGGATTATCGGCGTAGGTTGCGTAGCCCTGCCAAATCGCCCCGAGCAGCACGATCACGAACAGCCGGCGGACCAGCGAGTTGTCGTACACCAGAACGGGCCAGGGACGCCGCGTGCGCAGGACCGGCAACGCATCGCTGGTCGAGAGGTCCCGGAATACGTCGGGGCGGCCCAGGTCGATCATGCTGCTGCCGCCTCCGGCACGGTGCCGAACAGCAGGTCGTAGATCTGCGCCTCCAGCCGCTTCGCTCCATCCGGTTCGCGCACCCGGCGCTGCACGTTGTTGATCTCCGCCCGCACGCGACCGGGATGCGCCGATAGCAGCAGGATGCGGCTGCCGATCTTGATCGCCTCGGCGATGGAGTGCGTGACGAACAGCAGGGTGCAGCCGGTCTGCGCCTGCAGACGGAGCAACTCGTCCTGCATGGTCACCCGGGTCATGCTGTCCAAGGCCGCGAAGGGTTCGTCCATCAACAGGATGTCCGGCTCCATCGCCATGCCGCGCGCGATGGCGGCTCGCTGTTTCATGCCGCCGGAGAGCGTGTGCGGGTAGCTGTTGCGGAACTTGGCCAGGCCGACCATGGCGAGGAATGCATCGGCACGCTCCCCGGATTCAGCCCGGCCCCATTTGCCGGTGGCGCGCATCGGGAACATCACGTTCTGCCGCACGGTGCGCCAGGGTAACAGTTGGTCGAACTCCTGGAACACCATCATCCGGTCGGGACCAGGCGCGCGGACCTCGCGGCCATTTAGGCTGATCCTACCCTCGGTCGTTGGCAGATAACCGCCGACCGCTTTCAGCAGGCTCGACTTGCCGCATCCGGACGGGCCCAACAGGATGTAGCTATCGCCGGCGCATACCTCGAAATCCACGCGGTAGGTCGCAGTCACCACGTCCTGCCCGCTCGGGTAGGTCAAGGTCACACCAGTTGCGGTCAGCAGCGGGTCTGGCACGATTTCCTCCCATCGCCGGGTTGGTCCCGTGCGGGCAGTTATTATAACAAAGCCTAGCGGGGCAGCGATTTATGTCAATCGCCACCGAGCAGCCAGGGTGCGCCCGATGCCTCGGCGATGGCGCGTATTTTCAGCAGCAGCTTGGGTCCGACGGGTATGCCTTCGCGCCGACGGCGGGCGGCATTGGCGCGCTCCGGGTCGCCGGCCACCTGCACGGGTTGCGCCGGGTCGACCGGGGTGGTGGCGCGCAAGGCATCGCATAGCGTGACGACGTCGGCGCGGAAATCCTGCTCGTCGCGAAACAGCGTCGGGCTCATGGCCAGGAAGAAGTGGCCGATATCCTGTCCCTGCGGTTTCTTCGTGTGCATCGGGTCGGTGATCAGCGTCGCGCCCGAAAGGCACGACCCCAGGATATTCACCATCATCGACAGGCCATAGCCCTTATAGCTGCTGCCCTCTCGCGACCCGCCCAGCGATGTCAGCGTGCCGCCTTTCTCCACTGCCTCCAGCGGGTCGGTGCTGGGCTGGCCGTCCGCGGTCATGACCCAGCCCGGCGGAGTTGGGATGCCCTCGTTGGCCTTGTTGCGGATGCGTCCTGCGGCGACGGTGGTGGTGGCCATGTCCAGCAAGAACGGCTCTCCTGGCTTGCCCGGCGCCGCGAACGCCCACGGGTCGGTGCCGAGCCGCGCTTGTTTGCCGCCCGTAGGTGCCACCTGGATGCCGGACGCCGAGGTCGCGACCATGCCGATCATCCCGGCCTCCGCCGCCATCGACGCGTAGAACCCGCAGGCGCCGAAATGGGCGGAGTTGCGCACCGGCACCACGCCGACACCGATCGTGCGCGCCTTGCCGATCGCAGTCTCCATCGCCAGCCGGGACGGCACGTGGCCCAAACCGCCATCGGCGTCGACCAGGGCGGAGACCGGGGTTTCCCGCTCGACCCGCGGCACTGCATCCATCCGCAACCGGCCGGCGCGGCGGCGCTGGTCGTAGACGGTGAGCATGGACATGCCGTGGCTGTCGATGCCGTGCAAGTCGGCCCAGGCCATCACCTCGGCGGTGCGGGCGGCATGTTCGGCCGGCATTGCCCAGGCGGTCAGGATGGCGGTGATCTGGGCCAGATGAGTGTCGTAGGATGCGTGTGCCATGGTTAGGCTGCTCCTTCGAGGACGAACGGGTTGCGCAAGGTGCCCAGCCCGGTGATCTCGATTTCCACCACGTCGCCGGCGGCCAGGTCGGGGGATGCGCCGTCGGTGCCCATCCAGATCACGTCGCCGGGGTGCAGGGTCAGGTATTGCGTCATCGTGCTGATGAATTTGCGAATGCCGAACAGCATGTCGTTGGTGCGGAACTGAGTGGTGATCTCACCGTTGCGGCGGACCGTGGTTTGCATCGCGTCCAACTCCGCATCGCCGATGCCGGTGACGATGACGGAGCCCATCGGCTTGAACGTGTCGGTGTTCTTCGACCGCCAGAACGTGCGGTCGGATTTCTGCCACACGCGCTCGCTGACGTCGTTGCCGATCGTGTAACCCAGCACGCAGGACAGCGCGTCCGCCTCCGACAGGTGCTTGGCTTTGCTGCCGATCACCACCACCAGTTCGCCTTCGTACTGGATCTTGGTGGCGTCACGCGGCATCACCACCGGTTCGCCATCGGCGATGATGGCGTTGGTGGCGCGGTAGCCCATGTCGGGTTTGCTCGGGATGGCTGGCGTCTCGTTGCGGCGCTCGGCCATTTCCTTGATGTGGGACACGTAGTTCAACCCGGCCGCGTAGAAGGTGCGCGGGATGAACGGCACCGCCGCGCGCACATCGGCCAGCGCATGGCTGGCGCCGGTGCGCACGGGGGGGCCGTCGAACGGGCCCCCCGCCAACTCCAGCACGCGACCCTCTTGCAACTCGCCCCATGCCGTGCGGCCGGCCGCGGTGTATCTCATCCAACGCATGTCGGACCCTCCGTTCTGATTATTGCTTGGCGGCGAAGCTGGGCGGGTCGCCTTGCATGTGCGCGATACGCCAGCCCTCCAGGGTCATGCGTAGGGTGGCCCTTATGGTGCGGATGTTTTCGATACCGTCGAGCGGCGCAGGCCCCTCCAGCGGACCGCCCGGCTCGTGACGCACCACCAGCATGTAGCCGGTGACCTCCGCCTCGTCCGACCCGGCGGGTACGGCGAAGACGTTGGTCAGCAGATGGTGGATGTGCATCGTGGGGGAGCGGCGGGCAAGGGCGGCGGCAATCGCCTCCGCCCCGGACAGCGCCGCACCCTGCCGGTGCCATACCCCGTCCGGCAGCATCAAGCCGGTCAGGGCGCCAATGTTCCGGTCGTCGAGGTGGCGGTAGAACTGCACCACCACCCCGACCGCCTCGGCCATGTCCACCGGCTATGCCGCCTGCTGCAAGCCTTCGCGCACGAACGCCGGGTCGAAGATGCGGTCGGCCATCACCTGGCAGCGCTTGATCAGGCGATGCTCGTCGGCGGTGTAGTCGGGAATGGCGTTGTGCAGGGTGCCGATATGGTCCCACATCAGCACGTCGTTCTCGGTCCAGTTGTGCGCGTACTGGTATTTCGGTTGCAGCTGGTGGGCGAACAGCTGTTCCAACACGTGCTCGCTCTCGGCCTCGTCCAACTCGTTGATGCGGATGACGTAGCCTGGATTGCAGTACAGCACTTTCCGGCCGGTGATCGGGTGGGTCATGAACACGGGGTGCGTCGCGGGCGGGCGCTTGGCGCGTTGCTCCGGCGTCAGGGCGGGGCGGGTGCTACCGGGGCGGCGACGCATCTCCTCCCAGAACTTGTTGAAGTCGTGGCTGGCGGTCATGCCCTCCAGCCGTGTCTTCAGCTCTTCGGGCAAATCGTCATAGGCGGCGTGCATGTTGGCGAACACGGTGTTGCCCAGCGCCTTGCCGTCACGACGCGGGATGCGCAGGCCATACAAAACGTTGCTAAAGCCGATCAGATCGTTGTACGACATGTCCGTGTGCCAGTCCTGCCCGGCATCCGACAGGCCCATCGGGCTGCCATCCGGCTCCAGCATGTTGGACAACACCATCACTTCCGGCGTGCCCGGCTCCTGATACGTGCCGGTCAGCGAGTATTGCAGGCCACCGAACCGCTCCGAGAACCGCTTCAACGCCGGGGCATCGAGTTGTTGCTGCGGGAAGCACAGCACGCCGTGTTCGCCGAGGCCGCGCAGGATCGTGGCGAAATCGGCTTGGGTCAGCGGTTGGGAAAGGTCGGCGCCCGCGACCGTGGCGCCGAGTGTGTGGCCGTTGGGAATCAAACGCATCGCATACCTCCTTGTGCATGGCCCCTTGAGGTGGGGCACTTGTGGTCTCAACGCGCCGGGGCTGGTTTCCCCGGCTTGTGCGGCGCGGTCGCCGACATCTGATAGGTCGACGCGCCCTGGCGGGGCAGCAGATCGACGACGAAACGATAATGACGCGGATGGTAGCGGACGACCAGGTATTGGATCGGCCGACCAGACGGCGTTACGTAGATCCGGCGGGCCCGCATGACCGGGGTACCCCGCCGCAGCCCGAGTTGTTCCACCAGCACGCCATCCGCGGCGACCGCGTCCATTTCCTGCTCCGCCCGTGCGATCCGGTGCCCGAGCCGCTTGCCCGTGGGATCGACCGTCACGGGCCCGGCTTCCGTAAGGGTGTAGGAGTCGGACACGGTGTATGGCTCGGCATCGAAATGCACCAGCGAACGCAGGTGGTGGACCGGCGCTCCCTCCGGCAGGCCTAGCGCGTGTGCCGCATCCTCGCCGGCTGGAACCTGCTGATCGAGCAGCGGACGCGTTTGGAATGGGCGGGACTCATCCAGGAAGCCGGTCAGGCGGACGGTCCGCAGCCCATCGGCGCGAGCGGTGACGAACGAGCCGACACCGCGTTTGCGTGACACCAAGCCGCGCGCGACCAACTCGGCAATGGCGCGGCGCACGGTGATCCGGCTGACACCATACTGCTCGCACAAGGCGGTTTCGGTCGGCAGGGCTCCACCCGATCCAACTTCCCCCGCGGTGATGCGGGCGAGCAGATCCTGCATGACTTGGCCGTGCAAGCTGTCGGGCGTGACATGGATGAAGGAGCCGTCCATGAAATCGAAGCTGCCGCGTTGTTATAACAAAGTCAAACCGGCTCGTGCACTCGGTTCGGGCCGCCGCTCGGCTGCTGCTGCCACATCCGCGTGTTTCCCACTGACGCCGGGGGCGGGACGAACCATGTGGGATGAACATGCTCGCAACCCCGTCGCAGTGAGGCTGGATCGGCACGCTGCGCATCAAGGCACTTTCCATGCTCGTTCGTTCACGGGTGGCACGAGCCATCAAGCCAGCGTTGTGCGGTGCGATATCCATCGCTGTCGTTGTTGGTCTGCCATCTATCGCTCAGGCCCAAACCGTCGGGAGCACAGCACCTTCGCCACAGGTCCAGCTGGCGCCTGCGGGTGCCGCGCCGGTCTTCCTCAACCATCCCACCCTGGTCGATACCGCGCATCTGAAATCAGGCGACACCACGATCGCGCTATTCGACATCAAGGGCTGGGGCGGAGACCCGGTGCAAAACCTGCAGGCCTTCCTGACCGACAACGGGGACCGCGTGACCTGTCAGCCGCATGAGGGCGGATCCTATACATGCATGCTGCCGACGGGCATCGACCTTGCCGAAGCCGCCCTCGCCAACGGGGCCGCCGAAACCGTTGCCGATGCGCCTGCCGCCTATCACCAACAGCAGGCAGCGGCGCAAACCGGGCACCTCGGCATCTGGGCCGCACTGCCACCAGCCCCGGTGACGGTCGACCAACCGGTCGTCCAGACTACGGCTGAGATCGTGGGCGACGGACAGGTCTTTCTGCTAGACGGGCTGGTTGGGTTCCCGGCGCAATACTACACCATGCAGCTGCAGAACTACGTCGCGGCCCATGGCGACCGCTTGCGCTGCGAGCAGCAGCCCAACAGCCGTTACGTGTGCCTGTTGCCCGATGGCACTGATATCGGGGCCGTGGCACTGACCAATGGGCTGGCCCGCGTGGACACGGACGCGACCGGACAATACCGGGCCGACCAGGCCAAGGCCGTCGCAAGCAAAAGCGGCTTCTGGTTCAACCCGCCGACCGAGGGCGGCGTCACCACCATTCCCGTCATCACGCAGGCGCCGAATTGCTGCACCTATCAGCCGGGCAACCTCGACGAGGGCGTCGGCTATGCGAACGGCGTGCCGACCGCGGTCATCGACGGCGACCCCGTGTTCTTCGGCTATGCCGGTCTGCTCGGCTTCGGGTTTTTCGACGCGAACCGCCGCTGGCATGCCGCGCCTTCGCAGTACCTTGCCCATCTCGACCGCTTCCATCCAGGCGGTGCGGGGCTTCGCAGCCCGGCGAGCCCCACGGCTGTCCGGCCGGTGACGGCATTCCACGCGCCGATCACGGCGTCCGCGTTGCCGCACGTGTTCGACGGACCGCCTGCAATCGCGAGTGCCGTTCCGTTCCACGCAACCGGCCTGGTGCAGCCGCCATTCGGCGCCCAGCGTGGGTTCTTCCAGCCGCACCTGACACCGCTCGGAGTTGGGCTGCGTCCCGGCTTCAGCAGCCCACGCATCGGGATCGCGCCGTTCCATCCCCTCTACACGCCCCACGTCGCGCCAACCGTATCGATGGGACGGCGGTAAGACCCGGAGGCTTCGACGGCGAGAAAAAAGCCGATCGTGTCAGTCCAGCGGATCATCACGTGCTCGAAGTGGTCTGGTCCACCGCCGGCGCGTCTGGGGCGTCGGTGTGGTGCTCCTCCGTGGTCCAGGCGTTTCCGTTCCAACTCCGCACGCGCACGGTCGCCACGCCATCAGCGCCGATGGTGATCTGGTTGTAGGCATTGGGCTCGCCGCGCAGCCGCCACGACGTCGCGGTGGCACCCTGCAGGATCAGCGGCGGCTTGCCGTCGGGCGAGGACAGGCGGGCATAGCCGCGATGCAGGTGCCCGGCCAGCACCATGCTGACGTTATGGGCCGCCATTGCCCGCAACGCTGCCCGTGCTCCGCCAGCCACCGGTGTTTGCGGCGCCCCTTCCGGCGGAAGCAGCGGGTGGTGCATCACGACGATCTTGGTCATGGATGCCGGCAAGGCGTCCAACGTCCGCAAAAGCCGGTGGAGACGGTGGCGCGTGACCCGGCCGGTAGACCAGTCGAAGGTCAACCCCATGCGGCGGGCCGAGTTCAGCCCCAGCACGGCAACATTCGCATTGCGCCAAGTGGGAGAGGTTTCGGGTGACACCAGCCGGCGCCAGCGGCGATACGGATCGGTGAAGCGCTCCACCAGATTATAGGGGGAGATGTCGTGGTTGCCCGGCACCGTCAGGGTCGGGGCATGCAGCGAGTCCAAAAAGCCGCGCGCTGCCCGGAACTCGGACAGCCGCGCACCTTGCGTCAGATCGCCGCTGCACGCGACCAGATCCGGTGGATCGGCGTTCAGCTCCTCGCGCAGAGCGTCGACCACGGCGGGGTCTTCGGCACCGAAATGCAGGTCGGTGATGTGGGCGATGCGCGTGGTCATGGCACCAGCACCCGAAGTGCGCCGGGTCGCAGGCGATAGCGGAGGGGCGGCTGGAGCAAGGTGAGCTCGCCATCGTTCATCGCGTGGACGGCCTGGCGCGCCTCGATATCGACTGCCCCGGCGTGGTGCTCGACCACGGAACTGTCGCCCCGCCAGCGCCCGAGCGCCATGCGCAGCACCAGCCGCAAGGCATCTCGGAAACCGAACCGCTGGATCAAATACACCCCCAGCCGGCTGCCATCCAGGACGGGGCGGCCGAAGGTGCGACCGCACGTCTCGTCGATCGGGTTGACAGTAACCGTCAGCGACGTTGCACGCACATCGAGCGGGGCGCCGTCCAACCGCACTCTCACCCGCAGCCGGTGTGCCCGGCGCAGCAGCCGCAGCGTCGCGGTCGCCATGCGCGACCACAGCCGCACGCTGGAGCCGCGTGTCTTCTCGCGTGTCCGGCCGAGCTGGGTCGGCATGCCGAGCATGGAGGCGCACAGGAAGCTGTGGCCGTTCACTTCCCCCACATCGATCGCCCGCACTTTGCCGGCGGCCACGGCCCGTAAGGCGGCCGGGAGATCGCCGATCGGCAGTCCGAGGTCCTTGGCGAGCAGGTTCATGGTGCCGTAGGGCAGGATGCCGAGCGGCACGTCGCTGCCAGCCAAGGCATGTCCGGCGCAGGCGACGGTGCCGTCCCCGCCGGCCACGATCACCGCGTCCGCCCCCGATTCGACGGCCAGCTTCACGCGCTCGGGCAGGGTGCCGGCATCTTGGGGGACGAACTCGGCCTGCAGTCCTGCGTCGGCGAGCGCCTGTTCCAGCATGGTGTGGGAATCTGTCTGGTCCAGCAGTGCGCCCGCCTTCCCGTTCAGCACGACAGACACGCGTTTGATCGCCATGCAACGCCAACGCCGCCACGGCACCTACCGTTGCGCCGGCGCGCCGTTACACAACGGCGTCACCTTCGCTCGTTCCTCCCCTGCGAAGCGGGGGAGGGGGACCATGCGCTTGCATGGTGGAGGGGGTACAGGGCACCGACTGGGCGCTCCCTTCCCCGCGAAGGACGGGGAGGAACTACAGAGAGCTACCCTCCACCGCGACATGCAGCACCCATCCAGAGCGATCCACCACTACCAGGTCGGCCGGCAGGCCAAGTTCGATCCGGCCGCGTTCCCGTTCGCCCAGATAGTCCGCCGGGATGGTGGACAGCCGACGCGCCGCCTCCGCCAGGGGAACGCCCAGCCCGAGCAGCGTGCGCAGGGCGCCATCCATGGTGAGCACGCTGCCGGCCAACGTGCCGTCCGCCAGCCGGGCAGTGTCGCCGCGCTTGTGCACGGGATGGCTGCCGAGCCGGTACTCGCCATCCGGCATGCCAGCGGCGGCGATCGCATCGGTCACGCCGTATAGCCCGGGGATCGCGCGCAGGGCGGCGAGGATGGCCGTCGGCGCCACGTGGATGCCGTCCAGGATGATCTCGGCATGCCCGGCATGGGCCAGCGCGCATCCGGCACACCCCGGGGCGCGGTGCTGCAACGGCGACATGGCGTTGAACAGGTGGGTGAAACCGTGCGCCCCCGCCCGCAGCGCTGCCAACGCCTGGACGTCGGTGCAGGCGGTGTGGCCGAGTTGCACCCGCACGCCGCGTGCGACCAGATGGGCCAGCAGCCGGCCGTCTGCGTCCACCTCAGGCGCCATCGTCACAATTCGTAGGGGCACCAGGCTGAGGATCGCATCCACCAGAGCCAGGTCGGGCCGGATGGCGAAGGGGGGCTGCGCGCCGAGCACCGCCGGGTTGATGAACGGTCCCTCCAGATGGAGCCCGAGGACGCGCGCTGCTCCCCGACCGGGCCGCGCTGCCGCCACGCCCTCGGCCGCCCGCAGCAGGTCGGCGGCCGGCGAGGTGACCGTGGTGGGCAGCAACGCCGTCGTGCCATGGCGGGCGTGGAAACGCGCGAGTTGGGCGACTGCCTCCGCGCCCTGCATCGTGTCCGCCCCGCCGCCGCCATGCACGTGCAGGTCGACGAAGCCAGGCAGGATGAAACGGTCGGCCGGGGCGTCGGCCCAGGGTTCGATCCGGGTGATTGCGGCGGCGTGGTGCAGCCGCGCTGCGACCCAGCCCTCCGGGGTCAGGACCTGGCCGGCGAGCGTTTCGCCCACTCAGCCGCCGCGGGCGGTGCGCAGATTGCCGCCGGCGGCGTCTAGCCGGGCCTGGGCAGCCGTGCGGCTCAGCCCATCCAGCATCAGCACGGCGAGCCGGATGTCGCCGTCGGCCGCCTCGTGCGCGTCCGCCGCCACTTGCAGCGGCAGGCCGGTGATCTCCGCCACGATGCGGTGCGCGCGGGCCACCAGCTTGGCGTTGGTCGGCACCACGCCCACCATCTTACCGCGGTAAACCCGCCCCAACTCGGTCATCAGCCGGGTCGAGAACAGGTTGAGTGCGATCTTCTGCGCGGTTCCCGCGGCCATGCGGGTCGACCCGGCCAGGAACTCGGCTCCGGTCGGCAGCGGGATCGGGTGCTCGGCGCCGGCGAGCAAGGGGGAGGCCGGGTTGCTCGCCAGCCCCACGGTCAGCACGCCGGCCTGCCGCGCGGTGGTCTGGACGGCCAGGGTAAACGGCGTGGTGCCCGATGCGGCCACGCTGAGCACGACGTCGTCGGGGCCAAGCTGCAGCGCGGTGGCGGCGCTGTGCCCGGCGGTCGCATCGTCCTCCGCGCCCTCGACCGAGCGGGTCAGCGCATCGGTGCCCCCGGCGATGATGGTGGCGAGGCGGTCGTGCGGCCAGCCGAAGGTGGGATACAGCTCCACCCCGTCCTGCACCGCCAGTCGCGCCGAGGCGCCTGCCCCGGCGTAGACCAGCCGGCCGGTCTGGCGGAGACGCTCCGCCGCGGCCGAAATGGCGGCGGACAGGGCAGGGAGGGCGGCGCGGACTGCGGCGATCGCCGATTCCTGGCCTTCGAGCATGGCGGCCAGGGCACGCTCCGTGGGCCACAACTCGGCATCGGCGACGCCTGGGAGGGTATCTTCGGTATTCACGGCGTCTGGATAGCCGGCGTGAAGGTGCCGGGCTAGGTCTCCCCCACTTTGTTCCTCCCCCGCCTCGCAGGGGAGGAACGTAGAACGTGATTGCCGTTCCGAGAGCGAAAACTCAGTAGTTGGGGCGGCAATGGCCGTACGGGTTGATGTGCATGCCGGGCGGGCAGGCCCGGTAGAACGGCCGGGGACGATAGAAATTCGGCACGCAACGCCCATACGGAGTGCGATGGCCACCGGGGCCACAGCCACCCTCGACGCGGACGATGCCGCTATCCTGCGGCCCGGCGGGCAGCACCGACATGGCCTGCGCAGATGCGCCAGCGGCGATGGTTGCGGCAGTCACGGCGGCAGCTAATACCAACCTTCTCATTCGTTTGCTCCTCGTAGTTGATGTCACATTATCAGTTCAGCACGGGAACGGGGCGGGATGAAGGCGGTTTCGCGGCGTTTCGTTGCAGACATCACCCGACAGAGTGGCATTGCCCCGGCGCGTCCTGCGACATAGGGTTGGCGCAATCAAGCCGGGATGCCCCCGCGACACCACCCGGAATCCGAGCAATGCCTGCCATTCCAACCAGCAACGCTCCCCTGTCGCGCCATGCCATGGCCTATGTGCTGGCGGGCGGCCGAGGCTCCCGCCTGCACGAACTGACCGATACCCGCGCCAAACCCGCGGTGTATTTCGGCGGCAAAAGCCGGATCATCGACTTCGCCCTGTCCAACGCGCTCAACTCCGGCATTCGCCGCATCGGGGTCGCCACCCAATACAAGGCGCATTCCCTGATCCGCCACTTGCAGCGCGGCTGGAACTTCTTCCGCCCGGAGCGCAACGAGAGCTTCGACATCCTGCCCGCCAGCCAGCGCATCAGCGAAACTGCCTGGTATGCCGGCACGGCCGACGCCGTGTTCCAGAACATCGACATCATCGAGAGCTACGCCCCGCAATACATCGTCCTGCTCGCCGGCGACCACGTCTACAAGATGGACTACGAGCCAATGCTGCAGCAGCACGTCCAGTCCGGCGCCGACGTGACCATCGGCTGCCTGGAGATCCCGCGCGAAGAGGCCACCAGCTTCGGCGTGATGCACGTGGATGCCGAAGACAAGCTGATCGCCTTCCTGGAGAAACCGGCCGACCCGCCGGGCATGCCCGACCAGCCGGACAAGGCCCTGATTTCCATGGGCATCTACGTGTTCGAGACCGGGTTCCTGTTCCGCGAACTCCGCCGCGACGCCGCCGACCCCAACTCCGCGCACGATTTCGGCCGCGACATCATTCCGTACATCGTCAAGCACGGCACGGCGGTGGCGCACCGCTACTCCCGCTCGTGCGTGCGGTCGAACTACGAGTCGGAGGCGTACTGGCGCGACGTCGGCACCATCGATGCGTATTGGGCGGCCAACATCGACCTGACGGACGTGGTGCCGGCGCTCGACTTGTACGACCAGGATTGGCCGATCTGGACCTATGGTGAGATCACCCCGCCGGCCAAGTTCGTCCACAACGACGATGGACGCCGGGGCATGGGGGTGGACTCGCTGGTCTCCGGCGGGTGCATCGTGTCCGGCACCCATGTGTGCCGGTCGCTGCTCTTTACCGGGGTGCGGGTGCACAGCTATGGCAAGCTCGAGAGCGCCGTGGTGATGCCCTACGTCTCCGTCGGGCGCGGCGCGCGGTTGAAGGACGTGGTGGTGGATCGCGGCGTGATTATTCCTGAGGGACTCGTGGTGGGTGAAGACCCGGTGCTGGATGCCAAGCGCTTCCGGCGGACCAGCAAGGGTGTGTGCCTGATCACGCAACCGATGATCGACCACCTGGTCGGATGAAGGTTCTCGCCGCGGCTAGCGAGGTCTTCCCGTTCATCAAGACGGGTGGACTGGCCGATGTCATGGGCGCGCTGCCCCCGGTTCTGACCCAGCAGGGTTTGGACATCCGCACCCTGGTCCCCGGTTACCCGGCGGTGATGGACGCGCTGGGCGAGGCCGAGACCGTCTACGCCATCCCCGCACTGCACGGTGGGGCGGCGCGGGTGCTGGCGGGCAAGGCGGCCGGGTTGGACCTGTTCGTGCTCGATGCGCCGCATCTGTTCGATCGCCCGGGCAACCCGTACATGGACGCCGACCGCACGGATTGGCCGGACAACCCGCAGCGCTTCGCGGCCCTGGCGCGGGTCACGGCCGATATCGGGCTTGGCGCCATTCCCGGCTGGATACCCAGCACCGTGCATTGCCACGATTGGCCCACCGGGCTCGCACCCGCCTATCTCGCCCTCGCCGGCGGCGGACGGCCACGCACGGTGATGACGATCCACAACCTGTCGTTCACCGGCCAGGTGCCGATGGCGCTGTGGCGCGAACTGGGGCTGCCGCCCGAAGCGCTGGGCACGGACGGCGTCGAGTTCTACCAGGCGATCGGCTTCATGAAGGCCGGGCTGTACTACGCCGACGCCATCACCACAGTGAGCCCGACCTACGCCGCCGAGATCCAGACGCCGGAGTTCGGCTGCGGCTTCGACGGCCTGTTGCGCTCCCGGGCGGGCGATCTGCACGGCATCCTCAACGGGCTGGACGAGACGGTTTGGAACCCCTGGTCCGACGCCCATCTGCCCGCCCGGTTCCGCAAAGGCCACCTCCGCAACAAGGCCAAGTGCAAGGCGGCGGTGCAGGCCGGCATGGGGCTTGCCGCCGCGCCGGATACGCTGCTGCTGGGGATCGTAAGCCGCCTCACCGGCCAGAAAGGCTTGGACCTGGTGCTGGACGCCCTTCCGGTCTTGCTGGCCGCGGGTGCCCAATTAGCGGTGCTCGGCACCGGGGAGCAGGGGCTGGAGGACGGATTTCGGGCCGCCGCCGCCGCGCATCCAGGCCAGGTCGCCGTGGTGATCGACTATGACGAGGCCCTGTCCCACCAAATCACCGCCGGATCGGACGCGCTGCTGGTGCCGAGCCGCTTCGAGCCGTGTGGGCTGACGCAAATGGCGGCGATGCGCTACGGCGCGCTGCCGGTGGTGACGCGCGTGGGCGGGCTGGCCGACACGGTGATCGACGCCAATCTCGCGGCACAACGGGCCGGTGTGGCCACGGGCGTGGTGGTGGAACCAACGCGCGACGGTCTCAGGCACGGGCTGCAACGAACGGTGTCGCTCTGGTCGGACCGCCCGGCTTGGACGGCGGCGCAGCGGGCAGGCATGGCGGCCGATTTCGGCTGGGATGCGGCAGCGGCGCAGTATGCCGCCGTGCTCAAGGGCGCTGCCGCGGGATAGTTTACGGCACGGCCCTTGCTGGGAGCGCTCTAGGCATTCCAGAAGGGTCGAACATGCGCAGACGCGAACTGATGGGTGCCACGATTGGCCTCCTAGCGGCCCCGGCTATCGTTCGAGCGGCTAGCTCCACAACCCTCAAGTTCGTCCCCTATGCCGACCTCGCCTTGCTCGACCCGGCCGTCAGCGCCTTCGTCACCCGCAACCACGTGATGATGGTTTACGACACGCTGTTCGCCCTGGACGAAGCCGGCGTGCCGCAACTGCAGATGCTGGCCGGCAGCACCGTCGAACCGGACGGCCTGACCTGGACGCTGACTCTGCGCGATGGGCTGCTGTTCCACGACAACACGCCGGTGCGGGGGCGCGACGTGGTGGCCAGCATACGGCGCTGGGGCACGCTGGACGCGTTCGGACAAGCCTTGCTGGCCGCCACGGATGATCTGTCAGCCCCCAGCGACACCACGGTCCGCTTCCGCCTGAAGCGCCGGTTCGACCTGCTGCCGATGGCGCTGGCGCATCCCACCAACACCATGGCGGCGATCATGCCGGAGCGGCTCGCAGCCACGCCGGCGACCGCCCGGTTGACGGAGATCGTGGGCAGCGGCCCGTTCCGCTACGTGTCGGCCGAGCGGGTCCCCGGGTCGCGCAACGTGTATGCCAAGTTCGACCGCTACGTTCCCTGCCCGCAAGGCACGCCCAGTTTCTGCGCAGGGCCGCGGGTGGCCTATTTCGACCGGGTGGAGTGGATCACCACCCCCGACCCGGCGACCCAGGTGGCCGCCCTGCAGTCCGGCGAGGTGGATTGGGTGGAGCAGCCGCTGATGGACCTGGTGCC
The DNA here is from genome assembly GCA_964247805.1 of uncultured Acetobacteraceae bacterium. Lineage (GTDB taxonomy): Bacteria > Pseudomonadota > Alphaproteobacteria > Acetobacterales > Acetobacteraceae > LMUY01. The sequence goes on along the minus strand of CAXTWC010000076.1, from coordinate 2,743 downwards.
GAGCTTGCGGACGACCCGCGGCATCACCGTGGCCGTCGCGGAAACCGCCGGGCTGGTGGGGTTCTTGCGTTTCAACCAGTTGTTCCCGCCGTTCGACAATGCGGCGATCCGCCGGGTGGCGCTGAAGGCGGTGAACCAGACCGAATACATGCAGGCGGTGGTGGGCAGCAACGGCGGGTTCGACGACAAGTGCGGGGTGTTCGGCGCGCATTCCGTCATGGCCAACGACGCCGGCATGGGCGTGCTGACCGGGCCGCACGACCCGGCGGTGCTGCGCCGCGAACTGACCGAGGCCGGCTACAAGGGCGAGCGCGTGGTGTATCTCGCCGTCAGCGACGTGCCGCGGATCAATGCCATCGCCGAGGTGGGCGCCGACATGCTCCGCCGCATCGGCATGAACGTGGACGAGGTCTCGACCGACTGGGGCACGGTGGTGCAGCGTTCGGTGAGCCGGCAGCCGTTGGACAAGGGCGGCTGGAGCATGTTCGCGTCGTTCACCGGCGGGATCGATGCGGGGACGCCGGGCAACAACAACCTGCTTCGGGGCAACGGCGACGGTGCGTATAACGGCTGGCCGGTGGCGCCGAAGCTGGAGGCACTACGGGACCAGTGGCTCGCGGCGACCGATCCCGGCGAGCGGTTGACGTTGGCGCGGCAAATGCAGGAACAGGCGTGGCAGGATGTCCCATTTCTGCCGCTTGGGTCATACGACCAGCCGACGGCATACCGCAGCAACCTGACGAATATGTTGAAAGGGTTGATCCTGTTCACCAACGTCCGCCGCAGCTGACCTTAGTTCCTGCCGCTGCAAAGCGGGGGAGGGGGACCATGCAAAGCATGGTGGAGGGGGCACGCACGGACCTAGGCCGCGCCCCTTCCGTCGGCTGCGCCGCCACCCCCCGTGAGAGCGGCGGAGCATCTGGCTAGCTCGTGAACGCGACGACCGCGGCGATGATCAGCGTCCCAACTACCCCGGCCACATAGGCCAGCGTCCGCGGGATTCCCACGCCAGCGATATAGGCGACCACATGGACGATCCGGGCGACGAGGAACAGCACGGCGCCACCCTGAGTCCAGCCGTTATGCACGCCCGCCACATGGGCAATCAGCACGACGGCCGCAAAGGGCAGCAGGTTCTCACCTAGGTTGGCATGCGCGCGCTTCGCCCGGGCGAACCAGCCCTCCACCGCAGGCATGTTCTCGCGGTTGCCGACCATCTTCTCGGGCCCGAGCGCTTTGATGAAGCCCGGGCCGTAGATCATCGGCAGCCCGAGCATCAGCGCGGCGCTCGCCAGTAGCATCCAGAGTTCGGTGGTTATCTCGCGTCTCCAAATGCCGCTGGCTGCCAAGATGCCACGGATGACTGCAGGATACGATTGGGAACAGACACACCCAGGCAGGCGTTGAAGCCCAAACCCAGAGGAGCTGACATGAGCGACGAAACAACCAAGGCGGGGCCTTCGATGGCCGAGACAGTCGCGGAAGTGCAAGGCGTCTTCCCCAGCAATGAGGCCTTGCAAGATGCGATGGGCCGGCTGAGGCTCGTAGGTTTCGATCATGCAGACTTGAGCTTGCCGACCACGCAGCCAAGCACGGGCGAGGCGACGCCCAACCAGGGAGCGGCGGAACCGCTTGGCGAGGATGATACACGCTCTATGCGTACGATGGGCACGAGCATGGCGGGAACGATTGGCGCCTTCGCGGCCGCCGGTGCGACGGTGGCGACGGGCGGAGCGGCCGCGGTGGTGATTGCGGCGGCAGCAGCTGTTGGCGCCGGGTCAGCTCTCGCGGCGAATGCCGTCGGAACTGCAGCCAAACAAGGTCAGGAAGACACCCGCAACGAGGCAGCCGCGGCTGGCCAGTTGGTTTTAGCCGTACACGCACCCACGCCGGATAAGCAGGCAAGCGCCGAACGCATCATGCGGGAAGCTGGCGCGTCGTCGGTCGCCGTCGTGCAGCGCGGGCCAGAACAGCCATTCGCCGTCGACTCGACGAGCTGGACTGGCTGATAGACAGCAAAGAAAAACGCCGGCCCTGCAAAGGGCCGGCGTCGTATTAGACGAGCTTGAGGTTGCTGGCCGCGGCCTTGCCGCGCTCCATAACCACGTCGTAGCTCACCTTTTGGTTCTCATCGAGGCCGCGAAGGCCGGCTGCCTGAACAGCGGTGATGTGCACGAACACATCCTTGCCGCCGTCCTGCGGCATGATGAAGCCGAAACCCTTGGTGGTGTTGAACCACTTAACTGTGCCTGTAGCCATAGCTGCGTCAAACTCCGTCAGCGCACCGCACGAATGTGCGGCACTTTTAGACAACCGTATCCGAAGACGACTTGACGGCAGCACCCGAAACGGGGAGAGGCGCAGCAAGGCGGAGGCGGAAGCGCGATTGCGGTTGCAACAAATCGCAGCATTCGGTGAATAAGTCAATTGCAACCCGGTGACACGCTGCAGGCAAGACATGAAAAAGGGGCGAGCCTCGCGGCCCGCCCCCCTCTCTACGACAACACGACTTCGTTGAGCGAAGTCTTAGGACTTTAGAAGTCCATGTCGCCCATGCCGCCCATTCCACCCATGCCGCCGCCACCGCCGCCGCCGCCCATCGGAGCCTTACGCTCCGGACGCTCGGCGATCATCGCCTCGGTGGTGATCAGCAGGGACGCGATGGAGGCTGCGTCCTGCAACGCGGTCCGCACGACCTTGGTCGGGTCGATGATGCCGGCGCCGACCATGTCCTTGAACTCGG
>CAXTWC010000075.1:0-23895 GCA_964247805.1 uncultured Acetobacteraceae bacterium | reverse complement strand
TCTCCATCCAGCCTGTCGATCTCGCCTCGTTGGACAGCGACGCAGCGTAACCCTCATCTGTTCTCCCTCCCCTTGCGGGGAGGGGTGCGTGCGGCTCTGAAATCGCGGCCCGCCGCCCCTCACCCGACCCTCTCCCGCGGGAGAGGGCTCTCAGGGCCGGCACCCGACGGACGTTGCCGCGTTGTCGTGGCATGCCAAACTTGCAACAGCTCGCCGTCGCCGCCCGCCTCGTCACCCGGGCGATGCGGCTGGGCCGTCCGGCGCGCCTTACCACGGCACAGCGTCTCGCCATGATCCCCCTGCGTGGCCTCAGCCTGCAGGCGCCGGTCGACATACGCTGGGACAGCCACCAGGTGCCGAGCATCGAAGCGTCCTGCGAGGACGACCTGGCGGCCGGCCTGGGTGTCGTCCACGCCCATCTCCGGCTGGCGCAAATGGAGGCGATGCGCCGGATCGCCACCGGCCGGGTCGCGGAAACCATCGGCCCCGCCGGTGTCGAAATCGACTTCGCCCTGCGGTTGATGGGGTTCGACCGGGCCGTCCCCGCGATGGTGGCCACCCTGCCGGACGCGACCCGGCGCTGGATGCAAAGCTTCCTCGCCGGTGTGAACCACGTGATCGCCCACGCGCCAGCCCTGCCCTACGAGTTGCGCCTGTTCGACGTCGCACCGCAGCCTTGGACGCTGGCGGAGCTGCTCACCGTCAGCCGTCTGGCCTCCGCCGACGTGTCGTGGCTCGCCTTCGCCCGACTGCTGCAAGCGCAGGAGCGCATGCCGGCAGCCGCATGGGACTCGCTGTGGCCGCAGATGCAGGCGGGCGACGCACTACCCTGGCCGGGCCGGACAGAGGAGGCGACTCTGGCGCTGTTCCGCGGCAGCAACTCGGCCGTCGTCCCCGCCAGCAATTCGGCAAGCGGCGCCGGGTTGATCGCGTCCGACCCCCATTTGTCGATCGCCCTGCCGCCGCTTTGGCTGATTGCGGCATTGCACGCGCCCGGGCTGGATGCGGTGGGGCTGATGATCCCCGGCCTGCCCGCAATCGGGCTCGGACGGAACGATCACATCGCCTGGGGCGGCACCAGCCTGCACGCCGCCAGCAGCGAGTTGGTGGACGTGTCGGACGAGCCGATGACCGAGCGCGTGGAGACCATCCACGTGCGCGGCCGTCCCTCTGTGACACGCCGCGTGCGCGAAACGCGGTTTGGCCCGGTGGTGAGCGACGGCATGCTGATGCGCTCCAAGCGTCCGGTGGCGCTGCGCTGGGTGGGGCACCGGGCCAGCGACGAGATAACCTGTTTGTTGGGCATCATGCGGGCGCGCGACCGGACGGAATTCCGCGCGGCGATGCGCCCGTTCGCGGTGCCGGGTCAGACCATGCTGGTGGTGGAGGCGGGGCTGCAGGGGCGCGCCAGTCGGGTGATCGCCGCGCACCTGCCGCGGCGCCCCAACCAGCCGATGGCCGCGCTCGTGTGCCCACCGGCCAACGCCTGGTCGCTGGACGACCTGGTCTACGCGGCGGACACCGAAACGATGGAGGAAGGCACGCTGGTGTCGGCCAACGATCAGCCGGCGCCGCTGCCCGTGCCCGCCGGATTCTTCTTCTCCTTGCCGGAACGCGCGCGGCGGTTGCGTGAGCTGCTGGGCGGCCCGGCCGTCACGGCGGCCGATATGCGGGCGTCGCAGGCCGACCTGCTGCAGCCACGCTCCCTCGCACTGCGGGACGTGTTGCTCGCGCGGCTCCCGGTGGCACCGCCCCGATGCGAGGCCGCCTGGACCGCGCTCGCGGGCTGGGACGGACGCTACGACACCGCGTCCGCGGGCGCGCTGGTGTTCGAGGCGACGGTGGCCGCGATCGCCCGGCGCATGATCCCGCGCCCCACGTTGGCCCTGTTGACGGCAATCTGGAGCGGGCGCGCCATCGTTGCCGACCGCGTGCAGCATGCCCAGCCGGACGCAGTCGCCGCAGGGCTGCGCCGGGCCGCGCGTGTGCTGCGCCGCTTCGGTAGTTGGGGAGCGGTGCACCGCCTGTCGCTGCGCCACCCCCTGGCGGCGCTGCCGGGGGTGGGACGCTGGTTCGCGGAGCCTGCGACCGAAATGCCCGGCAGCAACGACACGCTGAACAAGACGGGGCATGGGATGGTGTTCGGCCGCCACCGGGTGACCTTTGGCGCCTGCGCCCGCCATTTGTCGGATCTGTCGGACCCGGATGCGAACGGCTTCGTGCTGCTGGGAGGGCAAGACGGCTGGCTCGGCTCGGCCAATGTCGCGGACCAGGTCGCACTGTGGCACGCCGGGGAGACCATCACGGTCCCGCTGCGGCCCGGCCCGGCCCGGGCGTGGCCACACCGCACCGTGCTGCTGCCGGGATGATCGACGCGACCCCCGCCCTGCGCCTGGTCGCCCAACGCCGGTTGCAAACGCTGGCCCGGATGGACGCGGTGGCGGCGCAGCGGTCCACGCTCTCGCATTTACTTAGGACGGCCATACGCACCCGGTTCGGCCGCGCCTATGACTTCGCCAGCATCCGCAGCGTGCGCGACTACCAGGCCCGCGTACCGCTCCGCACCTACGAGGCGTTTTGGAACGATTGGTGGCGTGCCGATTTCCCGCGGCTGCGCAACGTCACCTGGCCGGGGCTGATCCCGTTCTTCGCACAGAGCAGCGGGACGACAGGCGGCCCCACCAAGCGGATCCCGGTCAGCCGGGCTGGGATGCGGTCCAATGTCGGCGCCGGGTTCGACACGATGGCGTTCCACCTGGCGGCGCGACCGGACTCCAAGGTGTTTGGCGGGCGCAACCTGCTGCTTGGTGGTTCGAGCGCACTGGAACGCTCAGCGCCCGGTGTCTATGCGGGCGACCTTAGTGGAATTGCAGCCGCGCAGATGCCGAAGCTGCTGCAGGCCCGCGCCTACCCGCCCCGCGAGGTCGCCTTGCTCGGCGATTGGCAGGCCAAGATCGCTGCCCTGGCGCCGGGATCGTTGCGCGCCGATATCCGCTCGATCTCGGGCACGCCAAGCTGGATGCTGCTGTTCTTCGACGCCGTCGCCCGGTTGCGTCCGGATGCGCCTCACCGCCTTGCAGCGCTATATCCGGCGCTCGAACTCGTGGTGCATGGCGGCGTCGCCTTTGCGCCGTACCAGGACGCCATGGCGGCGTGGCTGGAGGGCAGCCGGGCAGAAACACGCGAAGTCTATCCCGCCAGCGAAGGCTTCATCGCCGTCGCCGACCGTGGCTTCGGCGACGGACTTCGCATGATGGTGGATCGTGGCCTGTTCTTCGAATTCGTCCGCCCCGACGAGTTGGACCAACCTGCGCCCGACCGACGCTGGCTCGGCACGGCGGAACTGGGCGTGGAATATGCCCTGGTGCTGAGCACCAACTCGGGCCTTTGGTCCTACGTGCTTGGCGACACGGTGATGCTGATCGAGCGCGATCCTCCCCGCCTGCTGATCACCGGGCGCACCGCCTACACCCTGTCGGCGTTTGGCGAGCACCTGATCGCGGCGGAGCTGGACGGCGCGATTTCGGACGCGGCCCGGCTGTGTGGCACGCGCGTGAACGACTACGCGGCGGGTGCCGTGCTCGCGTCCGGCGACGCGCGGGGAGGGCACGTGTTCGTGGTGGAAGCGGATCCACCCATTCCCGAGTGCGGGCCGCGTTTCGCCGAGGAACTGGACGCGTCGTTGGCCCGGCGCAATGCCGACTACGCCGATCACCGGCGCGACGGTTTCGGCATGGCCGCGCCCGAAGTGTTGCTGGCTTCCCCGGGCACTTTCAGCGCCTGGATGGCGAGCCGCGGCAAGCTCGGCGGGCAGAACAAGGTTCCGCGCGTCATCAACGATTCGGGTCTGCTCGACGCGCTGCTTCGCTTCGTCCGGCTTACGCACGAACCGAGATAGCGCCTCACCAAGTTCCTCCCTCGTCCTTCACGGGGGAGGGTACCATGCGCTTGCATGGTGGAGGGGGCGCACGCACCGTGTCCCGCACCCCTTCCATCGGCTTCGCCGCCACCTCCCCGTTAAAGGACGGGGGAGGAACCGTAGCGGTGAACTGCCCGCGATCGAGGATCACACCGTTGCCTCGAACGCGCGCAGGAAGCTGCGGAGGTAGCCACCCAGCGATGGGCTGAGATAACCGCCCTCCTGCACCAGCAGTGTCGGATAGCGTTCCGCGGCGAATTTGCGACCTGCCTCGGCGAAGCCATGGTCGGTGATCTTGAACGCGGCGCTCGGATCGTGCTCCCCGGCATCGAACCCGAGAGAGACGACAAGTGCGCCCGGTGCGTACGCCCGCACCTTCGTCAGCGCATTGTCGATCGCTGCGAGCCAAGGCGCATCCAGCGTGCCCAGCGGCAACGGTTGGTTGTAGTTACAATCCTTTCCTGCGCCCTCGCCGTTTTCGTCAGCATGGCCGGCGTAATACGGCGCCGAAATCCGCGGGTCGATGTGAACCGAACAGACCATCACGTCTGCCCGCTCCCAAAAGATGAACTGGCTGCCATTGCAGTGATGCACGTCGATGTCGACGATGGCGACCTTGCCGAACCGCCCGGTGAGTTGCTGAGCCGCGATCGCGGCGTTGTTGAGATAACACACGCCGGTCATCAGGTCCGGATAAGCGTGATGACCCGGCGGTCGGCACATGGCGTAAACCGGTACGTCAGCCGAGCTGAGGCGGTCGGCACCGTGCACCACGACCTGCGCGCTGGCGAATACGGCCGGCCAGGTGCCCTCGGTGATCGGGCAGGATGTGGAGTTGCTGTACCAGCCCAACTCGCCCAGCAATTCGGTGGGCTTGCGGTGCATGCGATGCGTCGGGTGCACGTTGGGGATCGCCACAGGACCGTATTCCGGGTGCTGCATCCAGCGCGCGTGCACGCCTTTGAGGAACTCGACATAGGCGGGATCGTGGACCTCAGTGATCGCCGCGGCGCGGTCCAGCGGGGCTTCGGCAATCTCGTGCCGGTCCGATTGCACGATGTCTAGAAAGATCCGGTACCGTTCGGCGCGGTCCGGTTGGGGGATGAACTTGCCGGTGCGGAACACGGTGTCCGGATCGTGCAGAGCTTGGTCGGGGTGATGGATCACGAGCATGGCAGGAAGTCTAGACCTCCAACCACTCCCGACGCACGCCCGCATCGGCCGCGAGTTCAGCCGGGGTGCCTTCGAACACGATCCGACCATGGCCCATCACATACAACCGGCGCGAGATCGCCAGCGCGATGGCCAGCTTCTGCTCCACCAGCAGGATCGTCGTGCCGCGCGCCGCTACCGCCACCAGCAGATCGCGCACCCGGTCCACCATCTGCGGCGCCAGCCCCTCGGTCGGTTCATCGACCATCACCAGGGCCGGACTCCCCATCAGCGTGCGGCAGATCGCGAGCATCTGCTGCTCCCCGCCGGACAAGGCGCCGGCCGGGGCGTTGGCACGCTCCTTCAGCCGCGGGAACAACTCGTAGGCGTCGGCCAAGGTGTAGTTGCCGCCGGGCCCGCGTTTCTCGCCGAGCAGCAGGTTCTGCAGCGTGGTGAGGTCCGGAAAGATCGAACGATCCTCCGGCACATAGCCCAGCCCGCGCCGCGCGATCACATGCGGTTGCAGGTGACAGATATCTTGCCCGGCGAACACCACGCGCCCCTTGCGCACCACCCCGCCCATGATCGCCTTCAGCGTGGTGGACCGTCCGGCGCCGTTACGGCCCAGGATAGCGACGATCTCGCCTTTGCCGACATGCAGGTCCACGCCGCGCAGCACCTGGCTCTTGCCGTACCAGGCATCGAGCCCCTGCACCTCGAGCATCGGCGACGGGCTCAGCATAGCGTGTCAGCCGCCGTCCCGAGATAGGCGGTGCGCACCGCCGCATTGCCGCGCACCTCCGCCGGTGGCCCAGAGGCGATCACCTGCCCGTCCGCCAGCACCGTGATGCGGTCGGCGAGGTCGAACACCACGCCGAGGTCGTGCTCGATCATCACTAGCGTCTTGCCCTCGGTCACGCGGCGGATCAGCGCCACGGCCCGTTCGGTCTCGGCATTGCTCATCCCCGCCGTCGGTTCGTCCAGCAGGATGGTGGAGGCCCCACCGGCCACCGCGACGCCGATCTCCAGCGCACGCTGATCGGCATAGGCGAGCGCTCCGGCCAGCACGTCGCGACGGGGCGCCAGGCCGATCAGCTCCAGCATCTCGGTCGCCCGCGCGTTGAGCGGTCCGTAGCCACTGACCGCGCGCCAGAAGGTGTAGCCGGCCCCCATCGCGTGCATCGCGGCGCCGCGCAGGTTCTCGTAGACGGTCATGCGGGGGAACAGTGAGGTCACTTGGAACGAGCGCGACAGGCCGCGGCGGCTGATGACGTGCGACGGCAGCCCCGTGATGTCCTGCCCGTTCAGCAGGATCGTGCCGCCGTCCGGAGCGTAGCGGCCGCTGATCAGGTGGAAGAACGTGCTTTTCCCAGCGCCGTTCGGCCCGATCACCGCGTGACGTTCGCCCGCGGCGATATCCAACGTCACGCCCTTGATGATCGCAGTGGCGCCGAAGCTCTTGCGCAGGTCACGGATCGCGAGGGCGGCACTCATGCCTGCATCGCCGCAACCTGTGCCTGCCACGCTGCCCGCGCCACCGGCCAGAACCGCCGCAACAGCAGGGCTCCGGCCAGGAACAACGCAAGGCCGATCCCCCACTGCCACAGTTCATGCGGATGCGCGTCCATGAACAGCAGCGTTCCGGCGGGAGCACCGTTACGCTCGGCTTGCAAGCGGAAAGCGAGTTCCGCGAGGAACACGACACCACCCAGCGCGAGCACCAGCCCGGGGATTTGCATGGCGTAGGACGGCACTAAGTTGCCGAGCCGCCCGCCGCGTGCCAGCGGGGCGTGGGCGAGGATGATGCCGGACAGTCCACCCGGCGCCCAGACCACCGCCGCGATAAACAGCAGGCCGTCGTACAGCTGCCAGGCGTCGGTGATGGTGGACAGCGCCACCTGCAGGAACGTCACCAGGATGGCACCTAGCACCGGGCCCCAGAAGGTGCCGACACCGCCGATGAAGGTCATCAGCAGCACCGCTCCGGATGCTTCGGACGAAATGTTGGACGAGGTGACGATCTCGTCGTTCAGCGCCTGCAATCCACCCGCTACGCCGGCGAACAGGCCGGATAGGATGAACACCAAATAGCGCACGCTGGCCGGGTTGTAGCCGATGAAGCCCACGCGTTCGGCATTGTCGCGCACGGCATTCGCCAGGCGGCCCAGCGGAGTGCCGGTGTAGCGCCACATCAGGAAGGCGCAGCCTAAGGCCCAGGCGGCGATGAGGAAATACACGTGGAACTCGCTGCCGAAATCGAAGCCAAACAGCGCGGGGCCGTCGGACCGGTCGCCGTTGATACCCTCCTCGCCACCGAAGATGGACGGGAACATCAAGACGAAGGTGGCGCCTAATTCCGCGAGACCCAGCGTGATCATCGCGAACGCCGTCTCGCCCCGTTTGCAGGCGACCGACCCGGCGAGCACGGCTGCCGCCAGCCCGCCGGCGGCACCCACCAGCGGCAGCAGCGGTGCGGGCATGAACCAGCCATTGGCCGCCGCTCGCATGGCGTGCATCGCGGCGAACCCGCCGAAGCCGAGGAAGACGGCATGGCCGAAATCCAGCATGCCGCCCTGGCCCAGCAGCATGTTGAAGGACAGCGCGAACACGATGCCGATCCCCATGCGGCAGAGCAGCGACAAACCGAACCCGCTGGACAATACGAATGGCGCCACGATCGCGGCCGCTGCGACGAGCAACCACGGAATGGCAGCGCGCGCCGTCGAGCGGCCTCGCAGTGGCATGGCGGCGGCGGTGACGCTCATGCCGACCGCGACCCGGCAAGGCCTTTCGGCCGGAACGCCAGCATCAGCACCAGCAACAAATAGGGCACGGTGGGGGCGGCGCGGGCGATGGTCAGGTTCCATAGATCGGACAACCTGCCCGCCGGGTCGATCGTGACGCCCAAGGCGCCGATGGCTTGCCATAGCGGCAGGTCCAGGCTGATCGACACGGTCTGGATCATCCCGATCAGCACCGAGGCCACGAACGCACCCCAGATCGAGCCGAGGCCCCCCATCACCACCACCGCGAACACGATGCCGCCGAGCGAGGCAGCCATGCCCGGCTGGGTGGTGAAGGCATTGCCCGCGATCACCCCCGCCAACCCGGCCAGCGCGCACCCGGCGCCGAACACCAGCGTGAACACACGCGGCACGTCGTGGCCGAGCATGGACACCATGTCCGGATGCGTCAGCGCCGCGCGGACAATAAGGCCGAGCCGGGTGCGCGACAGGGCCGCGAACAGCGCGACGAACATTGCCAACGAGACGAGCATCATGAACACGCGGTACGCCGGGTAGTCGGTACCGCCGATGTGGAACAGCGGGAAGTCCAGGATAGCGGGTACGCGGTAGGGCACGGGGTTGCGACCCCAGATCAGCGGCACGACCTCGCCGATGACGAAGGCCAGGCCGAAGGTGAACAGCAACTCCGCCATATGCCCGTGGCGGTGCACCGCGCGCAGGCCGTAGCGTTCCACCACCGCGCCGATCACGCCGACCAGCAGCGGCGCCAGCACCAGGCCGGGCCAGAAGCCGACATAGACGCTGATGGTGTAGGCCAGGTAGGCACCCAGCATGTAGAAGCTGGCATGGGCCAGGTTCAGCACGCCCATCATGCCGAAGATCAGCGTCAGCCCCGACGACAGCATGAACAGCAGCAGCCCGTAGACCAGCCCGTTCAGCGCAACGAGAAGTAGCGACTGGCCCACGGTGTCACACCCGCCGGATCAGGGCTTGTCCTTGAACACGCAGGTCGTTGGCATCCGGGTCGCGTCGGCGGCGATCGTGCCCACGGTCTTGAAGCCGAGCTTCGTCTCCTTGAACACGTGCGGCAGGTCCGGCTCCAACTCGGTGATGAACAGCGGCTGGATCAACTGGTGGTTGTCCGCCCGCATGTCGGAAATGCCGAGTGGGGTTTGCCGCTTCATCCCGCTCATCACCGCGGCCACCTTCACCGGGTCAGAGGAGTTCGCCTCCTTCATCGCCGCGGCCAGCGTGTCGATCTCGTTCACGATGTGCCAGTAGTAGAAGGTGCGGCCGAAGCGCTTCTCGAACGCGTCGGAGATGTCGTCGATGCCGGGCACGTTGTCGGCCCAGGTGCTGATCTGCGCGTCGCCCTTGGCGCCTGGCCCGGCGGCGTTCACCAGCACCTCGTCGCCCAGGTAATAGGTGTAGAACTTGCCCTTGTAGCCGCTATCGGCCGCGGCCTTCACCAGCAGTTCCATGTCCGCGCCCCAATTGCCCGTCACCACGGCATCGGCCCCGGCGGCCTGGAACTTGGCGATGTAGGGGGTAAAGTCCTTCACCTTGCCCAACGGCACCCGCTCGGCCCCCACGACCTGCAGGTCGGGGCGGCGGTCCTTCAGGTCGGCCTGCGCCGCCTTCTCCACCGAGACGCCGAACGAGTAGTCGGGGTTGAAGATATAGACCTTGTGCGTGTCCTTCTGCGCGACGAGGTAGTCCGCCAGCGCGCGCATCTTCATGTCGCTATCGGCATCGAAGCGGAAATGCCACCACGAGCACTTGTCGTTACCGAGCGCCGGGTCGACCGCGGCGTAGTTCAGGAAGATCACCGACTTTGCCGGGTCGCGCTTGTTGTTCTTCTGGATGCCATCCACCAGCGCGAACGCCACCGCCGAGCCGTTGCCCTGGGTGACGTAGTGGATGCCGTCATCCACCGCCTTGCGCAGCAGTGTCAGCGATTTTTCCGGGCTGACCTCGTTGTCCATCGGGACGATCTCGAACTTGCGCCCGGGCCCGGCGGCCTGCGTCGAGTTGACCCGGTCGGCGGCGAAGCGGAAGTGCTGCTCGCCGAGCTGTCCCGTTTCCGCCAAGGGCCCGCTGAGCGGATCGATGTAGGCAATGCGCACGGTCTCGTCGGCGCGCGCGGCCCCGGCGTAGACGGCGAGGCCCAGCACGGCGGCGCTGATAGCAAGTCGCATAGAACGTCCCCTTGGATCGCAGGCCCTTTACCGGACCCGTCGTATTCCTGTTTCGTTTTCGATCCTGACGCCTGACGCGCCGCCGCGTCAATGCCGCTGACCTCCTCACTGAGGTCCTCCCCTGTGCTTCATGGGGGAGGTGGCGGCGAAGCCGATGGAGGGGCGGCGAAGCCGACGGAGGGGGCGCTCGGGCAAGGTCCGTGTGTGTGGCCGGCCCCCTCCACCATGCTGTGCCTGGTCCCCCTCCCCAGCGGGAGAGGAACTGGAGTTCAGACTACCGGGGGGTTATGGTCGTGGATCGGCGACCAGGGAGAGGCGGCATGTCAGACGACTCCATTAGCATTGCGTTCGGCCGGGGCTTCCTGCCGCTCCGCATGGACACTGCGACCGATGTGACCGTCATCCGCAAGGCGGTGCTGCCCAAGCTGCCTGACCAAGCCGCCGCTATCCGCAACGCCTTCGAACGGCCGGTCGGGTCACCGCCCCTGAGTGAACTGGTGCGGGGCAAGACGAGCGCCTGCATCCTGATCTGCGACATCACCCGCCCCGTGCCCAACCGGCTGTTCCTACGCCCGATGATCGAGACGATGGTGGCCGGTGGCATTCCCCTCGACCGCATCACCGTGCTGGTCGCCACCGGCCTACACCGACCCAACGAGGGCGCTGAACTCGCCGAGCTGGTCGGTGACCCCTGGGTGCTGCAGCACGTCCGGGTGGAGAACCACTTCGCCCGCAACGAGGCCGACCATGTCGATCTCGGGCACACCGCAACCCGGCAAACGCCCGTGAAGATTGACCGCCGCTTCGTCGACGCAGACCTGCGCATCGCGACCGGGCTGGTGGAACCGCACTTCATGGCCGGATGGTCCGGCGGCCGCAAAGTGGTGGCGCCGGGCGTGGCCGGGCACGAGACCATCCGCACCTTCCATTCCGCCCGCTTCATGGAGGACCCGCTCGCGGTCCAGTGCAACCTGGTCGGCAACCCACTGCACGAGGAGCAGTTGGAAATCGTCCGCATGATCGGCGAGATCCACGCCCTGAACACCGTGATCGACGAGGACCGCGACCTGGTCCACGTGACGTTCGGCGCCGTGATCGAGAGCCATCTCGCGGCGGTCGAGTTCATCACGGCGGCGACCCGGATCGAGCTGCCCCGACGGTTCAGCACGATCGTCACCTCCTCCGCCGGCTACCCGCTGGACAAAACGTATTACCAGACGGTCAAGGGCATGGTGACGCCGATCGACATCCTCGAACCCGGCGGCACGCTGATCATTGCCTCCGAATGTTCCGAGGGCTTCGGCTCCCCCGAGTTCCGCGATGCCCAGGAGCGGCTGGTGGAAATGGGGCCCGAGCGGTTCCTCGCCATGATCAGCGCCAAGACCCTGGCCGATGTGGACGAGTGGCAGACCGAAATGCAGCTGAAGCCGATGCGGGTCGGCCGGGTGGTGCTCTACACCACGGGGCTCGACGCGCGGGAGCGGAGCATCACTGGCGTCGAGATCTCGGACTCACTCGAGCGGAGCATTGCCGAGAGCCTGAGCCGCGGCGATGGGGCGGTAGCGGTGATCCCGGAAGGCCCCTACGTGGTGCCGGTGTACCAGCCGGCGTGAGTGCTGTCGTAAACGTCGGCTCGGGCCTAGGATGCCGGCCTTGCGGACCGGCTCCGTCACACCCCTAGTTTTGCCGCCAAAGCTCCTCGTTCAGCACGTCCGCGAACGCCGCCCAGAGCAGCAGCGGCACTTGGGAGAATGCCACGGACCGGTCGACCTTCGATGACGCCGCCACTAGCCCGATGGCCGCACCGACCTCGACCGTCAGCAACGCCGTCGACGCACCCAATTGCTTGCGCCGAAACAGCACGTAGGGGTGCGCCCCGATCGCCGCCACGTTAGCGGCCCAGGCGGTGATCGCAGCAGTTCGCGATGTGCTGGAGGGCGCGGTCAGCAGACGGTAGCCGGCCCACCCGAGCAGCGGGTAGAGCACCGCCCACGCACCCCCGAATACCGGGCCAGGCGGTGTGAAGGCGGGCTTGTGGAGCGTCGCATACCACGCTGCCGTGCGAGGATGGTCGGGGCTTGGCGACGAGCGCTTGCCGGACAGCGCCGCCAGGGCAAGCGCTGACCCGGCGACCAAAATGGCGGAAGGTTTGTTCATTCCCATAGTAACGCTCGACCGCCCGTCACGATCCCATCGACGGACCGACTTGGACCAGTGCCACGTCAGAGCAGTGCGCGCACCGCCTCGACGACCGCCCCGGGCGCCTCCTGCGGCAGGTTGTGGCCGGCGCCTGGGATGACCCGTCGTTCATAACGCGCCGTGAAGTACTGCCCGTCGCCTTCGGATCCCGCGGCCGGGCCCACCCCGTCATCCCCGCCGTGCAGCACGATCGTGGGGACGGTGATCTTGGGCTGGGCCGCGAGCCTCCGTTCGACCGGCTCGGCCGCCGGGTCACCAGCAACCAGGGCATAGCGGTGGCGATAGGAGTGGATCACCACGTCCACGAAATCCGGATTGTCGAAGGCGCCGGCGGTGCGGGCGAAGGTCGCCTCGTCGAATGCCCAAGTTGGCGACCAGAGCTGCCACAATAGGCGGCAAAGTGCCCCGCGATCCTGCGCCAAACCGGCACGGCCACGTTCGCTGTGGAAGTAATACTGGTACCATAGCCGATGCTCGGCCTCGGGCGGCTTGGGCTGGAGGGCGGAGGCGATGTCCTGGATGTTGTAACCGGTGCAACTGACGAGGCCCTGCACCCGCTCGGGCCACAAGGCGGCGACGATGCACGCGGCGCGACCGCCCCAATCATAGCCGACGAGCACCGCCCTCGGCAGCGCCAACGCATCCATCAGCGCCAGCAGATCCATCCCCAATACCGCCTGTTCGCCGGAGCGTGGGGTTGTAGGGGACAAGAACTGCGTTGCGCCGTAACCGCGCAGGTACGGCACGATGACCCGGCAGCCTCGATCCGCCAACACGGGGGCAATTTCGTCGTAGGCGTGCACGTCGTATGGGAAACCATGCAGCAGGATCACGGGTGGCCCGTCCGCCGGGCCCAGGTCCTGGTACGCCACACTCAGAACGCCGGCATCGATCTGCTTCATGCTTATGTGGCTCCAGTACCACAATGCGTTATTTAGCTCACAAAAAGCTTGCCACTACGCCTTGTGCTGCGGTCAATTGACCACGCGTGCAGACGCCGTCCAATCAAGCCCGATCAACAACGGAGCATAGTCTTATCACAGAATCGTGAACTGGAATCACGTTTGAGTGATGTCACATTTCGTAATATAAACAATTTATTGCCCACGCCATCGGAGAGTCTCATGCCCGCCGATAGAGCCATTAAAACCGCTGATATTATCCCCTTCCCAGCCCAACCGGGGACGGCCAATCGTTTTACCGCCGCTGACCGTATGGAGTTACTGCGCTGGGAGGCACGCGACCAAGGCGGCGTGCGCTTGGCGATCTACGCCCGCCGGCACGATGATCCGCCCGAGGTGGGCGAGTTTGCCAGCATCTACCCGCCAGACGAACCTTGGGCTGCCTGGGGTGCGGTGCGCCAGGGCCGAGCCATCAGCGTGTGGCGAGCCGGGGATGGTCGCGACATCGGGCGTTTCCCGACGATGGGGGAGGCCCTAGCCGCCGTGGCCAGCCGTGAAGCAGCGCGCAGCCTGCGTTGATCGAAGACGGTGTAGGGCGGAAAAGCGTATCGCCTTCCACCGACTTTTTTAACTGCAGTGGCGGAAGGCGCTGCGCTTTTCCGCCCTACGAGGGATGCAGCACTAGCCTGACGCTACGTTCCTGAGGCCGACGTTTGGGTCTGGGACATACCCGTCATCGTTTGGGTCTGACTTACATCAGGCGATGGCCGGGTTTGCGGCTCCGGACGCCAGTCACGGAAGAACGCGTAACCGATCTCCCCGGCCAACAGGATCAGGTCCCGCTGCAGCGCGTCCAGGAAGTCGTGCAGCCCGTGGGAGATCAGGTCTTCGACCGGATTGGCCGACAATGCAGCCCGAACCTCCTCGATCCGCTCCAGCCCGGCATGCGTCCCGCGCAGATTGTAGCGGCTGCGAAGCTGCATCAGGTGCCATTCCACCTGACTGACACACAGCGTGACGCTGCGGGGAAACGAGCGGTCGGATAGCAGGAACGCCACCACGTCCGCCGGTTCGAAACCGGCGGGCGCCACCCGGCGGAACGCGTGATACCCGGCGGCAGCGCGCAGCACGCCACTCCACTGCGTCAGCTCGGTCACCCGGCGTTCCTCGCCACCGGGCAAATGCAGCAGGTGGTACTTGATGTCCAACAGCCGGGTCGTCTGGTCGGCGCGCTCGATCAGCCGGCCGAGCATGTAGAAGTTCCACCCCTGGTCGCGGAAGAACGTGCCCTCGGTGATGCCGGTATGCGCCTGGACGCCCTCCTTGAGCCGAGAACAGAGGCGGGTCAGATGGTCGCCCTGCAGCTCCTCCGGCTTTATGGCCATCACGTCGCGATGGAACACGTTCATCTGCAGCCACATCTCGGTGCTGATCAGCGGGCGCAACGTGCGGGCATTGGTGCGGGCCGCCTCCAGCGAGGCAGGGACGGATGTCGGGTTCGTCCGGTCCAACAGGTAGAAGCGTTTGATCCCATCCGGTTCGGGCGAACCGCCGGCGTCGAGGTAGCGGCCCTCGTCGGCGTTGATCCGCAACAGCGCGCTCCAGGCTTCACCCCGCCCCGGGCTCTCGAACGTTTGGGTGACGTCGATCAGGCGGGCCAGGTTCTCCACCCGCTCGAGATAACGCGCCATCCAGAACAAGCCCTCGGCGTAGCGGGCGAGCAGGAGTGTCTCCTTCAACTTTCCGCTCATTCCTCTGCCAAGACCCAAGTGTCTTTCGAGCCGCCGCCTTGGGAGGAGTTCACGATCAGGCTGCCCTCCTTCATGGCCACCCGCGACAAGCCGCCGGGGAGGACCCAGGTATCGCGCCCGGTGATCGCGAACGGGCGCAGATCCAGGTGGCGCGGCCGCAAGCCGGCGGTGGTGAGTGTGGGCGCCACCGAGAGATCGATCAAAGGTTGGCTGATCCAGTTGTCCGGATCAGCGATCAGCGCCGCCCGCGCGGCGTCCAACTCCGCCGCGGAGGCACGCGGGCCGATCGTGATGCCATAGCCGCCGGATTCGCCGACCGGCTTGATGACGAGGTGTTCGAGGTTGTCGAGCGTGTAGCTCAGCCCCTCCCGCTCGCCACATATATTGGTCTCGACGTTGGGCAGGATCGCCTCCTCCCCCAGATAGAATTTGATGATGCGGGGCATGTAGGCGTACACCGCCTTGTCGTCGGCGACGCCGGTGCCGACCGCGTTGGCGAGGGTCACGTTGCCGGCTTTCCACGCGCCGATCAGCCCGGGCACGCCCAACATGCTGTCCGGGCGGAACACCAACGGGTCCAGGAAGTCGTCACCGATCCGGCGGTAGATGGTGTGGACCGGGCGAAGGCCGCCGGTGGTGCGCATGAACACGCGCTCGTTCTCCACCAGCAGGTCGGCGCCTTCGACCAGGGGCACGCCCATCTCGCGGGCCAGGAAGACGTGCTCGAAATAGGCAGAGTTAAAGATCCCGGGCGAGAGCAGCGCGATCTGTGGATCCGACACGTGCTCCGGCGCGATGTCACCCATCGCCGCACGCAGCCGCCGACCGTAATCGTCCACCGGGGCGAGGCGGATCCCGGCCATCAGGTCCGGGAAGGTGCGGCGCATCAAGTGCCGGTTCTCGACGACGTAGGACACGCCGGAGGGAGTGCGCGCATTGTCCTCGAGCACACAGAACGTGCCGTGGCGGTCGCGCACGATATCGACGCCGCAGATGTGGACATAAGTGCCGAAGCGGATGGGGAAGCCCTCCATCTCCGGCCGGTAGTTCGGGTTGCCCAGCACCAGGGCGGCGGGGACGACGCCCTCGTTCAGGATGCGGCGGTCGTGGTAGATGTCCTGGAGGAAGCAGTTCAGGGCGCGGACCCGCTGCTTCACGCCCGCCTCGATGTGCCGCCATTCCGCCGCCGTGATCACGCGCGGGAGGCAGTCGAACGGCAGGATACGGTCGATCGCCTCCGCCTCGGAATACACCGTGAAGGTGATGCCGAGATTGATCAGGTCGTGCTCCGCCCCCGCCGCCCGCAGGCGCAAGGCATCGAGGCCGATCGCGGCGACGCGGTTGCGGATCTGGTCGATGACGCCGGCGTCTCCGCCCCGCGCCGTCAGCTCGCAGAAGTATAGACCGGAATCGTAGCTGGCGAAGGGGTCGGGCAAGGGCACGGTCATGACGGAGCCATACTGCGGGAGGGTCCGCATAGACGCAATGCAGACCCTCGTTTGGAACCTGCGGCAGCAAAGCCACAATCACGGAAGACTCGCTCACGGAATCGAGATTGCCTTGCATATCCGCGATTTAGACCGCTTAGCTGCGATCGCGCTTCACATGGCGCAGGAACACAAACCCTTGATCGGACCCACTTGGGCCTGGAGACCTGTATGCGCATCCTTCTTTCCGGACTCATCGCCGCTGGCCTGTTCACGAGCCAAATGGCCCAAGCGCAGAGTTGCGCCCGCCCGGCCGACAAGACTGCGTTCGATGTTGCCGGGCTGAAAAGCCAGTTGATGGTGACCGCGATCACCTGCGAGGCCACCGAGCGCTACAATACCTTCATCCTGAGGTATCGCCCGGACCTGGTTGCGCAGGAGAAGGTGCTGAACACGTACTTCAACCGCAATTTCGGCAAGAAGGCCCAGGCGCAGCACGACGACTACATCACTTCACTGGCGAACACGGAGTCGGAGGCTGGGCTGAAGTCCGGCACGCTGTTTTGCGACCGCAACATGGCAATGTTCGACGAGGTGATGAAACTGCACAACGGCGTGGAGTTGACCGACTACGCGACGGGCAAGGCTCCGGTGCAGCCGATCGAACTGGTGGCCTGCACCACGCCGGACCGCCCGGCCCGTGCGACGGTGCGCACCGCGAGTGCCACGGTGGTGACCAAGACCAAGACGCGCTGACGCCGACAGCGCTTCTCCCTCTCCCGTCCTAAACGGGAGAGGGTCGGGGTGAGGGCTCTTCGGGCACCCTGCTGGGACAATCTGGCAGCCCTCGCACCCTCACCCCGACCCTCTCCCGCTTGCGGGAGAGGGAGAAAAAAGCAAATACGATCGCCCTGCGTAAAGACCGCGGAGGATCAGACACAATCCATCTCAGCGCAGGATAATCGCGACTCGGCGGTTCTGCGGTTCGCGCACCCCAGCCGCGGTCGGGACGAGCGGGCGGGTGTCGCCAAACGCCTGGATGTCGATCGCGGTCCGCGCCACGCCATCGCGCACCAACTCGGCGGCAACCGTCTGCGCGCGCCGAAGTGACAGGCCCTGGTTATAGGCCGGCGTGCCCGAACGGTCCGCATTGCCCTGGACCTCGATGCGGGTCGCCTGCACGCGGCTGCTATTTTGCGCCGCCTCGGCGATGATCTGCCGCGCGCGGTCGGTCAAATCCGCACGGTCCCAGTCGAAGAACACGAGATAGGTCCGCGACGGCGTGACAGTCGGAGGCGCCGTGACCGGGGCCGGAGTCGGCGCGGGCGGGGCGGTGTTGAAGGCGTAGCGAACACCCAGCAACAAGCTATGGTTGTAGTCGCTGCTGACATTAAAGTTGCCGCGCCCGGAATGGACGACACCATTGGCCCCGGTGACGCCGACATTGTCGTAGGCGTGGAACGACGGAGCATCGAGCACGCCGTAGAACCGGTATTCGGTCGTCAGCGACAACCCAGGCACTGCGGCCAACGGGAAGGACAGGCCGAAAATACCCTGGTAGGCGAAGTTGGTCGACCAACCGGTCGTTGACAGGCGCAGCGGATTGCCACCGACGCCGTAAGAATGCCCGGCCACTAGGTTGGTGTCGGCAATGCCGGCGCCCAAGCCGAAATACGGGTATAGCCAGTTGAGCCCGATATCCATATCGAACAGGGCGTTGACCATGCCGCCGTAGCTGAACTGGTCACCGCCAGACGCCGTTGGCCCCGGGGCAATGCCGCTGAAGCCATTGATCTGGCGCACACGGTTATGCCGGATGTCACCCTCCAGCTCGAGGCGCAGCCCGTTGCCGAAGCCGTAGCCGACGCTGCCGACACCGGCGCCGCCGACGTCGGTGGACAGACGCTTCGGCGTGAGTCCAAGGCCCGGAGAAGCCTGCACCCGCTCCTGCTGCAGGTAGTTTCCGCCTGCTCCCGCGCCGATGTACAGGCCTGAGATAGGCTGGGCGAACCCCACAGCCGGTACGGCCAGGATCGTTGCGGCAAGTAGCGCGGTGCGAAGACCAGTCATACCCACTCTCCTGGTGCGCCTCGTGATCGAAGCGCGAAACAAGGTCGGAAACGAAAAAGCCGGCCAGATAACTGGACCGGCTTCCCGCTAGGCATACCGTCCGGCGACCCCCGAGGGAGTCGCCGAGCGGAGAAGGCTAGCTACGATCAGCGCAGGATGATCGCGACGCGACGGTTCTGCGGCTCGCGCACACCCGGTGCCGTCGGCACCAGCGGACGCGTGTCACCGAACGCCTGGATCTCGATGGCGGTGCGGGGCACACCGTCACGCACCAGCTCGGCGGCAACCGTCTGAGCACGACGGAGCGACAGGCGCTGGTTGTAGGCGTGCGTGCCGGAGAGGTCCGCATTGCCTTGCACTTCGATGCGGGTGGCTTGCACGCGTGTGCTGGCCTGAGCCGCCTCGGAGATGATCTGGCGAGCGCGATCCGTCAGGTCCGCACGATCCCAATCGAAGAACACCAGGTAAGTGCGGGCCGGAGCCTGCACCGGAACGGGCGCCGGTTGAACGATCGGAGCCGGCGTGGGCGTGTTGAAGGCGTAGCGGATACCCAGCAGGAAGCTGTGGTTGAAGTCATCCGTGCCGAAGCTCTGCTTGCCACCGACCTTGACCGACGGAGCAGTGTAGTACTGGTCCTTGTAGGAGCGGCCACCGATCTCGCCCATGAAGCGATACTCGGCCGTGAACGCCAGGCCGGGCACGAAGTCATAGACCGGGAAGGACAGACCGACGATGCCCTGGACGCCCAGGTTGTCGTTCTGCCCCGTGTTGCGCAGGAACTGGTTCTGCACACCAGCGCCGTTGACCGTCGCGAAGTGTCCGTTGTTGAACTGGTTGTGCACGTAGCCAACACCAGCGCCAACATACGGGAAGATCGGCGAGTTGAAGCCGAACGAGTTCAGCGGAATGTCGTACAGGACGTTGGCGAATACGCCTTCCTTATACTCCTGGCCGCCGGCCGAGGTCACGCGACCGAGACCAGCGCCGCCGTTCTTGAGCCCGCTGATCTTGTTGTCGTAGTACGCACCCTGCAGTTCGAAGCGCAGGCCAGGCACAATCGAGTTGATGCCATAACCGACACTGGCGATCACGACCGGACCGGCATCGAACTTCAGGTCGCTACCACGACCAAAGCTCGCGGCTGGGCCACGATGCTGCGCCTCATTCTGCAGGATATTGCCGCCGGCACCTGCACCGATATAGAGCCCATCGACAGGCTGGGCGTAGGCCGCAACCGGAGCGGCCATGATGGTCGCTGCGAGAAGCGCATTGCGGAGCTTCATTCTTTCTCTCCTCATAACAAATCTGCGCTCACACGCAGCCAAACCGCCTTATGGTCCGTCACTCGTCCCGTCGGCTCTCGGTAAACGCACATTACCACCGGAATTGCCGAGCGGGAGACCATCGTTGCTAAATCCTGCACACTGTTGCCAATGAGCCACATACCCTAGAGCAATCAAGCAACAGTGATCGGCGCGCGAGAAACCCTCACACTCCCGCACCCAATCTCGTTTCGCTAGACGATCTTACCCTCGAACGGCGGCAGGTAGTCCGGCGACTCGAACTCGATCACCCACAAATCGGGATCGAAACCAACCTGCCGGGCCACATACGCCTCCGCCTGCGACTCCTCGACCGGTGCCTCCCCGGTACCCCGCATCCAAGCCGCCTCGCCGCTGCCGGACCGCACCTGCGACAGCACCACCGTCCCGGCACGGCCCCGCAGCATGACCAGGATGCCGCCGGCGTCCGGATCGCCGCTGCGCACCACCACACCGTGCCGCCCGGCGCCCGAGCCAAGGCGCAGCGCCATCTGCACCCAGAGTTTCGCCTTGACCCGTGCCTCAGACACCGGCCCCGGCTCCGAACCGCGTCATAGCGTGAAGACGGTCGATCCCGTCGTCCGCCGTCCCTCCAGGTCGTCGTGCGCGCGGGCCGCGTCCCGCAGCGGATAGGTCTGGTTGACCGGAATGTGGACCGCACCCGAGGCGACGACGGCGAACAGCTCGCCCGCCACGTGCTCCAGATCAGCCCGGGTCGACACGAAGCTGCCGAGCGTGGGCCGGGTCAGGAAGTAGGAACCGCGGGCGAGGATGTTGGGGTCGATCGGCTCGACAGCGCCCGAGGCCTGGCCGAACAGCACCAGCAGCCCGGTGGGACGCAGGCAGTTCAGCGACTTGTGGAACGTGTCGCGGCCGACGCTGTCATACACCACGGGCAGACCCTCGCCCTTGGTCAGTTCCTTCACGCGCGCCACGAAATCCTCGTCGCCGGTGACGATCGGGTAGTCGCAGCCATGCTCGCGGGCCAGGTCCGCCTTCGCCTTGGACGACACGGTGCCGATCACCGTGGCGCCGAGCGACTTGGCCCATTGGCACAGGATCAGCCCGATCCCCCCGGCCGCGGCATGGATCAGGATCGTGTCGCCGGACTTCACGCGGTAGGTGGTGCGGATCAGGTATTGCACCGTCATGCCCTGCAGCATCATCGCCGCCGCGGTCTCGTCCGACACGGCGGGCGGCAGACGCACCAGGCGGTCGGCCGCGATCACCCGGCGTTCGCAATACGCGCCAACCGCGCCGGCATAGGCCACTCGGTCGCCCTTGGAGACGACGGTAACGCCCTCGCCGACCTGTTCCACCACGCCGGCGCCCTCGGATCCCGGGATGAATGGCATGGTCTGCGGATACAGTCCCGTGCGGTGATAGACGTCGATGTAGTTCAGACCGACCGCCGTCTGCCGCAGCAGCACCTGGCCCGGGCCGGGCTCGGGGATGTCGAACTCCTCCCACTGCAGCTCCTCCGAGCCGCCGTGACGGTGGATGCGGATGCCATGTGTCTTCATTGGGGGACGTCCTCCTCTTCGAGCGGCGCGGACTGTGCCCGAGCTTAGGCCGCGGTTCCACCCTGCTGGCGTTGCAGGCCCCCTGCCCGCTCCACGAACGCCGCGACGTCCGCAACACCCTGCCCGGCCCGGATGTTGGTGAACACGAACGGCCGCTCGCCGCGCATCTTGCGGCTGTCGCGGTCCATCACCTCGAGGCTGGCGCCGACATGTGGGGCCAGGTCGATCTTGTTGATCACCAGCAGGTCGCTGCGGGTGATGCCGGGTCCGCCCTTGCGGGGGATCTTGTCACCCGCGGACACGTCGATGACGTAGATGGTGATGTCGGCCAGTTCGGGGCTGAAGGTGGCGGCCAGGTTGTCGCCGCCGCTCTCGATCAGGATGAGGTCGAGCTTGGGGAAACGCCGGTTCAGGTCGGCGACACCGGCCAAGTTGATGCTGGCGTCCTCGCGGATGGCAGTGTGCGGGCAGCCGCCGGTCTCGATGCCCAGGATTCGCTCCGGCGGCAGTGACCCGGCGCGAGTGAGGAATTGCGCGTCCTCCTTGGTGTAGATGTCGTTGGTGATGGCGGCGATGTCGTAGTGCGGCGAGAGCGCGCGGCAGAGGCCGTCCATCAGCGCGGTCTTGCCGGTGCCGACGGGGCCGCCGACGCCGACGCGCAAGGGGCCATGCCCCACCCGGGGCGTGCCATCGATCGTGGTGCTCATGTGCGGAACAGCCTCGTGTATTGGGTTTCGTGGCGCATGGAGGCGATATCGGAGCGGAAACACGCGCCGCCGATATCGTCCAGGGTGGCGTGGATGGTGTCGTGCGCGATGGTGGTCAGCAAGGGGGCGAGCTGGGCCTGGATGCGCAAACCGGCGGTCTGGCCAAGCGGCACAAGGCGAACCGCCGAGGACACGAGGTTGGCGGTGAAGGCGTGCAGCAGGCCGAGTGTGGCGTCGTCTTCGGGCACTTGGTGAGCGGCGGCGAGGGCGCCGAGGGCGACAGGGTACGCGACCTGGCCGGGTTGGGCGGCGAGCAACGGAGCCCCCCAAACAACAGCCGCCAGGGCAAAGGCTGTACCTTGGGCGAGTGTCTCGTTGCGGCGTTCGGCGCTGGGCTGCGCGGCGGCGGCGAGTTCGGCGATGTCGGCTAGGTCTGCAGCGGTTCGGGCGCGGTAGGCGTGACGCAGAAGGATTGCATCGGTGCGGCCGGCGCCGTGCCGCAGCACATCAGTCAGCCAGGCGGCAGTGGATGCTTCGCTGGTGACGTCCTTGGTTTCGACGGCCCATTCCAGGGCGTGGCTGTAGGCGTAGGCGCCGGTGGGGAAAGCCGGGGACAACCAGGTGAGCAACAGCGGCAACGTGGCGGATGGGTCAGTCGTCATCGTGGTGATGGTGGTGGCCGCCGGCATAGGCGCCGCCTTCGGGGTCAAACGGCGCATCGATGGCATGCGCGTGGCCGCCGAGTGTGTGCACCATGTCGGCGATCACGTGGTCGGCGCGGATGCGGATCCGGTCGCCGAGCAATTGCACCGGCAGGTGGCGGTTGCCGAGATGCCAGGCGATGCGCACCAGTTCTGCCGGGCCGTGGGCGTGGATTTCGAGCAGTGGTTCGGGTTTGGCGACGACGCGGACGATACGGCCGTCGGTTAGTTGCAGGCCGTCACCGTCGCGCAGGCGGACGGCTTGGGGGAGGTCTAGGAGGATTTCGCTGCCAGCCTCGGTGGTGAGGACGATGCGGCGACGGTGGCGGCGGTCGAAATCGATCAGGACGCGGTCTGAGTCTGGAGTTGTCCAACTGCCGGTCGGGAGGACGGTGGTGGCGCGGTCGGTCACTCGCGAGCCCCCACCCCTCGAGGGAGGGGGTTGGGGGAGGGGTAGCAACGTCCGCGGTATCGTGCGTGGAGACCCCTCACCCCGGCCCTCTCCCTCAAGGGGAGAGGGAGAAGAAAGCTTAGGCTGGTCAAAATAGGAAATACCTTTGCGCCATCGGCAGCTCCGTCGCGGGCTCGCAGGTCAGCACCACGCCATCTGCTCGCACTTCGTACGTTTCGGGATCAACCTCGATCAGCGGCGTCGCGTCGTTGTGGATCATCGAGCGCTTGCCGATCCCACCGCGCGTATCCCGCACCGCCGAGATCATGCGGCGTAGGCCCAGCCTTTGCACCAGATCGGTGTCCATGGCGGCACCGGACAAGAACGTCACGCACGTCGCCGCCAACGCCCCGCCGAACACGCCGAACATCGGGCGGTAATGCACCGGCTGCGGCGTGGGGATGCTGGCATTCGGGTCGCCCATCGGCGCACACGCGATCATGCCGCCTTTCAGCACCAGGTCGGGCTTCACGCCGAAGAACGCCGGGGACCATAGCACCAGGTCGGCCAGCTTGCCGGGCTCGATGCTGCCGACCTCGTGGCTGAGCCCCTGCGCGATGGCCGGGTTGATGGTGTATTTCGCGACGTACCGTTTCGCACGAACATTGTCCGCCGTGCCGTCGCCTTCCAGCGACCCGCGCTGCTGCTTCATCTTGTGGGCGGTCTGCCAGGTGCGGATGATCACCTCCCCCACCCGGCCCATCGCCTGGCTGTCCGAGCTGATCATGCTGATGGCACCCAGATCGTGCAGGATGTCCTCGGCGGCGATCGTCTCGCGGCGGATGCGGCTCTCGGCGAAGGCGACGTCCTCCGGGATGTTCGGGTC
>CAXTWC010000074.1:0-23996 GCA_964247805.1 uncultured Acetobacteraceae bacterium | reverse complement strand
TGCTGAACCGGGACTATCCCTTGGTGCAAGGCGGCTTGCTGCTACTGACGACGGTATTGGTGCTGGTAAATATCGCGGTCGACGTGGTGTATGCGGCGCTCGACCCTAGGGTGCGGTTCGGTGGCTGAGGTCGCTCCCTCACCCAACCCCTCCGTTCTTCTCCCTCTCCCCCTGGGAGAGGGCCGGGGTGAGGGACCTGCTGTGCAGGACGACGACGCTCCTTCCCGCCCCTGGCGCGACACGCTCGTGCGGCTGCTGCATCACAGGCTGTTCCTAACCGGCCTCGTGCTGTTCAGCATTGTGCTGATCGCCGGGCTCGCCGCACCCTGGGCCGCCGGAGCCGACCCGACCAAGATCGCCATGCGGTTCCGCTTCCGCCCGCCCTCGTGGCAATTCCCGTTCGGCACCGACAATTTCGGCCGCTCGCTGTGGTCGCGCGTGCTGTGGGGCGCACAACTGTCCATGATCATCGGCCTCTCCGTGGTGGTGCTGAACGCCGTGTTCGGCACCATCGTCGGCGCGCTCGCCGGCTACGTGCGGGCGCTGGACAAGATCATCATGGGGTTCAACGACGCCATGATGGCGTTCCCCGCGGTGTTGCTGGCGATCGGCATCACCGCGGCGCTCGGCGCCTCCGTGCTCAACGTGATCATCGCGCTGTCCATCGTGTACGTGCCCCGCACCGCCCGCATCGTCCGCGCCAGCGTCATCGTGCTGCGGGAGGCGGAATACGTGCAGGCAGCCGTGGCGGCGGGTGCCGGGCCTGGGCGGATCCTACCCCGCCACATCCTGCCGACCGCGCTGGCGCCGCTGATCGTGCAGCTATCCTTCCTGTTCGCCTATGCGGTGGTAACGGAGTCGACCCTTTCCTTCCTCGGTCTCGGCGCCGTGCCGCCCACGCCCACCTGGGGCAACATCATGGCCGACGGCCGGCAATACCTCACCGACGCACCCTGGATCATCACCATACCCGGCATCGCCCTGGTGCTGACCGTGCTCGGCCTCAACCTGCTGGGCGACGGGCTGCGCGACGTGCTCGACCCTCGGCTGCGGATCCAGCCATGAGCTTGCTCACCCCATGACCTTGCTCACCCCATGACCTTGCTCACCCCATGACCTTGCTCACAGTGGACGGCCTCACCGTCGCCTTCGCCACCGGGCGCGGCCCGATCAACGCGATCGAGTCGGTCAGCATGTCGATCGAACCGGGCGAGGTGCTGGGCATCGTCGGCGAGAGCGGCAGCGGCAAGAGCGTCACCGCGCTCGCCGTCATGGGCTTGCTGCCACGTCCGCCGGCCCGCGTGGTGGCGGGGCGTATCCTGTTCGACGGCGCCGATCTTCTGCAGCTATCCGAGCGCGGGATGCGGCGTGTCCGCGGGCCCGGTATCGGAATGGTGTTCCAGGAACCGATGTCGTCGCTCAACCCCGTCTTCACCATCGGCGACCAGATCGGCGAGACTCTGCGCGCCCACGAACGGCTTGGCCCCGCCGCACGCCGGACGCGGACGGTGGCGCTGCTGGACCGGGTCGGCATTCCCTCCGCCGCGCGGCGGCTGGACGATTACCCGCACCAGATGAGCGGCGGTCAACGCCAGCGCGTGATGATCGCCATCGCACTGGCCTGCAACCCGCGCCTGCTGATCGCGGACGAGCCCACCACAGCGCTGGACGTGACCATCCAGGCGCAGATCCTCGACCTGCTGCTGGAGCTGCGCGCGGAACGTGGCATGGCCGTGATGCTGATCACCCACAATATGGGCGTCGTCGCCGAAACGGCCGACCGCGTGCTGGTGATGTATTCCGGGCGCATCGTGGAGCAGTCGCCGGCCACCACGTTGTTCGACCGCCCGGCGCATCCGTACACTGCCGGGTTGCTGGCGTGCGTGCCGTCGCTGGAGATGGATCTGCACCGGCTGCAGGCGATCCCCGGTTCCCTGCCCGACCCGGCGCGTCGCCCGCCCGGGTGCCGCTTCGCCCCACGCTGCGACCGGCACATCCCGGACTGTGATCGGGCGGTGCCGCCTTTGCTGCCGGTGGGCGCCGGGCACGAAGCCGCCTGCATCCGGGCGCTGGCATGACCGCGTTGCTCGAAACCCGTGCACTGTCGCGGTATTACGGCGTGCGCACGGGGGGTATCCTGCGCCGCCAAACCACCCAGCTGCGCGCGGTGGACGAGGTCAGCCTGCGCATCGCACCGGGCGAAACGCTGGGGCTGGTCGGCGAATCCGGCTGTGGCAAATCGACACTCGGCCGCATGCTGGTCAAGCTCAACCCACCGACATCGGGGCAGTTGCTGTTCGACGGCGCCGATGTCACGGCGTTGCGCGGGCGGGACCTGTTGGCATTGCGGCGGGCGATGCAGATCGTGTTCCAGGATCCGTTCGGCTCGCTCAACCCGCGCATGAGCGTCGGCAGCATCGTGATGGAGCCGCTGCTGATCCACGGCGCCCGCAACGATGCAGCGACCCGGGCCCGCGTCGCGGCAACGCTGGAACAGGTGGGATTGCCCGCCCGCGCGGCCCGGCGGTTTCCCCACGAATTCAGCGGCGGGCAGCGGCAACGCGTCGGCATCGCACGCGCGCTGATCCTGCGCCCGCGATTCATCGTGCTGGACGAGCCGGTGTCGGCGCTGGACGTATCGGTACAGGCCGGCATCGTGAACCTGCTGCAGGACCTGCAGGCGGAGTTAGGGCTGACCTATCTGTTCATCGCGCACGATTTGGCGGTGGTGAAGCACATCTCCGACCGGGTCGCGGTGATGTATCTCGGCCGCATCGTCGAGGTGGCGGACAAGCGCGCGATCTACGCCAACGCCCTGCACCCCTATACCGAGGCGCTGATCGCCGCCGCGCCCGCCACCCGACCCGGCCGGGTTCGCCCGCCGCGTGCCGCTGGCGACGTACCCTCCGCGCTGGCGATGCCGACGGGGTGCCGCTTCCACCCGCGCTGCCGGCACGTGATGGATGTTTGCCGGACGGTGGAGCCAGCGCTGACCGAGTCACAGCCGGGCCATTTCGTCGCGTGCCACCTGCATCCTGCGCCCTCTCCCCTGGGGGAGGCCCGGGGTGAGGGACCTCAACACTCGTCACTTCGCGCGTAATCTCCCTCACCCAACCCTCTCCCAGGGGGAGAGGGCTTTCAAGCGAGTAGAGCTATGACCAAGAGCCGAGTCGCTCCCGAATTCGACCTCCACGCTCCCGGCAAGCGGCACGGGTTCATGCGCCTGTTCCATTCGGTGCACCGGTCCGCTTACGGCTTCATCCCCTTCCCCGCCGGCGTGATCGTGGGCAGCAATCCGGGCCCGACCGCACTGCTGGTCGCGGGCAATCACGGCGACGAGTGGGAAGGCCAGGTGGTGCTCACCGAACTGCTGCAAGCCTTGCAGCCCGAGCAGGTTCGCGGCCGGGTCATCATCCTGCCCTGCGCCAACTTGCCGGCCTCGCTGGCGGGCATGCGCACCTCGCCGCTGGACGACGGCAACCTCAACCGCTCCTTCCCCGGCCACGCCGACGGCAGCGTCACGCAGCAATGGGCGCATTACATCGCGACCGAGTTGATCCCGCTCGCCGACCTGGTGATCGACCTGCATTCCGGCGGCTCCTCGCTGATGTACCTGCCGTGCACACTCGCCACCGAACACGAGGACCCGGCGCGTCTCGCGGCCCATGTCGCCGCCATCCGCGCGTTCGGCGCCCCACACGCCTACCTGCAGGGCAGGGCCGAGGGGCAAGGCGGCGTGCGGACCCTGGGCGCTATGGCGGAAAGCCGTGGCATCCTGTCCATCGCGACCGAACTCGGCGGATCGGGCACGGTCACGCCCGCGATCCTGGCCATGGCGCGGCTGGGCGTGCGCCGAGTGCTTGCACAGGCCGGGCTGATCGACGCGCTATCCGAGCCGCCCGCCGAGACGCACATCATCCGCATTGGTGACGCCGATGACTGGACGTACGCTCCCGTCCCCGGCGTGTTCGAACCGCTCGCGCTGCCGGGTGATACGGTGGAAGCCGGCCAGCCCGCCGCGCGCCTGCACACCCCTGAAGCGCCGTGGCAAGCGCCGACGGAAATCTCGTTCAAGCGCGGCGGGCTAGTGGTGTGCCGCCGCCATCCGGGACGGGCGGAGCGCGGGGATTGCCTGTTCGGCCTCGGGCAAGATTGGACAGACCCGGGAAAGTAACTAGCGCCGGCGTTCCAGCGACAACAGGAAATGGCCGTCAGGATCCTGGCTCAGCGCGGCTTGCGAGCCGTCGCCGAGGACAACGGCTGGGCCGGATAGCCCGGTCACGTCCCACACCAGCCGGGTCGCAGCGATGTCACTCGGCCGTTGTGCGGGAGCCGGCCGGCCAGGCGGCGTGTGATAGGCCAGTAGTTCCAAATGCGGCGTGGGCTGCGACGGCTGCAACGCCACCAC
This sequence comes from uncultured Acetobacteraceae bacterium, assembly GCA_964247805.1. Classification (GTDB taxonomy): domain Bacteria; phylum Pseudomonadota; class Alphaproteobacteria; order Acetobacterales; family Acetobacteraceae; genus LMUY01. The sequence goes on along the minus strand of CAXTWC010000074.1, from coordinate 19,588 downwards.
GTCGACACGGGCGTTGGTCAGGCCATCCAGATGGTCCTGTTCGATGCCGGCGTTGACCTGCCTGGCTGCAAGTTGGAAGCCGAGTCGTGCCACGTAGAACGCAATGCTGCGCTCGACGTCGGTGACGGCGATCGCAGAGTGATCGATCCCTCCGCTGCCGCCCTGGGCGAACTGGATCAGCTCCAGCGGGTGGCCATCGGGGTCGCGGAATTTATAGGCGGTCGCCCCGCCCGAACTCGCTGGTAGCTGCTGTGGCCCGGCGCTGCTGATCGGGGTGGCGCCGAACGGAGCGAGCCGCGCATAGGCCGCAGCCATGTCGGCCACCGGCATGGCAAAGTGCTGGAACACCTGGTCGCACGCCATCGAGCCGGCGGGATAGGGCGTGCCTACGGTCGAAAACGCCTGCAGCCACAAATCCTGCTCGCCGCGACGCAGTGCCACCTGATTGATCCGGTCCACGCCATAGAGCGCGGCCATTGCGGGTTCCGCATCATCTCGGCCCAGCACCTGAAAGCCCAGGGCCTCGACGTAGAATCGCTCGGCGCGCGCGAGATCGGCCACCGTCAACTCGATGCGGGACAGGCGAATGGCCTGGCTCGTCATGGGCGCTGCGCACCGCGGACATTGGTGTAGATCGCCATCAGCCGGTGCGATGCGCACATGAACAAGCGCGACCGGTTGCGGCCGCCGAAGCACAGGTTGGACACGACCGCGCCGGTCTGGATGGTTCCGAGCAGCGTTCCGTCCGGGTCGATGCAGTGCACGCCATCGCCGGCGCTGCTCCAGACGCGGCCATCCTCGTCGCATCGCACGCCGTCCGCGAACCCGGGCGAGATGGTGTGGAACGAGCGGCCCCGATGGAGCTTGCCATCCGCGACGTCGAAGACGCGGATGTGCCGCGACGGGTCATCGCCGAATTGCGCGCCGGTTTCCGCGACGTAGAGCAAGCGCTCGTCGGGGGAAAAGCAAAGCCCGTTCGGCCCGGTGAAATCATCCGCGGCGATGTCGAGCGCGCCGGATGGGTCGAGACGGTAGAGTGTGGCGGGCAACTCGCACTCGTGTTTGCCGCCCTCGTAGTCGGTGTTCCCGCCGTAGTGCGGATCGCTGAACCAAATCGCTCCGTCGCTCGACACCACGACGTCATTCGGGCTGTTCAAAGGTTTGCCGTCGTAGTGGCTGGCCAGGATGGTCACCGTTCCGTCCAATTCGGTGCGCTGGACGGAGCGGCCTCGGTGGGAGCAGCCGACCAGCCTGCCCTCGCGGTCGCGGGTGTGGCCGTTGGCGAAACCGGACGGCTGACGGAACACCGACACGCCGCTATCCTCGGTCCAGCGCAGGATGCGGTCGTTGGGTATATCGCTGACCAGCAGCTGGTTGGCATCCGCGAACCAGACGGGGCCTTCGAGCCAGGCATAGCCCTCGCCTAAGGTCAGCAGCTCCGCATTGCCCAACACGCAAGGATCGAAGCGTTCGTCGAACTTGGTGATCGCGTCCGGCATGTCAGGCCAGATGGCAGGGGCGGCGCACCGGCGGGACGTGGAGTTGCACCGTCATCAACACCGCGGGTTCGTCGCCGATCGTGCCGGAGCGATGGCCTTTGCGGCCCTGCGCGTCCGCCGTGCAGTTCTGGTCCTCGCCGAGAGAAAGTTCGCCCGGCCCCATTTCGACCCGCGTGCCGTCCATCGACTCGACCCACCAGCGACCCGACAGCGGAACGATCCATTGCGGCGCCGGGTTCTCGTGCCACTCGCCGACCCAGCCTACGGGCTGCACGGTGAACACGGCGGTGGCTTCGCTGCGGGCCTGCTTGTTGTTCCACTGTGGGGCGGCATTGCCCACGCCCTTCAGGTCCCACTCGGTCAATTCGCAGCGCGTCTGGTGGCTGACGCCCTGCTCGTCGGTCCAAATGTGCCAGTAGCCGATGCGGGGCTTGGGTCCGGAGTCAGGCATTCAGGGCCCCTGGGTATAGGGATGTGACGACGCCAACGGATCATGGAAGAAGCCGAGGGCGGTGGCTGTGGTCAAGCCGAAGGTCAGCAGCAAGAAGCCGCCGGCCAGGGCGAAGTTCTTCAGGAAGTCCCAGAACAGGTCGCGGGCCTTGCTGTCGCCCTTGCGCCAGAAATCACCGGGCGCCCAGAACTGCTTCCATAGCAATGCGGTCACGCCGCAATACCCGGCCATGATGAACGCGGCCAGGCGGTCCGCCACGCCAGTCAGGATCCCGATCGGCATCAGGATCTCCACACCCAGTCCGACCACGATGAGCGCCGTGGCCAATCCGTCCGACGCGAACACCTGCTTGGCCTGCCCCACCGCGCCCTTGAAGTTCAGGATCTTGTCGAGTGCGGAGAACGGGAAGAATAGGATGACGAGCAGATAGCGAACGCCGATGACGACGAGGGTGGCAAAAGTCATGCGCCGAGACGCTGGCGCAGATGCTCGGCGACGCGCAGGGCGTTGGCGATGATGGTGAGCGTAGGATTCACCGAACCGATGGAGGGGAAGAAGCCCGCGTCGGTGATATACAGATTGTCCAGCTCGTGCGCCTTGCAGTTCAGGTCCAGCACGGAACTCGCCGGGTCGGTGCCGAAGCGCAGGGTGCCCGCCTGGTGCGCCGTGCCGCCGATCGGGATGTCCTTGCCCAGATACAAACTGCGTTCCAGCAGCAGCGGGTGGGAGCCGGCCTTGTCCATGTGGTGCTCCAGCTTCTTCTTCAGCCGGTGATGCGCCTCCATGTTGCCTTCCGCGACGTCGAGTATCACGCGATCGCCATCGTAGAAAATCCGGTTCTCCGGCCGCGGGATATCTTCCGACGATAGCCAGAAATCCATCGAGTGCCGTGCCATTTCCTCGAAGGGCATCTTCGGCATCCAGTCCAGCCACGCCGGCAAGGCCTCACCGCGGATCTGGTCGGCGTGGGAGGAGGCGCACATCTGGATCAAGCCGAGCGGATAGTCCCAGTCGTCCGAGCCAAAGTAGTAATCGCTGACGGCCAGCGTCTTCTGGAACACGGTCTCGTTGGGTTTGCGCAGCAGCGCCATCAACACCGATTGGTTGTGCCGCATGTAGTTGCGCCCGACCTGGCCGGAGCCGTTGGCCAGCCCGTTGGGATGTGCATCGCAGCCGGACCGCAGCAGCAACAGCGCCGAGGACAGCGCACCGCATGCGACCACAACGATGTCGGCCGTGTAGCGCTCCTGCACGCCGTTGCGCGTGACATGCACGCCGGTGACGCTACGGCCGGCGGCGTCGGTTTCCAGGCGGGACACATAGGCGTTGGTGAGCAAAGTGAGGTTCGGATTGGCCGCCAACGCCGGGTCGACGCACATCACCTGCGCGTCCGCCTTGCCGTTCAGCAGGCAGGGGAAACCGTCGAAGGCGTCACAGCGGATGCAGATGCTGGTGGGTGTCGGCTTGCCGTTCTTCTCGTCGAGCTTGATGCCGAGCGGCAGGTGGAACGGGTGCAATCCCTCAGAGGCGAAGCTGTCGTTCAGTTCCTGGATGCGTGGCTCGTGCGATACTGGCGGGAACGGGTATGGGCCCGACGCGGGTGGCTCGAGCGGGTCTTCGCCGCGCTGGCCGTGTACGGCGAACAGCTTTTCGGCTTCGGTGTAGAACGGTTCGAAGTCGCCGTATTTCAACGGCCATTCCGGGGAGATGCCGTCCTTGTGGTGCACCGTCTCGAAATCGCGCTCGCGCAGGCGGAACAGCGCCGCGCCGTACACCTTGGAGTTGCCGCCGACGAAGTAATGCAGGCCGGGGTGGAATTCCTCGCTGTTCTTGCCGTACCACGTTTCGTTCGCCTGATACTTTCCGTCGACGAAAACGGTCTGCGAGTCCCAGTTATCCTGGCTGCGCGGGAGATAGTCGCCGCGTTCGAGGATCAGGATGCGTTTGCCGGTCGGCGCCAGGCGATGGGCGAGCGAGCCGCCGCCTGGGCCGCTCCCGATCACGATCAGGTCGTAGTGGTCCAACGACTGGCCTCCGCGGTTGAGCGATGCAGTAAGCGGGCAAGCTAGACGACCAGGCGTCTGGCGAGAAGTCCGCGCGATTGCTCCTGCCTATCGTTCCTCCCCCGTCCTTGAACGGGGGAGGTGGCGGCGAAGCCGACGGAGGGGGCGCAGGGATACGCACCGAATGTGCCGCACCCCCTCCACCATGCTTTGCATGGTTCCCCTCCCCCGCGAAGAACGGGGGAGGAACTTCGCCGCACTCCCCCTTGAACCTACGCGGCTCGGCGTTGCGTCTCCGAGGCGAGCAGGAATTCCAGATCCTCTGCGTCCAGCCCAGCCGCTTCCACCTCGGCGTCGAAAGCCAGCCCGGCTAGCTCCGCCTTGCGCTGCTGCAGTTGGATGATCCGCTCCTCCACCGTATCCGCGGCGATCAGCTTGTAGATGAACACCGAACGCTTCTGGCCGATGCGGTGGGCGCGGTCGGACGCCTGGTCCTCGACGGCCGGGTTCCACCACGGGTCGTAGTGGATCACGGTGTCCGCCGCCGTCAGGTTCAAGCCGCGGCCGCCCGCCTTGAGGCTGATGAGGAACAACGGCACCTCCTCCGCCTGGAACGCCCGCACCGGCTCGGCCCGATCGCGGGTGTCGCCGCGCAGCTCGACGAACTTGTGCCCGGCTTCCACCAGGCGCGGCTTGATCAGGTCCAGCATCGAGGTGAACTGGCTGAAGATAAGGATGCGGCGACCCTCGGGCAGCATGCCCTCGATCATCTCCATCAGGGTGTCGAGCTTGGCCGACGCCGCCTCGCTCTGGCCGGACGCAAGCTTCACCAAGCGCGGATCGCAGCACGCCTGGCGCAGCTTCAGCAGCGCGTTCAGCACCACGAAGCGGCCCTGGTTCGGCCCCAGCTCCGACAGCTGATCGCGGACGCTGTCGTGCAGCGTGGCGCGGATGGTGTCGTACAGCTCGCGCTGCTCCGGGCCCATGTTGATGTGCCGCAGGATCGTCTCCTTCGGCGGCAGCTCGGTGGCGACCTCGGCCTTGGTGCGGCGCAGGATGAACGGCCGGATGCGGCGACTGAGCTGGGAGCGGCGCAGCGGGTCGCCCTCCTTCTCGATCGGCGAGCGGAACCGCTTGGTGAAGGACCGGCGGTCCCCCAGCAGCCCCGGCTGCAGGAACGCAAATTGCGACCACAGCTCGTCAAGGTTGTTCTCGATCGGCGTGCCCGACAGGCAGACCCGGTGGCGGGCCTCCAACTGGCAAACCGCGCGGGTGGCCTTGGCGTCCGGGCTCTTGATCGCCTGCGCCTCATCCAGCACGATCATGTGCCACAGGATCTCGCGCATCGGCTCGGCGTCGCGGGCGATCACGGCGTAGGTGGTCAGCACCACATGCGTGCCGTCCAACTGGGCGCGCCGAGCCTCCCGCCCTTGCCCGTGCAGCACGGCGACCGTCAGATGCGGGGCGAAACGCTCCAACTCCGCCTGCCAGTTCGCCACCAGGCTGGTTGGCATCACCACGAGCACGGGGCGGTCCAGGCGGCCCGCGGCCTCTTCGGTGCAGATGTGGGCGATGGTCTGCGCCGTCTTGCCAAGGCCCATCTCGTCGGCCAGGAAGCCGCCCAGGTTGTGCCCGCGCAGATGCTGCAGCCAACTCAGACCGTGCTGCTGATACGGGCGCAGGCTGACGGTGAAGCCGGGCGGGGGCGCCACCTCCTCCATCTCCGGCAGCTCGCGGAAGCGCTCGACCGTGGCCGCCACCTCCGAGGCATCCTGCCAGCGGGTGGTGAGCAGCTCCTCCAGGTCCATGATGGCGGGCGCCTCGCCGGAGGGCAGCACCAACGCGGAGTCGGTGCGGTTGGCTGCGGCCTCCATCAGGTCGCCGACGACGGCCATGAGGCGGCGCACCCGCTCGGCCGGCAGGCGCACCACGCGGCCGTCCTCGAGGCTGGTGACCAACTCGTCCCCCAGCGTCTTCAGCGCGTCCGGACCGCGTTCCATCAGCCGGGTCAGGATGGGCAGCAGCGCGACCCGCACGCCATCCACTTCGATGCCGAGGTCGAGCGAGAAGCTGCCACGCTCGGCGTCGCTCACCCGGGCGTCGAAGCCGCCGATGACCTTGGCCACGCGCGGGCCGAACCCGGCGTCCACGGTGCAGCGCCAGCCTTCCGCCTGCAGTTCCAGCATGCGCTCGGTAAGGAAACGGTGCCACTGCTCGGCGGCATCCAGCCCGCGCATCACGTGCACCCGGCGGCCCTTGCCGGCGCTGCCATCCGTCACGCGTAACTGCACGAAGCCATAATCAGCCAGGGTCTGCGCGAACGCCGCCTCCGCCACCGGTTCACGCCGGACAAACTCGGGGCCTTTCGGTCCGGCGATGCGGACGAACTGACGCTCGTCGCCGCCCTCTGCGATGCCGTTGCCACCCTTCTCGCCGGCGTAGTCGAAATCCAGCGTCAGTGTGTCGAGCAAGGCGAGCGTGCCGGCCTCGTCCGGGCCGTAGCGCTTGGTGAGCTGCAGCACGGGGGTGGCGGTGCGCTCCACGATGACGGAGTCGCTTTGCAATGCCGGCAAGGGGATCGCCTCCCGCTTGCGCCCACGTCCCCCCTTGACCGGCTTGGCTGCCGGCGGACGGAACCGTGCCTGGCCCACGGCCCCCGTTGCGGAGTCCACGTACCAATTGTCCTCGGTGCCCAACAGCACGGCGGAGCGGGCCGGCAGCGGCGGGGGTACCCCCATCTCGAACGAGCGCGGCGGCCCCGGCAGCAAACGACGCCGGGTCGCCTCCCACCGGGCCTGGCCGGATTGCAGCAGCGCCTTCACCACGGCGTCCAACGCCTCGGGTGCGACCTTGGTGATCGAGCCGTCCAACAGTTCGGCCACGGCGCGGGTGTCGGCCGGCACGCTGTCGTCCTTGGCGATCACGGCCGGCGCCACGCCCTCCGTCCGGCTGGTCTGCTCGTCCAGCAGGAGCGTGGTGACGGTGCAGGCATCGGGCGGGGTGGCGGCCGACAGTTCGAACACCACCGTCCGTGGCGGATTGGGCGTGGCCGACAGGTCCAGCCCCGGCGCGGGGGCGGCCCGGCGCAGCGCAGGGAACCGGTCGAGCGCCGCGAGCCCGGCCGCCGCCAGATGTGCGCAGGACGGCTGGCGGCAGGTGCAGCGCATGCCGAAGCCAACCCGGCCGGCCCGCGGCGCCGGGGTCAGCGTCGCGGTGCGGCGCAGCCCGGCGTCGGCCACCGCAGCCGTGATGGACGCACCCGACAGCGCCACCTCCACGGCCCCGAGCAGCACGAGCGTGCGCGCACGGGTCAGTGTGCGCGGCTCGAAGACGGCGCGTAGGTCATCGGCGGAGAACTGCGTCGGCATACGGCGCTAAACCTCAGGATCGAGAACACGAAAATGGCCCGACGGAGCGGCCGGCAGGTGCGGGCCTAGCAGTATAGCGCAGCACCTTGTGGCAGCGCACCCCTCTTTGCGCGTGAACCTTCCGGCGCACCCGCCCTCGGCTATGCGGTGGGCAAATAGTCGAGCGGTAGCGCGGTGGTGGATTTCAGCACTTCCATGGCGAAGGACGCGCTCACGTCATACAGTTCGATCTGGGCGATGAGCCGCCGATACACCTCGTCATACGCCTCGATATTGGGAACGACGGCGTGGAGCAGGTAATCGACTTGCCCTGCCATCCGATAGAAGCCGACGACCTCCGGCATCGTCATGACACAGGCGGTGAAGGCGTCGGCCCACTCCTTGCGGTGCTGGTTGGTGCGGATGCTCACGAAAACGTTCACCCCGACATTGATCTGCTTCGGATCGAGCAGAGCGACCCGAGCCTTGATGACCCCAAGCTCCTGCAGGCGCTGCACCCGGCGCCAGCAGGGCGAGGCAGAGATGCCGGCCCGCTCCGCCAGTTCCGCCACCGGCATGGAGGCGTCGCGCTGCAGCCAGTGAAGAATGCGGCGATCGATCGCATCGAACGGCATCAGATTCCAGTCGTGTATGGTTGTGGCGGAAAACGTGCCTTAAACTGGCTGAACCGCCATTCAGGACGCAAGCTTTTGCCTCCGCTGCGCTGTCATTCTGCCTTCACAGCAGAGGACACATATCATGGCCGTATCTTTCACCTCCCACCCGCATGACGTCGGCGAGACCTATGGGGAGCATTTCGGCGTGGCGATGAGCTTTGCCGGCCCCATGATCCTTGGCGGCCTGGCCTGCGCGGTGCATGCCATGCTGCCCTTCCTGTTCACCAGCACCGGGTCACAGACGGTACGCCGGCTACACGACCGGATGGTGGTCAACCGCTCGGCTGCCACGCACTAGCCGCAAGCCCATTGCCCGCTCCGTCTGGCGTGCTAGAGCGTAGCTATGGACACGCAAGCGGAACCACGCGCAGGGATCGCCCTGCCCGAGAAGATGATCGACAAGGAGACGTTCCGCGCTTGCATGCGGGGCGTGCCCGGCGCCGTCAGCCTCGTGACGACCGTCCACGCCGGGGCGCGCAGTGGGCTGACCGTCACCGCCGTGTGTTCGGTAAGCGCCGAGCCGCCGCAAATGCTGGTTTGCGTGAACCGGTCGAGCAGCGCGGAAGCCGTGATCGCCGCAGCGGGGCGTTTCGCGATCAGCTACCTCGCCCACGATCAGCAGAACGTGGCCAACATCTTCTCCTCCTCGCTGGACGACCGGTTCGACCATGCGGAGTGGATCGAACTCGGCTCCGGCGTGCCGATCCTGAAGGACGCCGCCGCGGCGTTCGATTGCGTGGTCGTGCAGATGGTGCAGGCCGGAACCCACACCATCTTCATCGGCGCGATCGTGGCCGCCGTCGCGCGCGAGGTGCCCAACCTCATCTACAAGCAGGGCGCGTACGCTATACTCTAAGTGGTCCGAAGCGAACGGGCAGCTTCGAGAAGAGCGGCGGAAGGCGCTGCGCTTTTCGCCCTACGCCGTCTCGTAAGCCCTAGGCCTTGAAGCTGCCTTCCATCGCGACCTGCGCCAATGGCAGCCGGTCGCTCGGCACCTCGCGCGCGGCCAGCCCCTCTGGCAGGATGGACTTGTCGCCCTTGCGGCCGATCGCAATCACCTGCTCGACCCGGTAGCCGGCGGGGACGCCGAGTTCGGCAAACGCACGCTCCATGTCGAAGCCCACCATGCCGTGCGCGTGCCAGCCCGAGATCGTGGCCTGCAGCGCCAGGTTCGCCCAAGCAGCACCAGCATCCAACGAGTGGCTGTGCGATGGGACCGGCGTGTCCTTGCCAGGCGGCAGCATCGTGGAGTTGGACACCAGGACCACCAGGGCAGAGGCGGTCTTTGCCCAGGACTGGTTGAACTCGATTAGGAAGCTCAGCAGCTTATCGAAATGCGGCGTGCCGCGACGCGCGTAGATGAAGCGCCAAGGCTGCGAGTTGTAGGAGGACGGCGCCCAACGGGCCGCTTCCAGCAGCGTCAGCAGGTCCTGCTCGCTGATTTCCTCGCCGGTGAAGGCGCGCGGTGACCACCGCTCGAGAAACAGCTTGTCGATCGGAAAATCGGAGTGGCGCGGGCTGACATCGGTCACGGGAAGCACCTCTTGGTTGGAACTGCCGTAGTTCTATCAAAGTTGGTCCGGGGCGTTAACCATTGATTTACCGGGCTCGGATAAGGTCGCGATGGGCCGCAAAACGCGGTTGGCTCGAGGGACAGGTAGAACACCATGTCGGTTGGTTCCGTAAACACGAACACCGCGGCGTATGTTGCGCTTCAGTCGCTGAACACGACGCAGAGTTCGCTTGGCGCCGCCCAGAAACAAATCTCCACCGGCTACCGGGTGGCGGACGCGACCGACGACGGCGGCGCCTTCGCGGTGGCGCAGAAGGTCCGCTCCGACGTCAGCGCGCTCACCACCGTCAACCAGCAATTGGGGACGGCGCAGGGTTTGGTGACGACGGCAGTGTCCTCGTTGACCAGCATCTCCAATGTCATCACGCAAGCGAAGGCAACACTGGTCAAGATCGCCGATGGCGGCCTCGCGGACGATCAGCGGGACCAGTATATTACGTCCTACCAGGAGCTGGTGTCGCAGGTCGCCGACTACGTGGATAACGCCACCTATAACGGTCAAACCCTTCTGGGCGCCGCGTCGGGGCCAGTGACCCCGGCGTCTAAGCAGGTGATCAACAACGAGGACGGCGCCACCTCCACGATCAACGCCGAAGACGTCAGCACGCTGCCGGACACTTTGGCCGCGTTGATCGGCGGTACTTTTAGCCGCGACTCGACGGGGGTGGACACGTTCACGACGCCCGCTCCCTCTACCGCGCAAACGGCAGCGCTCGCCGCGTTGCAGACCGGCGCTGCGGTCGGGTACGACTCGGCCCAGCTTGGGGTGAGCAACCAGCTCAACCAGGCCGCGGCGGACTCGAACTATCTCAGCGCACAGATCACCTTCAATACCGACAAGATCGACAGCCTGAATCAGGGGCTAGGCGCGCTGATCGATGCAGACCTGTCGCAGGAATCGGCCGTGCTGCAGTCGCTCCAGATCAAGCAGCAGCTCGGCACGCAGGCGCTCTCGATCGCTAACCAGTCACCACAATCTTTGCTGAGCCTGTTCAAGTAAGCGAAGGCCGGGGCGTTGCCCCACACCCCACCAAAGGACGATCGTCCCTTGGAACCAGGGAGTTAGGCTGCGGCCATGAAGGCTGTTACGGCGCCGTTGAAGGCGACGGGTTGTTCGGCGTGGAGCCAGTGGCCGGCGTCCTTGATGCTGACGAACCGCGCCGCCGGGAACAGGCGCATGATCGCCGGGCGGTGCTCCGGCTGCACGTAGTCGGACCGCTCGCCGGTGACGAACAACGTCGGACCGCCATAGCTGGCCTGCGTCTCGTCCCAGCCCTCGATCCTGGGCAAGGCGGCTGCGATGTACGGCAAGCCGATCCGCCAGCCCTGCCCCGGGCGGAAATTATGCAGCAGGAAGCCGCGCACGGCCGCATCGCTCACCACAGGCGCCAAGGCTGCATCCGCCGCTGCCCGCGACATCTCGGGGGTGAGCGCCAGCATCGCCTGCGTGAACGCGCTGAAGTTCGGCGGATTGGGCACCGGCGCGATATCGGCCACCACCAGGCGGGTCACCCGCTCGGGCCGGGTCAGTGCCAGGCGCATCGCCACCTTGCCGCCCATGGAGTGACCGCACAGCCCGGCGGACGCGATGCCCTCCGCGTCCATCGTCTCCGCCACGTCGGCCGCCATGATGTCGTAGTCCATCGCCGGGTCGTGCGGGCTTTCCCCGTGGTTGCGGAGATCCATCGAAACCACCCGGTGCGCCGATGCGAGCGCCCGGGCGAGACCCGTGAGGTTGCGGGCGGAGCCAAACAGGCCGTGCAGCACCACCACCGGGCTGCCCTCACCCGCGACCCTGGTTGCCAAACGCATCGCGACTACACCGTGAGCATGATCTTGCCGATGTGCTCGCTGCTTTCCATCATCCGATGCGCGGCCTCCACTTCGCTCAGCGGGAACGTCGCGTGGATCACCGGGGCGACGCTGCCGTCCTCGAGCTTGGGCCAGGCTTTGGCCAGCAGTGCCTGCGCGATGGCCCCTTTCTGCGCAGCGGTGCGCGGCCGCATCGTCGACCCGGTGACCGTCAACCGACGGACCATGATCGACGTCAGGTCGAGTTGCTCCACCTTGGGGCCGCCGAGGAAGGCGATGAGCACCAGCCGCCCGTCCATCGCCAAGCAGCGCAAATTCTGCTGCGCGTAGGGGCCGCCGACCATGTCCAGCACAACGTTCACCCCGGCGCCGTTGGTGAACTGCTTGATGCTCTCGGCGAAATCCGCCTCCTTGTAGTTGATCGCGGCGTCCGCCCCGAGCTTCACGCAGGCCTCGCATTTCGCCGCCGACCCGGCCGTCGCATACGCGCGGGCGCCGAATGCGCGGGCGAGTTGGATCGCCGTCGTGCCGATGCCGCTGGTGCCGCCATGGACCAGCACCGTCTCACCGGCGCTCAGTCGCCCGATCTCGAACAGGTTGGCCCATACGGTGAAGAACGTCTCCGGCAGGGCAGCTGCGCGGACGGCGTCATAACCCTTGGGCCAAGGCAGGCACTGCGTGGCAGGAACGACGCAGTATTCGGCATAACCACCGCCATTGGCCAAACCGCACACCTTGGCCCCGACCGCGAGCGCCACGCCGGGCCCCACTGCGACCACCTCACCCGCCACTTCCAGGCCGAGATGCGGGCTGGCACCGGGCGGCGGTGGATAGAGGCCTTTGCGCTGCTGGATGTCGGGACGGTTGACCCCGGCGGCTTCCACCCGGATCAGCACCTCGCCTTCTTTCGGCTGCGGCACCGCGCCGCGGGCCAGGCGCATCGCCTCCGGTCCACCGGGCTGGGCCACCTCGATGAAGGTCATGGTGTCGGGCAAGTTCATTACAGGTGGCTCCTCGGGGGGCGCACAGTTCGGCAGCTTCCAGGCGGCGTCAACCGGCGAGGCGCATCGTGGCACTCCAAAGCTGCCGGACGGTGGCAAGCTCCAGCGCCTGCCGGTTCGGGCGCGCTTGCTTGCACCGCTTCCAGTAGCGGCCGGTGATCCCCTCTACCTGGGGGGACAACGCCACGAACAAGGGCGTCTCGGCGCCACGCTCCGGCGAGATCATGAACGGCCGGATCGCCGCCCAGCCCCACCCGATCGGCCCCGGCACCGAGCCGAGCGTGGTCGCCACGACTCCGGGGTGCAGCACGTTGACCGTGACACCGCTCCCCTCCAGCCGCCGCGCCTGCTCGAACGTGGCCATCATCAAGGCGAGCTTGGAGCGTCCATAGGCCCGCAATGGATTCCAGGACCGCTCGCCCTCCAAGTCCGACAGGTCGAGCGTCGCGCGGTCGGATGCGGTGGAGCCGACATTCACGATCCGCGCCGGCGCGCCCGCCTTCAGCGCCGGTTCCAAGGCCAGGCTGAGCACGACAGGCGCCAGGTGGTTGACCGCGAGGATCATCTCGTGGCCTTCCCGCGACACCTCGCGCCGGGGCGTGATCAGCCCCGCATTGTTCACCAGTATATTTATCCGTGGATGCGCCTCCGCGATCACCGAAGCTGCCTCCCGCACCTGCTGGAGCGACGACAGGTCGGCCAGCACCAACTCCGTGCTGGCGCCCTTCGCGCGCTCCACGATGAATTTCCGGGTTGCCTCGCCCCGCCCGACATCGCGCGCGATGATGACGGTGTGATACCCGGCCCGCGCCAAACCGAGGGCGACGAACTGGCCGAGGCCGGCCGTGGCCCCCGTGACGACGGCAACTTTCTGATCGGGCATCGCTCACTCGTTCAAAGCTAGTCGTGACCTGCTCCATATTAAGCAAAATGTCATGAAATTAAGTGAGAACTTGGCCGTAGTGGATTGAAAGCACCGGCGCTTGGTTCCATGAATGCTTACGCCCGCCCGGTTCTATGCCGGGCCGCATCTATTTCAGAAAAGGGAGCGGTGTAGCCCGATGTCCTCGCGATCCGCGGGCCCCGGCTCCGCCCCGATCCAGGCATTACCCCGTGGCGATGGCTGGCCCCAGCGTATTCGCCGTGGGCTGGGCGAGGTCGTGGTCCACGTGCCGCAGACCCTCCGCGCGCTGGTCCGCGCGGACGAGATCTGGCTGGTCGTGCTCGCAGCCGTCGTGGGCATCGCGTCCGGTCTTTGCGTTCACGCAATGAGCGAGATCACCCAATACTGCCACGAGATGCTCTTCCGGCTGGCCCGCGGCGACCGGCTGTCCGGCTCGGTCGGACTGAACCGTGTGCGCACCGTCGGCGTGCTGACCATGGGCGGCTTGCTGGTCGGCTTGGCGGGGCTTGGCATCACGCGCTGGTGGAACCGCCGGACGGTGGACCCGATCGAGGCCAACGCACTGTACGGCGGGCGCATGTCGCTGAGTGACAGCCTGTTCGTGACGGCACAGACCATCCTGTCCAACGGCGTCGGGGCGTCGGTCGGACTGGAAGCGGGCTACACCCAGATATGCTCGGCGCTCGCCTCCCGCCTCGGCCGATCCTTCCGGCTGCGGCGCAACGACTTGCGGCTACTGGTGGGCTGCGGCGCGGCGGGGGCGATCGCGGCGGCGTTCCAGGCGCCGCTCACCGGTTCGTTCTATGCGTTCGAGTTGGTCATCGGCACGTACTCGCTGGCCACGCTGGCGCCGGTCGTGGTGTCCGCGATCGCGTCGGTGATCGTGTCGCGCGTGCTGAGCGCCGATTACGCCGGTTTCGACATCCGCGTGCCGACGGCGTTGGAGCCGGTGGACTACTTGCCCGTCCTCGCCCTCGGAATGGCGTGCGCGCTGGGTGGGATCGCGATCATGCGCGGGGTTACGCTGGTCGAATCGTGGTTCCGCCGCAGCCGGGTGCCCGTGTGGCTGCGCCCCGTCGTGGGCGGCGCGATCGTGGGCAGCCTGGCGTTGTGGTCGCCCCAGGTGCTCTCGTCCGGTCACGAGGCACTGCGGCTCGGGCTGGATACACCCTATTCCGCGGTGCATATCGGGCTGCTGATCGTGGCGAAAGCGGTGGCCTCTGCCGTGTCGATCGGGTCGGGGTTCCGCGGCGGGTTGTTCTTCGCCTCCCTGTTCCTGGGCGCGCTGTCCGGCAAGCTGTTCGCCGCCGGGCTGGCTGCGATCAGCACCACCCAGGCCCTGCCCCCGGTCGTCTGCGCGCTAGTGGGCATGAGCGCTCTGGCGGTGGCGGTGGTGGGCGGACCCCTGACGATGGCGTTTCTGGCGCTGGAGAGCACGGGCAGCCTGCCGATGACCATTGCGGTGCTGGCGGCCTGCGTGGTCTCGGCGCTCACTGTCCGGCGCACCTTCGGCTACTCCTTCGCCACGTGGCGGTTCCATTTGCGGGGGGAGGCGATCCGCTCGGCGGTCGATATCGGATGGGTGCGCAACCTGACCGTGGGGCGCATGATGCGGCGGGACATGCGCACGATCCGCGCCGACACCGCGCTCAACGCTTTTCGGCGCCAAGTCCCGCTCGGCTCGGCCGACCGCGTGGTCGTGACGGACGAGGCGGGGCGCTACGCCGGCATCGTGCTGACCGCCGAGGCGCATGGCGCGGACGACACAATCACCCGCTTGTCCGAAATCCTGCACTATCCGAAGAACGTGCTGCTTCCGCAGATGACGATCAAGGAAGCCGTGCAGATGTTCGAATCGACCGAGTCGGACGCGCTGGCGGTGGTGGATGCGGCGGATACGCGCAGTGTCATCGGCCTGCTGACCGAGCAATACGCCCTGCGCCGCTACACGGAAGAACTGGACCGGCAGCGGCGGGACCTTTCGGGCGAGTAGCCGGCTCGATCAGCCGGTTTGGTCGTCGCTAGCCCGGCGTTTACGAGCCGACGCCGCGTAACTACCCCGCGGGCGTTTGTCCGCCACGTTGGGGCGCACCACGGTTTGGTAATAGTCGTCCCAGTCCTCGCCCGTGAGCTGGTTCAGTTCCGGCACCAGTTCATAGTCGTTGAGCGTGGCGTCCGCGTAGACCTCGCGCGGGATCGGCTGCACCTGGAACAACGGATACTCACTGCTGAACTCAACGGGCTGGTGCGTCCGGGTCAAGCGCAACGCGGTAAACAGCGGGCCGAACCACCGATCGGTCTCGATGATGCCCTCGTACACTTCGTAGCCGCCTCTGCGCGGCAGGTTGGCCGGTGCGCGCAGCAGCAGGCTGATGCCCGGTGGGGTTCGGCACACCAGCCCGCTCCAAAGCTGAACGAGACCAGGTTCCTGGATAGCGCTGACGAACGGCGGGGCGAAACCCTTGATGCCCTCGGGTGCTGCTTCGTCGAATTGCGCGCTGAAGCCGGGGAATTGCGCGGAGGAGAGCGGCATCCAGCCCTCGGCTCCTTTGTAGGTCCAACTGATCGATGTGCCATCCCACATCAGGCTGAAATCGATCGGGGAGAACACGTAGTAGCCGAAGCTAGCTGCGGACGTTATCGCCTCGCAGTAGCGAAACGCGCGGGTCGGGAGCGAACCAAGGGCCGAGCGATCCGCCCGCATGGGCAGGCGTGCCTGCGGGACGAACCGGTGGAAAACCACGAGGGGTTGTTTGGCAGCATCCTCCTCGCGGGATAGATCAGCCGACACCTGGTCCATTGCGAGCACCCCACCCAAATGCGCGGGGCTGCCAGGATCCGGCAGCCCCAGCCAGGCTAGACGATCGGGGCGCAGGCGCCCAGGCGAACCTTCCCGGAGTCGACGACGGACAGCACGGGCGCGCAGGCACCCAGCCGAATTTTACCAGCGTCAGCGGCGGCCAGCACAGGCGCGCAGGCACCTAGCCGGACCTTCCCGGCGTCGGCGGCGGCCAGGACAGGCGCACAGGCACCCAGCCGGACCTTCCCGGCGTCGGCAGCGGCCAGCACGGGCGCGCAGGCACCTAGCCGGACCTTTCCAGCGTCGGCGGCGGCCAGGACAGGCGCACAGGCACCCAGCCGGACCTTCCCAGCGTCGGCGGCGGCCAGGACAGGCGCACAGGCACCCAGCCGGACCTTCCCAGCGTCGGCGGCGGCCAGGACGGGCGCACAGGCGCCAATTCGAACTTTGCTGATGTCGGACGCTGCGACCACGGGGGCGCACGCACCGAGAAATACGCGGGTTACGGACGGCACTGCATTGCTCGAAACGGTCATCTAGTCGTCCTTTCTCTCGCCTGGTCGAAACGGCAACGGTTTCTCTAAACCGTCGCTTTTACCAGTGAAAGTTCGCACAGATTACCGACGCGCAGCGTGTGTTTGCCGTTACACCAACGTCAAACACGCTTCTAAAATATTGATTAATGTCGTTTAAAAAACGAGATGGCAGTCAGGCGGTGCCACCGACTGTCAGGCCGGCGAGTTTCAGTGTTGGCTGGCCAACGCCGACCGGAACACCTTGGCCATTCTTTCCGCAAGTTCCTACACCAGGATCGAGCGCCAAGTCGTTGCCAACCATAGTTACCTTCGTCAGGGCATCCGGTCCATTACCAATCAGCGTCGCGCCCTTGACCGGCGACGTCACCCGGCCGTCCTCGATCAGGTAGGCTTCACTGGCCGAGAACACGAACTTGCCCGATGTGATGTCCACCGAACCGCCGCCGAAGTTCACGGCATACAGGCCGTGCTTGACCGAACGGATCATCTCCTCCGGCGCGTAATCCCCGGCAAGCATCACGGTGTTGGTCATCCGCGGCATCGGGGCGTGGGCATAGGATTGCCGCCGGCCATTCCCCGTTGGCGCCACCCCCATTAACCGGGCGTTCAGCCTGTCCTGGATATAACCCTTCAGTATGCCGTCCTCGATCATCACCATCCGGCCCGACGGGGTTCCCTCGTCGTCCACCGTCAAGCTGCCTCGGCGATCCGGTAGCGTACCGTCATCGACGATGGTCACGCCGGGCGAGGCGATCCGCTGGCCGAGGAGGCCCGAGAAGGCCGAGGTCTTCTTGCGGTTGAAGTCGCCCTCGAGCCCGTGGCCGATCGCCTCGTGCAGCAGGATGCCGGGCCAGCCGGATCCGAGCACGACTTCCATCTCGCCGGCAGGCGCCGGGCGGCTTTCCAGGTTGACCAGGGCCTGGCGCAGCGCCTCGTCCACGCCGGCGCGCCATGTCTCCGGCGTCAGGAGTTGGCTATAGCCGAAACGCCCCCCCGTGCCGTGGCCACCGGTTTCACGGCGGCCGTCCTTCTCCACCACGACGGATACGTTGAGGCGGACGAGCGGGCGAAGGTCGGCGACCCGGCGGCCGTCGGCGCGCATCACCTGCACCGCCTGCCACTCGCCATACATGCTGGCCATCACCTGCTTCACGCGCGGATCCTTGGCGCGGGCGTAGGCATCGATCTCCGCCAGGATCGCCGTGCGGGCGCCGAAGTCCATCTCGCCGAGCGGGTTAACGTCGGCATACAGGCGCGCATTGCTGGCCCGGGGCGGCTCCGCGGCCACACCGCCGGCGCCACCCGCTCGAACGGCCGACACGGTGGCGGCAGCTCGGCGGAGCGCCGGCTCGCTCACCTCGCCGGCATGGGCATAACCGGTCTCCTCGCCGACGATCGCACGCAGTCCGAAGCCGGATCCGCTCTCGAATCCGGCGTGACGAATGCGGCCGTCATCAAGCGAGATCTGCTCGCTCTCGCGGTATTCCAGGAACAGCTCGCCGTCATCGCAACCGGCGAGCGACTCGGACACGATCCGCTCGGCCGCTTCCCGGTCCAGCGCGGCGTCGTCGCGCTCGAAGAACAGCCGGTCGGTCGTTGCCAACGGAGAGAGCGCGAGCGTCATGGCGACTGAATCCAATCAGGGCAGGAGGTTGGACGGCGGAGCGACGAGGCGAACGGCTGGCAGCCGGAGTACGGCTGTGGTGCCGACGCCCGGTTGGCTGCTCAGGATCAAGTCCCCGCCATGGGCGCGAGCCGTGATCCGACTGACATATAGTCCTAGACCGCTGCCGGAAAAGCGCCGCGCCAAGCTGGCGTCCAACTGGACGAATGGCTCGAAGGCACGGTGAAGGTCACCGTCCGCAATGCCGATGCCAGTGTCGCTGACCATGATGAGCAAATCACCCGTTCGCTCGTCCCGTCGCGCGGACACCCGGACGGACCCGCCCGGCGGAGTGAACTTGATCGCGTTGCCGAGCATGTGGGCAAGAGCTTGGCGGATCCGCCGCTCGTCGCCCCGCAACAGAGGCAGCCCGGCAGGCGTATCGGCGTGCAGCGACAGATCGCCGGTCCCTGCACTGTCCGCGTTCTGGGACACCGTCATGGCAATCAGGTGCCCCACATCCATGAGGTCGGACGGAAGATCGAACTGCCCGGCTTCCACGCGGGCGACGTCCAGGATCACATCCACCAGGGTCAACAACTGCCGGCCAGCCTCGTTGATGGAGGCGGCGTACTCGACGGATTGCTCCCGCGTGAGCGCACCACCGGCATCGCGCATCATCGCCTCGGAGAACCCGATGACGACGTTGAGCGGTGTGCGCAGTTCGTGGCTCATCGTGGCGAGAAAGCGCGCCTGGGCACCGGAATTGAGCTGGACCGACTCCACCGTCCGGGCTGGCGACGGCGCCTCGGAGCGCGGCGCTGCCGACATTGCTGGAGAGGCTTGTACGGGTGTCGCTACTGCCACGCTGTCCGTGCGACCTTCGACGATCAAGATGGACGCCGAAACAAGTGGATCGTCACGATGGTAGCGGTCAGCAGCAGGATCGCCACCGCCTGATGCGCCGTGGCCAAGGATACGGGGACCACCCAGAGCAACGTCGCCACGCCAAGGGTGTATTGGACGGCGACCGCGGCGCCCATTGCCGATGCGGCGAGCCTCACGCCGCGGCTTTGGCCGGAGCGGGTGCCGACGAAGGCTGCGGCGGCGACGACGAGCGCCGTGAGCGTGGCCAGCAGACGATGGTCGAACTGCACCGCCGGGATGTTCTCGGTCAGGTTTCGCGTGAACGGATGCAACGCCGCGTAATCAGGGGGAACCAGCCCGTCCCCCATCCATGGAAACGTGTTGTATGTCAGCCCGGCATGCAGACCGGCGACGAAGCCGCCTGCCACGATCGTCAACGGCAGCAGTATCGCCGTCGCCGTCAGGAGGGCCCCGAGTGCCGGCTTGCCGACAACCGCACTACGGCGGGGCCGGAG
>CAXTWC010000073.1:16217-24261 GCA_964247805.1 uncultured Acetobacteraceae bacterium | reverse complement strand
TCGGCTGGGAGCCGAAGGTGCCGCTGGAGGACGGACTGCAGCGCACGATCGCCTTTTTCGCCCGCCTGCTTGCCGAACGCGGCGAGCCCACGATGCACGCCACCCCAGCCGCGGCTTAAAGAACCATGAAAATTGCAATGATCGGCGGCGGCTACGTCGGGCTTGTCTCCGGCGCGTGCTTCGCCGACCTCGGCGTGGACGTGTGCGTGGTGGAGCGCGACCCGGCGAAGCTCGGTATGCTCAAGGACGGCAAGATGCCGATCTACGAGCCCGGCTTGGACAAGCTGGTGAGCGACAACGTGACTGGCGGACGGCTCAGCTTCACCGACGATCTGGCACAAGCGGTCGCCGGGGTGGAGGCGGTGTTCATCGCCGTCGGCACCCCGACCCGGCGCGGCGACGGGCACGCCGATGTCAGCTACGTCAACGCCGCGGCCGAGCAAGTGGCGCGTGCATTGACCGGCTACGCGGTGATCGTGACCAAGAGCACGGTTCCGGTCGGCACCGGGCGGCGCATCGAGGCGATCATGCGCACCGCCCGTCCGGACGGCGATTTCGACGTTGCGTCCAACCCCGAGTTCCTGCGCGAAGGCAGCGCCATCGGTGACTTCATGCGTCCCGACCGCGTCGTGATCGGCACGCAGAGCGAGCGTGCGCGTGAAGTGCTGCGCCGGCTGTACCGCCCGCTGTACCTGATCGAGGCGCCGATCCTGTTCACCGCGCTGGAGACGGCGGAGCTGACGAAATACGCCGCCAACTCCTTCCTGGCGATGAAGGTCACCTTCATCAACGAGATGGCCGATCTGTGCGAGAAGGTCGGTGCCGACGTGCACGACGTGGCGCGCGGCATAGGCCTGGATGGCCGCATCGGCCGTAAATTCCTGCACCCTGGCCCGGGTTATGGCGGATCGTGCTTCCCCAAGGACACGCTGGCGCTCGCCCGCATTGCGCAGGATTGGGGCGCGCCGTCGCGTTTGGTGGAGACGACGGTGGCGGTGAACGATGCGCGCAAGGCGGGCATGGCCGCGCGCGTGGTGGCGGCATGCGGCGGCAGCGTACGGGGCAAGACGCTGGCGGTGCTGGGGCTGACCTTCAAGCCCGAGACGGACGACATGCGGGATGCGCCCAGCCTGCCGATCGTGCACCGACTGGTGGAGGAGGGTGCGGTGATCCGCGCCTTCGACCCCGAGGGCATGGAGCAGGCGCGTCCGATGCTGCCGGAGCAGGTGGTGTTCTGCCGCGACGCGAACGATGCGCTGGAAGGTGCGGATGCGATGGTGATCGTGACGGAATGGAACGAGTTCCGCGCGATTTCGCCGACTCGGTTGGCGTCGGTGTTGCGCGAAAAGATCGTGGTCGATCTGCGCAACGTGTTCGACCCAGTCGCAATGCAGCAGGCCGGGTTGCACTACTTCGCGATTGGGCGGGCTGGAAGCATGCAGCCGGCGAACGAGGCTGCACTTAAAAGCTGACAACCTTGATGGGTGGGGTGCGCTGTGGCACCCCACGGCAAGCAACGCGATGTGTGTTGCCAAAGCACAACGCACCCTAGCGGCTGACGCCGAGAGTCACACCAGGCTGCTTTGTTTAAAGCGTCATCGCGAGCACAGCGCAGGGATCCAGGGTCACGAGCGCACCCTGCGCCCTGGATCGCCACGCGTTCGGCTCGCGCTGACGACGCTTGCCGTAGGTCAGTCGCTCAGGCCACTCGCATGAGTGGCCCGAGCTGGTGCGCTCTACTCGAGCGGCAAGTGACTCGGCTCACCCAACAATCGCCAGTGGTGATATCTAACGACTCTTCCGTCAGACACCACTGGCGTGCTCCCGGCCATGCCTGCGGTTAGGTCGCCGGGGTTTCGCTCGCGGGCTTACGACCACGGCGCTTCGGTGCCGCGACGCCATTGACGGCCATCGGCTCGATCTTCTCGACCGCAGCCGCCTTCGGGGCCGGAGCCGCTTTCGCCGCAGTAGCCTTCGTGGCGCGCTTCTTCGGAGCGGCCTTCGCCGGCGCGGCCTTCTCGGGAGCGGGCGGCGCCATGCGGGCCTTTTCCTTTTCCTTCGCTGCGGCGACTTTCAGCTTGTCCTTCCGGGTCTTCATCTCGTCGCGGATCATGGCGAGCGCCGATTTCGCCACGGCAGCCCGTGACGCTTCGGGGATCGTCTCGAGTGCGCTGAAGAAAGCCTGGCTGACGGGCTTGGTGCCGCGCGGTGCGCGGGTGGCGGTTGTTGCTGCCTTAAGCATCGTAGTGCGTGTCTCCTGATTTGATTGCCGCGTGTCGTCGCGCGGTCACATAATGACCGTTCTGCAACCAAATACCTAATTTCTCTTGACACTGATTGTCCAGCCTATGCTGAACAAATAGGTGAATTAGGAGAAACCTATTGAACCTGGGAACCCGTCCGCGCGTAGCCGCGCTTGCAAATTAGCCAGGTAAATCGACGCTAAAGCTCTCGATAACGGTATTTGCGAGCAGCTTGTGGGCCATCTCTTCGGCCACCTTCTGCGCGCGCACCGGGTCGGTTTCCGCAACCTCGATTTCGATCACTTTACCGGCGCGCACTTCACCGACTCCAGCGAATCCAAGATTGCCGAGAGCGTGGCCGATTGCGCGCCCCTGCGGATCCAGCACGCCATCCTTCAGCATGACGGTGACAACGACCTTCATTGCATCGCCTCCGGGCCTTTCAAATCGCGCGACCCGGCTTCCGGCAGAATGCCCAAACGCCGCGCCACTTCCTGATATCCTTCCTCGACCCGGCCAAGGTCACGGCGGAAGCGATCCTTGTCCATCTTCTCACTCGTCTTGCTGTCCCACAGCCGGCAATTGTCCGGGCTGATCTCGTCGGCGAGCACGATGCGCATGTCGTCCTCCTCCCACAGCCGGCCAAACTCCAGCTTGAAATCCACCAGCGTGATGCCGACCCCGAGGAATAGCCCCGTCAGGAAATCGTTAACACGCAGCGTCAGTGCGACGATGTCATCCATGTCGGCGGTGTTGGCCCAGCCGAAGGCGGTGATGTGTTCCTCCGCCACCATCGGATCGTTCAGCGCGTCGTTCTTGTAGTAGTACTCGATGATGGACCGCGGCAGGCGCGTGCCCTCGGGAATGCCGAGCCGCGTCGAGAGCGACCCGGCGGCGACGTTGCGCACCACGACCTTGAGCGGAATGATCTCCACTTCCCGGATCAGCTGCTCGCGCATGTTCAACCGGCGGACAAAATGCGTGGGCACCCCGATCTCGCCGAGCCGCGTCATCAGGTATTCGCTGATCCGGTTATTGAGCACGCCCTTGCCGGCGATGACGCCCGTCTTGGTGCCGTTGGCGGAGGAGGCATTGTCCTTGAAGTACTGAACCAGGGTGCCGGGTTCCGGGCCCTCGAACAGCACCTTCGCCTTGCCCTCGTACAATTGCCTCCGACGGGCCATGGTCGCGTATCCTTGTTGCAGACGCGCCCTATAGCAGCCGTCAGCCCCCCTCGCCACCCGTGGTGGTTTTTTCGGCCGGCCAGGTAACCGGGGCGAACGCCGCCTGCCCCGCGCGACCCGGCGCAAACAACCAAACCGGCGCCGCATCCGCTGCCAAACCCACCAGCGAAGCGCACGCGGTGCCAAAGCCGTCATCCGGGCGGACACTGAGCGCTGCGTCCCGCGGCCCGGCGGCATCGGCGAGAAGCGTCACCCACTCGTCCCAATCCGGTGGAACCGGCGCCGCCGCTGCGTGGAACCGCGGCAGATGGCGGGCCACACGCGGGCTGCCGGTATCGTCCGGATCATGCGCGGTCACCATGTGCAGACCGGGCGACATCTCGAACGTCTCGAGCCGGCCACGCTCGTCATTGCGCACGAACCACACGGCCTGCCGATCGGCGAGGACCATGTTGAAGCTGCGATACTCCCCGCTGGTCAAAGCGGCGATCGCGGTAGCGGCTGCGTGTGCCGTTTCGTGCTGCAACGCCAGCAGCGGCAACTCGCCCCTGCTGCGCTTCCCGGGCGCCGGGCCGAGGCTGCCTGGCCGATTGAGCACCGCGGCCACCAGCCCGGCCGCATTGATCCCCATCCATGTGCCACCGCCCGTTCGGTCCCGTCCGGCGACGACGCCCGGTTGGCTGGGCCAATACGCGCCCGGAGGATCCCACGGCCGGTCCAATCGCTCGTCCCGGTTTGCGGCAAGCAGAAGCGGCCAGGCGTGACCTGGCCGCGAGAGAGTGATGACGGTGCACACACACAGTCAGGTTGGGCGTCGCTGGCGCAGTTACCAGCCGTGATGCTCCTCATGCCAGCGATGCTCTTCCCACCGATGATGGTGCACCCATTCGCGGTGCCGCCACTCGCGCTCGCGCCACTCAGCCTGGTGGGGGTCATAGCCGCCGTAATAATATTGCACCGTCTGCATCAGACCCGCTGCGGGCGCGGCAGGCAGCGCAGCCGCGGGCGCGGCAGGCAGAGAAGCCGCGGGCGCGGCAGGTAGCTGGGCCGCGAACGACTGCGTGGCGGCGCCACCGAGCAAGCCAGCGAAGGCAACCAGGCTCAACAAAGTCCTACGCATTGGAAAGACCCTCCTTGTTAACGAGGTCCTGTGTAGGCGGCGGTCATGGCCGCGCTAGGGCGTGATTGTGAAGACATCGCGGCGAACCCGCATGCGGTCCGGGCTTTACCAGGACTGTATCGGGAGCGAGCGTTCATGGCCCAGCAAGTGGCAGTACCGGCGGAAAGCGAAACCGGAGCCGAACGCGACGACGGCGTGCTGGAGGTCGTTCCAGACGTCGCGACCAAGCGTCTGCTGCTCGTGAACGTGGCCTTCGTTGGGCCGAGAGGCGCTGCGGATCGGGAATGGGTGCTGGTCGACGCCGGGCTACCCGGCACGGCCGGCGCGATCACGGCGGCGGCGGCGTCCCGCTTTGGTGTCGGGAGCCGGCCGGGTGCCATCGTGATGACCCACGGGCACTTCGACCATTTCGGCGCGCTCGAGACGCTGGCGGAGCAGTGGGACGTGCCGGTTTACGCCCACCCGCACGAGCATCCCTACATGAGCGGCCAGGCCAGCTATCCGCCGCCCGACCCGCTGGTCGGTGGCGGCATGATGTCGCTGCTGTCCCCGCTGTATCCACGGGGGCCGGTGGATGTGTCGGCCCGCCTGCATGCATTCGCCGATGATGGCAGTCTACCGCTGATGCCGGGCTGGCGCTGGTTGCACACGCCGGGCCACGCGGTGGGGCATTGCTCGTTCTGGCGTGAGGCCGACCGCGTGCTTATAGCCGGCGATGCGGTGATCACGACGGCGCAGGAATCCGCTTACGCCGTCGCCGTGCAGGAGCCGGAGTTGCACGGGCCGCCGATGTATTACACGCAAGACTGGCCGAGTGCCCGCCGCTCCGTGGAGACGCTGGCCACGTTGGAGCCGGAGGTGCTCGTCACCGGGCACGGCCATCCGATGCGGGGTGAGGCGATGCGTGCTGCGCTGCGTAAGCTGGCGGCGGAGTTCGACCAGGTCGCGCATCCGCCCCATGCGAAATACGCGGACCATCCGGTGTCGGCGGCCGATGGCAGCGCCTACGTGCGAAAGACCTAAGTTTCACCGCTCGAGTTCCTCCCCCGCGAAGGGGGGAAGGGACCAATGCGCTTGCATGGTAGAGGGGGCACTTGGCGCTGGCCGAGCGCCCCCTCCGTCGGCTTCGCCGCCACCTCCCCCCGTGAAGAACGGGGGAGGATCTATACCGCGACAGCTGTCCCAAACACTCGCGCGAACACATGGTCCAGCGCCCGCAGATGCATCGCCGGGTCCATCGCCGCGTCGATCACCTCGGGCGTGATCCGCCCCGCAACATCCGGATCCGCTAGCAGGTTCTCCCTGAAACTCCGCCCGGCCGGATGCCCAAGAGCCTCCCAGGTCGCCATCGCGTTGCGCTGCACGATGCGATAGGCGTCCTCGCGCAGGATCCCCGCCCGCGTCAGCGCCAGCAGCACCTCGCCGCTATGCACCACGCCGCCAAGGCTCTCCAGATTCGCCACCATCCGTTCGGGATGCACCACCAGCTTTTCCATCATCCCAGCCAGCCGTCCCAGCGCGAAATCCAACGCCAGCGTCGCGTCCGGGCCGATCACGCGCTCCACACTGCTGTGGCTGATGTCGCGCTCGTGCCACAGCGCCACGTTCTCCAGCGCCGGCACCGCGGCGGCACGGACGATGCGGGCGAGCCCGGTGAGGTTCTCGCTCAACACCGGGTTGCGCTTGTGCGGCATCGCACTGCTGCCCTTCTGCCCGACGTGGAAAAACTCCTCCGCCTCCCGCACCTCACTGCGCTGCAGATGGCGCACTTCGGTGGCCAGCCGCTCGACCCCGCTCGCAATCACCGCCAGCGTGCAGAAGAACGCGGCATGCCGGTCGCGCGCGATTACCTGGGTCGACACCGGTTCCACGTGCAGGCCCAGCGCCTGCGCCACATGCTCCTCCACCCGCGGATCCAGATGCGCGTACGTCCCCACCGCGCCGGAAATCGCACACACCGCCACCTCCGCCCGCGCCGCTTCCAACCGGGCACGGTCGCGGGCGAACTCGGCGTAGTGCCCGGCGAGCTTCAGCCCGAACGTGGTCGGCTCGGCATGGATGCCGTGGCTGCGGCCGATGGTCAGCGTGTGCTTGTGCTCGAATGCCCGGCGCTTCAACGCGTCCAGCACCTGGTCGATATCGGCCAGCAGCAAATCTGCGGCCTGGGTGAGCTGCAGCGACAGGCACGTGTCCAGCACGTCGCTGCTCGTCATGCCCTGATGCACGAAGCGGCTTTCCGGGCCCACGCCCTCCGCGAGCCAGGTGAGGAACGCGATCACGTCATGCCGCGTCTCCGCCTCGATCGCATCGATGCGGTCCAGATCCGCCTGTCCCATCGCGGCCAGCATCGGCTCGCCCCGGCTGCGGATCGTGGCGGCCGTACCCGGCGGAATGGCGCCCACCGCTTCCATGCCGTCGGCCGCCGCGGCTTCGATGGCGAACCACAAACGGTAACGATTCTCCGGCGCCCAGATAGCGGCCATTTCCGGACGGGTGTAACGCGGGACCATGAACGAACTCCTTCACGCCGACCTCATACCGCAACTTTTGGCGTTGGCGCAGGTGTTGTTCATCGACCTGGTGCTCGCCGGCGACAATGCCGTCGTCGTCGGCATGGCCGTCGCCGGGTTGCCGCCCAGGCAAAAGCGCAAGGCGATCCTGGGAGGCATCGCCGGAGCAGCGGTCATCCGCATCGGCTTGGCCCTCGTGGCGCTGGAGTTGTTGGCGGTGATCGGCCTGATGCTGGCAGGCGGCGTGCTGCTGCTGTGGGTGTGCTGGCGCATGTACCGCGAACTTCGCCCGCATAAGCGCGAGGCCGGGACGGTCGCACTGCCCAAATCGCTGGCCGCCGCGATGCTGCAGATCCTGCTCGCCGACTTGTCCATGAGCCTGGACAATGTGCTCGCCGTCGCCGGGGCGGCCCGCGGGCATATCGGGATCCTGGTGGCGGGTCTGGCCTTCTCCGTCGTCTTGATGGCCGTCGCCGCCTCGCTGATCGCCAAGCTGCTGGAGCGCTTTCGCTGGATCGCGTGGGTCGGTCTGTTGATCGTGCTGTTCGTCGCCTGCAAGCTGATCTGGGAAGGTGGCGCCGACGTCTGGACGCGCTTGCCCATCATGAGTTGGCTCCACGACGCTGGCCGGATAATCATGAGGTGGCTCCATGACGCTGGACTGGCGTGATCTTTCCAACGGCCGCGCGTTGGCGTTCACCGGTCGCACCGTCCAGCTGACCGGCTGGCTGCCGCGGCTCGGTCTGGATGGCAGGCGCGCGCTGCTGGCCGAACCGCCCTGCTGCCGTGGCTGCCCGGCGGAAACCGCGGCACCCGGCGTCACCGTGGCGCAAGCCGTCCCCCTGCCCAGCGGCGTCGTGACGCTCGAGGGCACGCTGCAGCAGCGCGGCACCCGTTGGCACTTGGAGGGTGCCCGCCCCGTCGGCACGTTCGGCCGCCGCCGCTTGCTGGAAGCCGCGCCCCTGCTATGCCTGGCCGCCGCCGCGC
>CAXTWC010000073.1:0-16117 GCA_964247805.1 uncultured Acetobacteraceae bacterium | reverse complement strand
GGCCGCCGCCGCTTGCTGGAAGCCGCGCCCCTGCTATGCCTGGCCGCCGCCGCGCAGGCCCCCGATCCGATGCGAAGCGTAGCCGACGCAACCACGGTGGACCTGCATTCCCACGCCGCCAAGCTGCTGTATGTGCGAACGGACGCGCCGTTCACCCCGCTCGCCGGCCCGATGCGGGAGGGCGGTTTGGCGGTGACCTGCCTCGCCATCGTGTCCGACGCGCCGACCCACCACGTGGCGGCGGACGGGCGCATCCACCCATACCGCGACCCGGCGCCCGGCGAACTCCATAGCTACGCGCAACGAGCCTTCGCCCGCCTGCACCGTCTGATCGCGGAACAGGACCTCGCCGTGATCACTACTGCCGCCGAGATGCAGGCCGCCCGCTCCACCCGCCCGTCGGTGGTCGTCGCGGCGGAGGGGGCCGACTTCCTGGAGGGCGATCCGGACCGCGTGGACGAGGCGTATGACCGTTGGCAACTCCGCCACCTGCAACTGACGCATTACCGGGTCAACGAACTCGGCGACATCCAGACCGAGGCGCCGGTGCATGGCGGGCTGACGGATGTGGGCGCCGAAGTGATCCGCCGCTGCAACCGGCGGGGCATCGTGGTGGACGTGGCGCATGGCACGCTGGACCTGGTGCGCCGGGCCGCGGCGGTCACCACCAAGCCGCTGGTGCTGTCCCACACGTCGCTGACCACGCGGCCCCGCCCGTTCACCCGGCTGATCACGCCCGAGCACGCCAAACTCGTGGCGGACACCGGCGGGGTGATCGGGATCTGGCCCATCGCGTCACTGTTCCCGGACATGGCGGCGCTGGCCGGGGCGATGGCGCGCATGGCTGCGGTGGTGGGCGTCGATCATGTGGGGCTGGGCACCGACATGCTCGGACTGGTCGGCCCGGCCACGTTCGAGAGCTACGCGCAACTGCCGGGGCTGGTGGCGGCGCTGCTCGACGCCGGGTTCGGGGCGGAGGATGCGCGCAAGCTGATGGGCGGGAACTACGCGCGGGTGTTTGCGGCGACGATGGCGTGAGCCGTCTTACCGGGTCTCTGGCGTAAACCGTTGCACGTCGATCTCACTCGTTCGTTGCCTCATCGTAAATGCTTCATGCCACGCCCGCATGCGGAGCAGCGTGTCCATGCTAACTCCAAACGCTTTCTCGATGCGCAATGCCATTTCCGGCGACAGGCTCGCACGGCCGTTGACGAGATCGGAGAGGGTTGCACGACGCACCCCCAGAAGCTCGGCCGCACGAGAGACCGATAGCCCCAACTCGTCGAGGATCTCGCCGCGGATAAACTCGCCGGGGGATGCAGGCCGCATCCCAACCTTAACGGGCACATCGTCCATCAATGGTAATCCTCCAGGTCAAGGTTACAGATATCCCCGCCGTCTAGAGGGAAGGTCACGCGCCAGTTACCCGACGCCGAAATGCTCCAAGTCCCGCTACGGTCGCCACCCAGTTGGTGAATGCGCCAGCCGGGTGGACCCGTGACGCCGGCCAGATCCTGGGCTGAGATCAGCACCGTCAGAATGCGCCGAACCCGAGTGACCAAGTCACGCCGAACCTCCCGGTCGTCATCTTCTTCCGGCAAACGCTTTCGCCCCCCATGGCGTACGCGCCGTATATCCATCGATGCAGTGTACGGTTTCGCCGTACAATATTCAAGGCTTTAGCTATCCTCTGTTTGCCGCCGCGAACGCCTCCGCAGTAGTCTCCTAACCGAACCCAAGCGGAGGAGGCAGCGATGCACCCAGAAACAATGGCGGTCCACGCCGGCTGGCGGAGTGATGCGAGCACGGGCGCCGTCGCCGTGCCGATCTATCAAACCACAGCCTTCCAATTCGACAGTTCCGACCACGCCGCCAACCTGTTCGCGCTCAAGGAACTGGGCAACATCTACACCCGCATCATGAACCCCACCGCCGACGCACTGGAAAAGCGCGTCGCAGCCATGGAGGGCGGGGCCGGCGCCTTGGCCGTCGCTTCCGGCCAGGCGGCAAGTGCGCTGGCGGTGCAGAACCTGGCCAAGGCCGGCGACAACATCGTCTCCTCCACCGACCTGTACGGCGGCACCTGGAACCTCTTCGCCAACACGTTCAAGGACCAGGGCATCGAGGTCCGCTTCGTCGACCCGGCGGATCCCGAGGCGTTCGTCCGCGCCTCCGACGAGCGCACCCGCGCCTGGTATGCCGAAACCCTGCCCAACCCGAAACTGCGCGTGTTCCCGATCGCCGAGGTCGCCGCCCTGGGCAAACCCATGGGCATCCCGCTGATCATGGACAACACCGCCGCCCCGATGCTGGTGCGCCCGTTCGACCATGGCGCCGCCGTGATCGTGTATTCCGCGACCAAATACCTGGGCGGACACGGCACCGCCATCGCCGGCATGCTCGTCGACAGCGGCAAGTTCGACTGGGCCGCCCACCCCGAGCGCTCGCCCGGCCTGAACACGCCCGACCCGTCCTATCACGGCGCCGTCTGGTCCGAAGCCGCCAAGCCGCTCGGCCCGATCGCCTACATCCTGAAGGCGCGCGTGACCCTGCTGCGCGACCTCGGCCCGGCGATCAGCCCGTTCAACGCCTTCCTCGTGCTGCAAGGCATGGAGACGCTGCCGCTCCGCATGAAGCGCCATTGCGAAACCGCGCTCACCGTCGCGGACTGGCTCGCCAAGCGGCCGGAGGTGGCGAAGGTGATCTACCCGTCGCACATGACGGGGCGCGATGCGGAGCTGACCCGGAAATACCTGCCGCACGGCTTCGGCGGGCTGATGGGGTTCGAACTGCACGGCGGTGCCGCCGCTGGGCGCCGCTTCATCGACGCGTTGCAGCTGTTCTACCACGTCGCGAACATCGGTGACGCCCGCTCGCTGGCCATCCACCCGGCCAGCACCACGCACTCCCAGCTCGCCGAGGGCGACCAGATGAAGAGCGGCGTGTCGCCGGGTTACGTGCGGCTGTCGATCGGGCTGGAGCACCCGGACGATTTGTTCGCCGACCTCGACCAGGCTTTGGCGGCGTCGAGCCTGAAGGCAGCGGCCGAGTAGCGGGCTGTTCGATCCTGCCGCTCACGACCGGGCGGCAGGTGAGCGGCGACTACGCTGCGCGCGGACCGGCGGCGTTGCCGTCCTGCGGGTCGCGTGTCAGAAACGGCGCCAATGATAATATTGCCCGAAGCCTACACGCCAGCTTCTTCCAGTCCGGGGCGGCTGGCGCCGGAAGACCGATTGGTCTTCCAACATTTCCCGAAAACGGCTGGCACGACCGTGCACCATTGTTTGGCGGCCTCGTTCGACCCCGCCGAAATATGCCCGGAGCGGTTTGGCCGTTTTGCGTTCTGGCCGCCGCAGGTGCTCGAGCGTTACAGGTTCTTTTCCTGTCACGCCTCGGGGCGGGAGTTGCGGTCCATTCCGGCCCCGTTGAAGACGATCTCGTTCTTTCGCAATCCGATCGAGCGATGCATCTCGCTCTATGAATACTGGCGGTCCATTCCGCTGAGCGAGCAACAGGAGAGCGAACTCCTGGAACCGCGGTTTGCCCGAAGCTACTCGCCGCGCGCGTTCTTCGCGTTGACCGGGTCCGAGCAGCGTCGGCCGTTTTGCAATGTCTACACAGCCGGTCTCGCCGGTGACTCGCTCTTTTCGCCAAGCGGCCGCATTTGGCAGTCCGACCACGAAATGCTGGAAGCCGCCCTCGAACGGCTGGAGCAACTGTCGTTCATTGGCATCAGCGAGGACATGACGGGATCGATGGACGCGCTTTGTCGTCAGCTCGACATCCCAAACCCTTATGTGGGGCAGTTCTTCAACGTCACCAAGCGCGGAGACGCACTGGAGTCCGGTGGCCCTGGGCAAGCCGAACCTGTCGACATCGATGACGAGTGCCTCGGCTTGATCGCACAGGCGAACCAGCTCGACATGATCGTCTACGATCGTGCGCTCACGCTCGCGTTGAACGGTCGTGCGCGGGTTAGGGCAGTGCGCTGCCTACCGGGCCCGATGCCTGTGTGCCACGTTCGAAGCGGCTTTGCCGACACCTGGGTGGAGAACAGGGAGGGCGGCTACGTGCTCTTTGGTCCTTATGCACGGCTGCTCCCAGGCCGCTACGCCGTCGCTTTTCACGTCCGCCGGCGCGTGGGCGCGCTTGATGGTTGGAACGGCGCTTCCCTGGGCCAAATCGAGGTCATAGCGAGAAAAGGCGGCCTGGTTCTCGCGCAAAGCGACTTGCAGGACTTCGTCGGCGAAGCGAGCCCGGAGTTGACCTTCGAAGTCAGCCACATGGTGAGCGATGCCGAGTTCCGCGTAGTAGCCGCGCCTGGCGCACCGTTCGACGTAGAGTTGACGGTCAGGTTGCGTCAAACGTGAGTGGACCCCGCGAGGGTCGGCCGGCGATCAGCTGACCGGCAAGCGGCACCGATAGCGTGGTGTCCGACGCTGGGGCGATGTCGTAGGCGTGTCCTACGTCATTCCTGCAGCATCGGCAGCAGGGACAGCACCAGCAGCGAGGCCATCGTCATGTTGAAGATCCGTACTCGTCTGGGATGCGCCAGAATTGGGCGCAGCGCGGTGCCGAACCCGGCCCAGATGCAGACGCTCGGCACGGTGATCAGGCCGAGCAGTACGGCCAGCACCACGACATTCTGCGCGAAGCCGTCACGCGGGGCGAAGGTACTCACCGCCCCGACCACCATGACCCATGCCTTGGGATTGACCCACTGGAACGCCATGCCCTGCACCAACGTCATCGGACGACCAGAACCGTCGCGGACGGCCATCGGTCCTGCGCGGGCTATGTGCCAGGCGAGCCAAAGCAAATAGGCAGCGCCTACGATGCGCAAAACCCCGTATAGCCACGGCACTGCCACGAAGGCCTGCCCCAATCCCAGCCCCACCAGCAGCAGCATCACGACGCAGCCGAGCGCGATCCCGGCAATATGCGGCACCGTGCGAAGGAAACCGTAATTAGCGCCGGACGCCAACAGCATCGCATTGTTCGGCCCCGGTGTGATCGAGCCGACGAAGGCAAAGCCACCAAAGGCCAGCATCAATCCGCCGGTCATCGGAAACCCCTCCTGGTTGCCGGCCGCGTCGACCCCTAGGCCGGGCCCCAATGCGCAAAGCACGCCACCACGATCACGATCACCCCCAAGCCGAGGTTGGCGTGGATCAACTTGCGGATCGAAGCCGCCGCCTCCGCACTCGGCTGCCCCCGGAACCGCTTATACGGGCCAAAGAACAACACAAGGTAAATGACCGCCATCACCAGGCCCAGCAACTGCATCACGTTCACCGGCCAGGGCAGGGCGGCGAACCCGCCATACAGGCCGAACACCATCGCCCAGCCGCTCAACAGCACGAGCGGCATCGCGATCCACACGATGCGGAAGAAGCGGCGGAACGCCTCGCCGTGCAGCGCCAGCCGCTCGCCGGCTGCGGATAGCACCGCCAGGCTGGGTCGCAGCACCAGCAGCGCATACGCCATGCCCCCGACCCAGGCCGTCATGGCCAGGATGTGCACGGCCAAAACCAGGCTCCACAAAATCATTCGATCATTCCCCTGACCGCGTCCAGCAAGGCCCGCATCTCCCGCGCGGCGATCGTGCGCGGGGCTGCCTCCAGCACGCCCAAGCCCTGCGCAAAGGACTGGGCGAACACGGCGCGGTTGCCCAACACCGCGGGTAGCACGGTATGACCGGCCAGCCGCACCTCGGCAAGCGCCGGCGCCCGCAGCTGCGGCATGGTCGGCGCCCGGTTCACCACCAGCAC
Organism: uncultured Acetobacteraceae bacterium; assembly: GCA_964247805.1. GTDB lineage: Bacteria > Pseudomonadota > Alphaproteobacteria > Acetobacterales > Acetobacteraceae > LMUY01. The sequence continues at coordinate 10,346 of CAXTWC010000073.1, read as the reverse complement.
CGCCCGCCGCTTCTCCGCCGCCGCCAACGCCATCGTGCCGCCAGCCGCCCATAGATCCGGCGCCGAGGGCTGCACCGGCACCAGGATCAGGTCGGCCGACCGCACCGCCCGCCGCGCATCCGTGTCCACATGCGGCGGGCTGTCCACCACCACCACATCGTGCTCGCGCCGCATCTGGTCCAGCACGCCCTGCAGCCGCCAGCCGGGCACCTCGGCGAAATCGATCGCGGCTAACCCGGTTCGCACCGACCGCAACCCGTGCCAGCGCGTGAGACTACGCTGCGGGTCGGTGTCCAGCAGTGCGGTCCGCCGGGTCTGCGCGAACGCCACAGCCAGGTTCGCGGCGAGCATGGTCTTGCCCGCTCCCCCCTTCTGCTGCGCTATCACGATCACAACCGCCAACTGCAAACTCCCCTTGGTGCGACGCACCATGCCGGATAGGCAGGTTTGATGCGAGGGAGACTAACGAATGACAGTGCAGCCAGCCCCAACGACCGCCCAACTGTTCAGCCTGTTCAGCCGCATCGGCCTGACCAGTTTCGGCGGTGGGCTCTCCGGTTGGCTGCTGCGCGAGGTCGTGCAACGCCGCGGCTGGCTGGACGAGGAGGAGTTCCTCTCCGGCCTCGGCCTGGCGCAGGCCTTCCCCGGCGTGAACGTGGTGAACATGGCCATCTGGGTCGGCTATCACCTGCGCGGCACGCCCGGCGCCCTCGTGTGTGCCTGCGGCATCATCATTCCGCCATGCTTGCTGGTCATCGTGATCGCCGCCGCATTCGCCGCTCTGTCCGGCTATCCATTGACCCACCTGGTCCTGGACGGCATCGGCGCGGCTGCGATCGGCCTCTCGCTGCAAATGGGGCTGATCGCGGCGCAACGCGCTGCGGCCAAGGGCGTCGTCCCCATCGTGATCATGGCCGCCGCCTTCGTCGCCGTGGGGCTGCTGCACATCTCGCTGCCGCTGGTCGTGATCGTCCTGGGGGCGGTCAGCGTGGCGTTCTCCTACTACCGGATCAGCCGTGCGTAGCGTCCTGTTTTCCCTGCTGACGCTGTTCGTGCCGTTGTCGCTGGTCTCCGTCGGCGGCGGGCAGACGCTGGTGGCCGAAATCCACCGCCAGGTCGTGGCGCACCACCACTGGATGACCGAGGGCCAGTTCGTCGACGCTTTCGCCATCTCCCGCATGGCGCCCGGCCCCGGCACGATCCTGGTGACGCTGATCGGCTGGAAAGTCGCGGGGGTCGCCGGCGCGCTCGTCGCCTCCTTCGCCATCTTCGCCCCCACGGCGTTGCTGGTATATGGCCTGGCCCGCCTCTGGGCCCGCTATCGGGGCGCCCGCTGGCAGTTGGCCCTGGAAGCCGGGCTGCGGCCGGTGGCGGCGGGCATGATCCTGGCCTCTGGGCTGGTGCTGATCGAAGCGCTCGAGGGCGGCTGGCCGGCGCGCGGCATCGCCCTGGCATCGACCGCGTTGCTGATGGTGACGAAGATCAACCCGCTGCTGCTGATGGCGGGGGGCGCCGTCGTCTTCATCCTGCTGCACGGAGTTCTCCCGGCATGAACGAACTGCTGTCCCCCGCCGAGATGGGCCGCGCCGACGCCCTGGCGATCGCCGGGGGCGTGTCCGGCCTCGCCCTGATGGAACGCGCCGGCTGGGCGGTGGCGCGGGCCGCCCGCCGCTTCGGCCCTTGCCGTACCTATGTACTATGCGGGCCCGGCAACAACGGTGGCGACGGCTATGTCGCGGCCCGCCTGCTCGCCTCCGAAGGCTGGCCGGTCCGTCTGGCTGCCTTGGCCCCGCCCCGACCCGGCACCGACGCAGCTTCGGCCGCATCCCGCTGGTCCGGCCCCGTCACCGCGTTCGACCCGGCGGAAGCGGCGCAAGCCGACCTGGTGATCGATGCCGTGTTCGGCGCCGGGCTGTCGCGTGACGTGGACGGCCTCGTCGCCGACACGCTGGCCGCCGCGCGCCGGATCCTGGCGGTGGACGTGCCGAGTGGCGTCGATGGCGAGACCGGTGCCATCAGGGGCAGGGCGGCGCAGGCGGCTTGCACGGTGACGTTCTTCCGCCGCAAGCCGGGCCACTGCCTGCTGCCGGGTCGCGACCTATGCGGCGAGTTGGTGCTGGCCGATATCGGTCTGCCTGCATCGGTGCTGGCCGAGATTGAGCCGCAGGCTTTCGCCAACACCCCCGCGCTGTGGCAACTCCCGGTACTGCCGGCGTCCACCCACAAATACGCCCGCGGCTACGTCTCGGTGCTCGGTGGCGCCAAGATGACGGGGGCGGCTCAACTCGCCGCGGCTGCTGCCCGGCATGGCGGGGCGGGCATGGTGACGATCGTGGCGCCGGGCCATGCCGCTTTGTACAGCCACGTCCCGGCCGGCTTGATCGTGAATGACGAACCGCTCGACTCGCTGTTGACCGACGATCGCCGCACCACCTGGGTCTGCGGCCCGGGGCTCGGCCAGGACGTCGCGCGCGAAGCCCTGCCCAAGCTGCTCGCCGCCGGGCGCCAGGTGCTGGCCGATGCGGACGCCTTGGGCGCCCATGCCGGCCACCCCGAGGCGCTGCGCGGTGTGGCCGTGCTGACCCCGCACGAGGGCGAGTTCACCAAGCTGTTCGGCCCACCCGGCGCCGACCGGCTCGCCGCGACCCGGGCAGCGGCTTCGCGTGTGGGTGCGGTGGTATTGCTGAAGGGCTCCGACACGGTGATCGCCGCCCCGGACGGCCGCGCCGCCATCAACGACACCGGCACCCCAGCATTGGCGACGGCCGGCGCCGGGGACGTGCTGTCGGGCCTGATCGCGGCCTTGCTCGCGGGCGGGATGCCGCCGTGGGAGGCAGCCTGCGCCGGTGCCTGGCTGCACGGACGGGCGGGCGAGACGCTGGGGCGCGGGCTGGTGGCGGAGGATCTCCCGACGGCGATTGCCGCGGCGATCCGCGCGCTGGGGTGAGGCGGCGTCAGGCCGGCATCAACAACTCCGGCAAGCTGGCGAGGTCGGGTAGCACAGCGTGAGGCGGCCAGTCCGGATTCGGGGGTTCACCCGCCCGATCGATCCAAACGGACCGGATGCCGAGTTCGTGGCAGACCTTGAGGTCGGTGACCTGGCCCATGCCCACGTGAATGGTCTCCTCCTTCGTCACCCCCATGGCGGCGTAGGCATGCAGGAACAGCCGATGATCCGGCTTGTAAGCCTGCGCCTGCTCGGCGGTGATGACGTAGTCGATCGGCACTCCGATGGCTGCGACCGTTCCGGCGATGAGGTCGTCATCGGTGTTGCTGATGATCGCGAGCCGGTAGCGGGCACGTAGGCGACTGAGCGCGGCCGGTGCGTCGGGGTGCGGCGGAATCGTCTGCAGCATCGACAGAAAACTCTCGTGGTCACCCGGCGTGGCCGTTAGCCCTGCCGCTTGCAGCGCCTGGTCCAGGCTGGAACGCAGGACGGCTTTGTAGCCGATAAACGGGGGCCGTTGCTGCCGCGCCATCGCCACCTCCCGCAGCGCGTCCGCTAAGGTGGCTGCCCGATCGTCGGCGTCGCCCTCCCCGATATGAGAGGCCAGGACGGCGCGGGCGGCCTCCCTCACGGCGCGATGCCACTGAACCAGCGTTCCGTAGCAGTCGAAGGTGATGACCTTGGGCACGGGTTCCAGCTTCAGCATGGCGACTCACACTCCCCCTGCACGATGATCCGGCGCGCGACGGCAGGCTGCATCAATCCCGGCCTGCAGACCATCTCCCAGGTGCGGTCGTCCAATTCATGTCAAACTCAACTGCATCAGCATTTTACCATCATGCCAAGGCTTGACCTTGGTATCCACGCGGTCGGGCTGGTGACGTCGAGCGAGGACTTCGCACCGCAGGGCGCCACACGGTGCAGCCCGTGCGCGCGGGACGCCGTGGATACCAGGGTCAAGCCCTGGCAAGACGCTTTACTAGCCTCCCGTGATGACATGGACCGGAGAGCCCTGCCCTCAGGGGTGCGATGGCGGTCCATTTGCTCATAGACTCGTTCCATTATCGTATTATTGCTTGTCCGTTTCGAATTCCTCGGCCAACATCGCCGTCGATGAACCCGCTGCGATCCATTGGCCTGTTTTTCTTCCGCGACCGCCTGGAGAATTCCGGCCCCGCGCTGACCTTCGCCCGGCTTTGTACGTCTCAGCATCTCGAGGACCTGCAATGGATCGCGTTCGTCGTTCTGGTAATCTTGCTGGTCGTCTTGCCGTTGGATCTCTATGCGACACGGCTGAGCCTGTTTACCCAGGAACTTCCACTCGCCAGTGCCCTGATCGCGGGAGTCGCGGCGGTTCTGAACTGGATCTACCAAACGGGCAGCAACCGCATCGGCGCAGTCGATCTGTTTGCCTGCGAAATAAGCGCGATCTGTCGCGTCGCGACCGTGGTGGATTTCGCCACCCACTCCGTGGCACAGGCCCGCGTGTCGTGCCTGCCGGGCGAAACGGTCACCACACGCTTCACCAGCGAGGAGAACTACACGCCGGTCTATGACAGGGTGCTCGAGAGCTTGCAGTCGCTCGATGTCAACGTCGTAACGTCGGTGACGGAGTTCTACACCTACCGCAAGACGATGGTCGACTTCATGCGCGCGGCCACGGCGGCCGAGGATCCCCAGCGGCGGCACTTCATGCAAGTGCAAATGATCTACATGCAGTTCCTCATGTATGAATCGGCTCGCCGCTCCATCGACGTGCTCGTGGAATTCGAGCCGAACAAGGCGGAGTCGTTGGTAAATATCCTCTGCTCGGAGCTAGTGCTCTACGATTTCCTCGCCACGACGTTCGACCGAAACGATTTTCGCGGGGCGCGGCTGCTGCTGCGCCGGCGCGAATATCAGAAGCTGGTGCCAGCGCTCAATCGGCAAATCACAGACGCGCCGCACCCGAAGATCTGGGACCGTGCAAGGACGACAGCGCCCGAAATGATGCGACGGTTTGCGGAAACGTGCGGGGATGTGGCCGTCTAGAAACCCTCCACCGTCATTGCGAGCGCAGCGAAGCAATCCATCTTGCCCGCGGTCCGTGTGTTGCCGGCAGGGATGCTGCGATCGCGACTGACGGTGGTGACTGGAGAGCCCCGCAGCTGACCCGGCTAAACCCGCGCGTCGAACTCCGCTAGTAAATCCAACACCGCCTCCGGCTCGCACTCCGCCATCACGGCAGCCGCCAGGGCCTCGCAGGTCGCGATCGTTGCGGTCCGCACCGCCTGTTTCACCCGCGGCACGCTGGTCGCGTTCATCGAGAACGAACGAACGCCCATGCCCAACAGCAGCGGGGTGTAGCGCGCACTCGCCGCCATCTCGCCACACACCGAAACCGGGATGCCGGCCCGGGCTGCTTCGTTCACCGTCATCCGGATCAGACGCAGCACCGCCGGATGCACCGGGTTGTAGGTGCTGGATGCCTCGGACTGCGCCCGGTCGGCGGCGAGCGTGTACATCGTCAGGTCGTTGGTGCCGATCGCGAAAAAATCGGCCACCCGGGCCAGCGCCTCGGCGCACAGGGAGGCAGCCGGCACCTCCACCATCGCCCCCAGCGGCGGCAGGGTGGCGGGCAGGCGAACCGACCGCGCGCGCAGCTTTTCGGCGACCGCATGATAGATGGCGCGGGCCTCGCGCACCTCCGCCACGTTGGTCACCATCGGCAGCATCACGCGCACCGGGCCGAACGCCGCGGCCCGCAAGATGGCGGCAAGCTGTGTCTCCAGCACCTCCGGATGGCGCAGCAGCATGCGGATGCCGCGCAGCCCCAGGGCGGGATTGGAGTCGGAGGTGTCGGGCACGATGCCGGCGTTGGCCAGCGCCTCGATCTCCTTTTCGCCGCCCCAGTCGAGCACGCGGATGGTGACCGGGTCGCCCTCCATGGCTTCGACGACGCTGGTGTAGATCTCCGCCTGGGTCGCCTCGCCGGGTAGCACGTCGCGGTTCATGAACAGGAACTCGCTGCGCAACAGCCCCACGCCATGCGCGCCGGACTGCGCGATCAGCGGCAGCTCGGCCGGTATCTCGAAATTGGCCTGCAACTCGACGGTGGTGCCGCACTGGGTCACGGCGGGGAGGCGGCGCAGCCGGGCCCAGCGCTGCTGCCGGCGCGCGAAGGCCACGACCCCGCGCCGCGCCTGCGTGACGGTGGCGGGCGACGGGTCCAGGATCACCAGCCCGGCGGTGCCGTCGATCACCGCGGTGCCGCCAGTGTGCATGTGCGCCGTGAGGCCCATCGCGCCGAGCACGGTGGGGATGCCCAGGGCGCGCAGCATGATGGCGGTGTGGCCGTCGGCGCCACCCTCGTCGGTCGCCACGCCGGCGACGCGCGCCGGGTCGATCAACGCGGCGTCGGCGGGGGTCAGCCATTCCGCGACCAGGATCGCCCCCGGCGGCAGCCCGGTAAACGAGCGGAACGGCGCCCGGGTCAGGTTGCGCACCAGGCGGCGGGCGATCTCGTGCACCTCGTCGGCCCGGCGTTGCGCGGCGGGCAGATCGTCGCCGTTGGTCGACAGCAGCGCCGCGGCGATCGCGTCCGCCTCGTCCGACACCGCCTGTTCCGCCGAGCGCAGCCCTTCGGCGATGCGCAACCGCGCGCCCCGCAGCAGCCGCGACGGGCCCAGCATCTGCACGTAGGCGTCGAGCAGGGGCGCGATCTCGGCCTGGGTGTCTTCCGGCAGGACGTGCAGCCGGGCCCGCAATTTGCCGAGTTGCTTGCGCGATGCACTGACTGCGGAGTCGAGCCGCGCCCGTTCCGCCTCGATATCGGCGGCGGCGATCCGGTGGCGGGTGATGATCGCGGGGGCCTCGACGGTGCCGAACATGGGGCCGATGGCAACACCGGGGGCCACCGGCAAGCCCATCAGCCGCCGTTCGAAGCCCGCCGCGTCGTCCTCAATCGCTTTCATTGAAACCGGCCTCGACCAGGGCCGTGAGCGCCGCCAGCGCCTCCGCCGCGTCGGACCCGGTCGCGCGCAACTCGATTTCCGACCCCTTGCCAGCGCCCAGCATCATCAGCCCCATGATCGATTGCGCCGACACCGATTGCCCGTACGCCTCCACCTCGACATTAGCCGTGAAACGTTCGGCAGTGGACACGAATTTCGCCGCCGCACGCGCATGTAGGCCACGACGATTGCAGATTGTGGCGCGGGAAATCAATGGCGCGGCGGAGTCGTTCCCCGGTCCAGGGTCATCCATGGTGTGACATCAATGGGTTAGGCTCAACTGGTGTGGCCGTTGACCTTGCACCCGTGCAGCACGTGCGAGGCGGCGGCGATATACTTGCGCCCGGCGACCTGCGCGCAATCCACGCACTCCCCGAGCGACTGCCGGCAACGCATCTTCGCCAGCTTGACCAGCATCGGCAGGTTCACGCCGGCGATCACCTCCACGCCGGGCCGATCCATCAGCGAGATCGCGAGGTTGGAGGGCGTGCCGCCGAACATATCCGTCAGCAACACCACCCCATCGCCGTCGTCGACGCTGTTGATGCTGGTTTGGATGTCGGCACGGCGCAATTCCATGTCGTCGTCCGGACCGATGCAGACGGTCGCGACATGGTCTTGCGGTCCAACGACATGTTCCAGTGCCAGGCGAAGCTCTTCCGCCAAGCGACCGTGAGAAACGAGGACAAGGCCGATCATTTCGTTGGCTCAGGCCTCCTGCGCCTGACGGGCAGCATCCGGCAACATGGTGGCTGCTCTCTGCAGTTCCCTATGTGCAACCGTGATCTGACCGTAGCGCATGTCAAGCCCACCGTTTCCGTTCAAGCGGTCTGCGAGCTTCTCGACGATGCGGACGGAACGATGCCGCCCGCCCGTGCAACCCACGGCAATTGTCACGTATTTTTTTCCTTCCTGCACGAATCGCGGCAGGAGCAGCCTCAACATGGCCTCGATTTGATCGAAAAACGCCTGAAAGTCCGGGTCTGCCTCTACATACGCGGCGACCTCGGCGTCCGTTCCGGTCTTAGCACGGAGATAAGGATCATAATGTGGGTTACGCAAGAAGCGTGCATCGAACACCAGGTCTGCCTCACGCGGTAGGCCTCGCGGATAAGCGAACGACATCAAGGACACGGTGAGCCCCACCCCGTCGCAGGCGAACCGGCTCTCGACCAGCCGTCGCAGGGCCGGCAGGGAGGTGTCGGAGGTGTCGATCACCAGGTCGGCGACTTCCCGCAATGGGGCCGTCATCGCCGCTTCCTGGGTGATGCCGTCCAGCACCCGCCCACCCGGCGCCAACGGATGGCGCCGCCGGGTTTCGGTGTAGCGCCGCAGCAACGAGTCCTCGTCCGCGTAGGCGAACACCAGCTCGGGCTGCAGCGCCTGGTTCAACCGAAGCCGTTCGAGCGTGGACAGGACGGCCGCAGCATCGAACCCGCGGCTGCGCGCATCCAGGCCGATGGCCACCGGGCGCTCACCGCGGCTGACCAACTCCTCCGTGAGGGTCAGCGGGGGGTTGTCCACCGCCTCGTACCCCAAATCCTCCAGCACCCGCAGAATGGACGATCGCCCCGCGCCGGACAGCCCCGTCACGAGCACGACCCGGCGCGGTGTCATGCAAACGCCCCAGCCAGTTGTTTCGTGCGGCCAAGGGCACAATCCAGCGCCAAGGCCACGCGCTGCGGAGCGGACGGGCTGGCAGGATCCACATGCACCAGCGGGCGGCCGGAGGCGACGTGGGTGGATGGGTCCGGCAACCGAGCCGCCTGCCCGAGCTCCACCACGAGGGCCACGGCGACCGATGCGACATAGGGCATATGCACCAAGCCGAGCCCGCGAACCTCGAGCAGGCCGGCCAACGCTTCGGGGGCGGAAGCCACGCCGGCATCCAGGTCCACACGATCATCCGCCACCAGGGCAAAGCCGCGGTCGAGCAGACGCAACAATAGATCCGACTTTCCGGAACCCGAGGGCCCCAGCAACAGCACACCGTGGCCCTCGCGGGCAGCGCAGCTTGCATGGATTTGCATCGAGACGGGTATGTGGGCCGGTGCGCGAAAGAAAGAAAGCGACTTCTTACGGCGCCTCCATGATCGAACGGTGGAGCAAAGCCCCATACCGAACCAGGTCCAGAGAGTTTCGATAAAGGGCACAGTGCGTTGCGACCCGGCGCTACAGTATGATGCAAGCATCTCAGTTACATGGTTTTTCCCAAAGCAGGGGCGTTGCCGCGCTTCCTACTCTGCCTTAGGTGTATCACCAGCGCGTTAACGTGCCGCTTTCGCACACACTGGACATTCAATGCCCTCTCCAATCCTTGCCGGTCTCACCGTCCTGATGCTCGGTGACAGCCACTTCGCCACCCAGGGCTACCTCGTGACCACATTGCAGGACGCGTTGATTTCCCAAGGCGCCAAGGTCACCACCGAGGCGGCCTGCGGTGCCCCCACCGGCGTGTGGGTGTCCCAAGGCCTGGCACCCTGCGGCACGGCCGAGCGCATCGAGTCGGGCCCGGTGAAGACCAACCGGGCGGCCAACGCCCACGTCCCGTCCTTCGAGCAGATGCTGCAGACGGCCCGCCCCAACCTGATCGTCATCGGCGCCGGCGACACCATGGCCGGCTACTCCCAGCCGCAACTGCCGACGCAGTACATCGACGAAAACGACGGCGCCCTGCTCCGGCGGATCCAGGCGGCGGGCATCCCGTGCGTGTGGATCGGGCCTGGCTGGGGGACCGAAGGCGGCCCGTATTTCAAGACCTACGCCCGGGCAAAGCAGATGAGCGATTACTTCGCCACCCACGTGGCGCCCTGCCGCTACATCAACAGCCTGGAATTCTCCCAGCCCGGCGAATGGACCACCTTCGACGGCCAGCACTACAGCCTTGCCGGCTACCAGAAATGGGGCACTGCCATCGACCAGGCGATCCTAGCACTCGCCCAAACCCACTGAGTCTGGTGGCGGCGGCTGTGACTTCGCGGGCGGGCGAACGTCGATGATCTTCGCCTCGTTCGAGTTCCTCTTTCTATTCCTCCCGATTTTCTTCGTCGCCTATTACCTGACACCGCCGCGCCTGCGTAACTGGCCCATCCTGATCCTGTCCTGGGCGTTCTACGCCTGGTGGCGCGTCGACTTCCTGGCCTTGCTGGTCTGCGTCACCCTGTTCACCTTCCTCACGTCGCGCATGATGGTCTCGGCCGGGCTGGGCAGCCGGGTGGGCAAGCTCTGGCTGCAGGCCGGGCTGGTCGGCAACCTCGGCGTGCTCGGCTACTTCAAATATGCCAACTTTAGTGTCGATTCCCTTAACGGCGTGCTGGCGGTCGGCAACATGGGCCCCATTCCCTGGGCCGCCATCATCCTGCCGGCCGGGCTGTCGTTCTACGTGCTGCAATCCATCAGCTACCTGG
>CAXTWC010000072.1:0-24573 GCA_964247805.1 uncultured Acetobacteraceae bacterium | reverse complement strand
GTAGGTATTTACGCTTCATACTCTGGCTTCCTCCAAATGCCGTAACTACGAGGAATGGCGCAATTGACGGCCTCAGAAGCGATTGACGATGCAATTCGCGCCGACGCTCGAGCCTTGAGCGCCGAATTGTTCAACCTGCGGGCGCGGCTTTTCCCACCCTCGGCGGTGAAAGAGCTTCGACACTTCTCCAGCGGAGAGGCAGCAAGCCTACTCGGCATCAGTGACGCCTACCTTCGCCAGTTATCCTTGGCCGGAGAAGGGCCGACGCCACACCAGGGAGCCGGAGGGAGACGCTCTTACACCCTCTCACAGATCAATGATCTGCGACGCTTTCTGTCACGTGAAGGCCGTGTCTACGTACCGGCACGTCGAGGTGATGACCACCTGCAAGTAGTCGCGGTGACAAATTTTAAAGGCGGTTCTGGGAAGACGACAACATCTGCCCATCTCGCTCAATATCTTGCACTCCATGGCTTCCGAGTCCTGGCGGTCGATCTCGATCCACAGTCTAGCCTTTCCGCGCTGTTCGGCGTGCAGCCGGAAACGGACCTCGGCGAAAATGAGACCCTGTATGCCGCGATAAGATACGGCGACAGACGCCGCCCGCTCAGTGAGGTCATTCGCCACACCTATTTCTCAGGGATCGACCTAGTTCCGGGTAATCTTGAGTTGCAGGAGTTTGAACATGACACTCCACGTATGCTTGCCCTTGGTAAGCGAGGTGAGCACGACCTGTTTTTCACTCGGATAAGAGAGACTTTCGACAGCGTCGAAAAAAGCTATGATGTCATCGTCCTAGACTGCCCGCCACAGCTTGGTTTCCTGACGCTAGGTGCGCTTTGTGCTGCAACGGGTGTGCTCGTGACAGTTCATCCGCAAATGCTTGATGTCGCCAGCATGTCGCAATTCTTACTCATGACTGCCGACCTGCTTACTGTTGTGAGAAACGCGGGGGGTAACCTGAAGTACGACTTTCTGCGTTACCTCGTCACCCGATACGAACCGCAAGACGGACCACAAACACAAATTGTCGGGTTTCTCCGTAATCTGTTTGGTGATCGGGTCCTCATCAATCCAATGCTGAAGTCTACCGCAGTCTCGGACGCCGGCCTGACTAAACAAACGTTATACGAGATCAGCCGGCAAACGATCGGGAGAACCACGTACGCACGCGCTGTCGAGGCCTTGGACGCCGTCAACGGGGAAGTAGAACAACTCATCAAACGCGCATGGGGGCGCTCGGCATGATTAAGCGCAAGGACCTTCTTAAAGAAGCATTCAGTCCTGAACTAGCCAGCCCGGCACCGGCGGCCCCCGCCGGCGACCGTGTGCCGTCGGGTGCAGTCCGCGCCATGGGACTCACACTCGGGAAGATAGGTGAGGACGCCGCGAAAGTCGAAGCCTTCGAGCAACAGATTGCACGCGGCGAGACCATCCAGAAACTGGATACGGCGTCAGTAGAGCCGTCCTTCGTGGAGGATCGGCTGGCGCGAACTGCTGACGGAGAATTCCGGCGACTGGTGGACAGCATCGCCGCCACAGGGCAGCAGGTACCAATCCTGGCACGGCCGCACCCTGGGCAACCCGGCAGTTACCAGGTTGCCTATGGCCACCGACGCCTCAGCGCTTGTGCTGAACTGGGAATTCCAGTGATGGCAATCGTGCGCCCGCTGTCAGATACGCAACTTGTCGTCGCGCAGGGCAAGGAGAACGCCGAGAGGCGCAACCTATCTTTCATTGAGCGCGCGACGTTTGCGGCCCATTTAGAACAAAAAGGCTTCGAGCGAGCGGTGATACAGTCGGCGCTCTCAGTCCATCCGGCCGAGTTGACACGACTTCTCGCGGTGGCTCGGAGCGTACCCGCCGAAGTAATTAGTGCAATCGGACCATCGCCCCGTGCTGGCCGCCCACGCTGGATGGAACTCGCAAAACATCTCGAGATGCGCGACCGTCACGGCATCATCAACACACTGATCGGGCAAGCGTCCTTTCAGCGCGCGAGTTCTGACGCACGCTTCGACTTGGCTATGGAAAAGCTGCGAGCTGCTGCCGAAACAGGGGAGGCCGACCAGAACGTCATCCGAAATCGCGCCGGAGTTCCGGTCATCCGTAGCGAGCAGACTAGCACCACCCTTCGGCTTACCGTCGACCTCAAGGCAGCTCCAGGCCTTGATGAATACCTCCTCGATCGGCTGCCGGGTATCCTGGCCGGCTTCGACCAAGAACGTATCTAACCTCTTTCGCGTGGTTTGGCTCACGGGCCGCGACTGCAGGGCACCGGTCGGTTCGGTGCCTCCATCAAACCCTTCCTCAGCGCGCCGTGGCACGATACCAAAGGGCATGAGCGCGAGCGCAAAGCCCTTAGTCGGCGAACAGGTCCGTACGCGTCGGCAGCGCTTGCCGCCGACGGACCGCAAGCGGCAGATCGTCCAGGCAGCCGTCAGCTATTTCGCCGAAGTCGGCTTCGATGGCGGCACGCGGGAGTTGGCGCGGCGGATGCAAGTGACGCAACCGCTGATCTACCGATATTTCCCGTCCAAGGTCGATCTGATCCAGGCGGTGTACCAGGAAGTGTATCTCACCCGCTGGCAACCGAATTGGGAGCATGACCTAGCGGATGAAACCGTCCCGATCCGGGTCCGGCTCATCACCTTCTACGAGCGGTTCACGGCGGTCGTGTTTACGCCGGAGTGGATCCGCATCTACTTGTTTGCCGGGCTGCGCGGGCTGGAGATGAACCAGTGGTGGATCTCCTTCGTCGAGCAGCATCTGCTGCGTCAAATGGCCGTGGCGATCCGGCAAGCGTATGGCTTGCCCATGCCGGAAAAGCGCCCGATCGTGCCTGAGGAGCTCGAGCTATACTGGCTGTTCCATGGTGGTATTTTCTACTACGGGCAGCGGCGGGAGGTGTACGGCCATCTGTCGGGGGTAAGCCTGGCGACATTCATTGCGAACAGCGTAGACGCCTTGCTGGACGGGCTGCCGGTATCGCTCGTCCGGTTGCTGAAACGCAAGCCGGCACGCATTGACACGAAGCGCACCACGGTTCGATGATCGGTCGATAAAGAGGAAGCGCATCGTGGCCGACAGCCGGCGGGCAATCATCATAGGGGGCTCGATCGGTGGCCTGTTCGCGGCGCTCGCCTTGCGTCGTTGCGGCTGGGACGCCCAGGTGTTCGAGCGGGTCGCAGCACCCTTAGCCAGTCGCGGGGCGGGCATCGTGACCCACCCCGAGCTTAGGCACAGCCTTGAGCAGCTTGGCCTCGACCCGCACCGCGATTTCGGTGTTGCGATCGAGCAGCGCAGGACACTGGCGCGGGATGGCGGTGTCGTTGGCACGTATGACTGCCCGCAAGTGGCGACCTCATGGGACCGCATGTTCCGCATGCTGCGCGCGGCTTTGCCGGACGAGTGCTACAGGCGTGGCGCCGAGTTCCGCAGGTTCGAGACGGTGGCGGGCGGGGTGCGCGTGCATTTCGCCGATGGACGTCGCGAAGACGGCACGCTGCTGGTGGGTGCGGACGGTGTGCGGTCGGCGGTGCGGCAGGCGCTGCTGGGCGAGGTTCCACCGCTCTATGCCGGCTATGCCGCCTGGCGCGGGCTGCTGGCAGAGGCGGAGGTGCCGGCCGACCTATTTGCGCGGTTCAGCTTCTGCCTGCCGCCGGGTGAGCAGATGCTGGGCTACCCGGTAGCTGGCGAGAACAACGATCTCCGGCCTGGGCAGCGTCGCTACAACTGGGTTTGGTATCGGCCGGCCGATGAGTTGGTCAAGTTGCCGGATCTGCTGACCGATGCGAGCGGACACACGCACCTGCTCTCGATCCCGCCGCCGCTGATCCGTCCGGCCGTGCTGGACGCCTTGCGACTGGATGCCGAGCAGGTCCTGGCACCGGCATTCGCGGCGGTGGTTGCGGCGACGAAGCTACCGTTCCTGCAACCGATCTACGATCTGGAGGCGTCATCCATGGCGTTCGGCAACGCGGTGTTGCTGGGCGACGCGGCGTTCGTGGTGCGGCCGCATGTGGGGGCAGGCGTGACGAAGGCCGCGCAGGATGCGCTGTGCCTGGCCAAGGCGCTGGTGGGGGAGGCGGACGTGGCGGCGGGGCTGGCGCGGTATGAGGGCGAGCGGCTCGCGGCAGGTCGGCTCATTGTGCGGCGCGGGCGGCATCTCGGTGCGTATCTGCAGGCGCGGCTCGATACGGAGGAGCAGCGCGCCGCGGCAGCCCGTCATCACACGGCAGAGGCTGTGATGACGGAAACTGCGCTACTGAACTTTTAGCCGACTAAAGCCCGAACAGCGTTTTTGCATTGCCGCCGGCGATCTTGGCGAAGGTGGCCTCGTCCAGTCCAGACTCGGCCAAGTGACCAACCGGGTCGCTCTCCGCCATGTCATACGGGTAATCCGTGCCCATCAAGATCTTGTCGGCGCCGAATACCTCCACGAGGTGGCGGAGTTGGTGCGGCGTGAATACCACGGAGTCGAAGAACACGCGCTTCAGGTAGGTTGTCGGAAGCTGCGGCAACGTGCCCCGCACGTCGGAGCGCGCACCATAGGCATGGTCGATGCGGCCGGAATATCCTGCGAGGTAGCCGCCACCATGCACGGCGATCAGCTTCAGCCCCGGGTGACGCTCGAGCACGCCGTCGAAGATCAGGTAGTGCAACGCGAGCGTCGTCTCGAGCGGGTTGCCGATCACATTGTTGAAGTAGAAGCGGGTCATGCGGCCGGCTTCGGTAAATCCGTTCGGATGGATCAGGATAACGGCGCCAAGCTCCTCCGCCTTTTCCCAGAACGGTGCGAACTGCGGATCGGAGAGTTCGAGGCCGTTGACGCTGGTGAGGATCTGGGCCCCTTTCAGCCCATCCTCCCGCATGCTGCGCTCGAGCTCGGCTGCGGCGGCCTTTCCGTCCTGCATGGGGACGGTGCCGATCGCGGTGAAGCGCTCCGGCTTCTGCGCGGCGAAGCTCGCCATCCCGGCGTTGACCATGCGCGCGGCCTTGATGCCGAGGTCGAGGGGAACGCTATAGGTGCATTGCGGCGGTGGCGGCATGATGACCTGCAGGTCGATGCCGGCGGCATCCATGTCGGCCAGGCGCACAGCCAGGTCCACCATGTTGGGACGGCGGTCGGCATCCTGCTTGCGGTTCAGCGCCTTGGTGTTGTCGGTCGCGAAATGCGCGAGCGGCACCTTGGTCAGATCCACATGCGGCTGGGTCAGGGCAAACGCCTCCGGAACCATCACGTGGGAATGCATGTCGATGGTGATGCTGCGGGGCCGCACGTCGCGACCTGGCCGGCCATGTTCGCGAGCCGCGGTAGCACCATAGTGATTAGTTTCGTCAGGCATAGCTATTTCCTAATTGATGAGTTATCGGGGTGAAGGGGGCGACTGCCCCCTTCCGGGGCAAGGGGCAGAGGCCGTCCGCTTAAAACACGCCAAGATGACGATCGATCATCGCCTGGTCCGCCGCAAGCTCCGCCGCGGCTCCCTGCATAACGATACGCCCAGTATTGACGATCGCCACCTCGTCCGCGAGCGAGAGTGCCAGGTGCACGTTCTGCTCCACCAGCACCATCGACAGCCCCTCGCTTTTCAGTTGCGCGACGGTCTGGCCGATCTCCGCCACCATCTTCGGCGCCAGCCCCTCGGAGGGTTCGTCCAGCAACAGCACGCGTGGGTTGCCCATCAGTGCGCGGCCGATTGCCAGCATCTGCTGTTCGCCACCCGACATCAGCCCAGCGCGTTGCGAGGCACGCTCGCGTAGGCGGGGAAAGGTCGTGAACACGCGCTCCATGTTCCACGCGCCGCCGCGGACCTTGCGGGCGGCGACGGCGAGGTTCTCGCGCACGGTGAGCGAGGCGAAGATCCGCCGGCCCTGCGGCACGATGGCGATACCCTGGCGGACCACCATCTCCGGCGCGAAGGAGCGGACGCGGTCACCGAACACGCTGACCGTGCCACCGCGCACGCGCACGAAGCCCATGATGGCGCCCATGCAGGTCGTCTTACCGGCGCCATTGCGGCCCAGCAAGGCGAGCAACCCGCCCTCGCGCAGGGTGAACCCGACCCGGTGCAGCACGTGGCTATCGCCGTAGAACGCATCCACATCTTGCAGCACAAGCGCGTCAGCCACCAAAATACACCTCCCTGGTGCGGGGGTCGGCCACCACTTCGGCGCGGGTGCCCTCGAGCACGACGGAGCCGAAATTCAGCAGCGTGATCCGGTCGGCCAGCGCGAGCGCCACGTCCATGTCGTGTTCGATCAGCACGATCGAGACGGAGCGGGGCAGAGCCTCCAGTACGGCGCGAACCGTCAATCGCTCGGGGCCGGAAAGGCCGGCCAGGGGTTCGTCCAACAGCAACAGGCGCGGGTCCTGAACCAGCACCATGGCAAGTTCCAATCGGCGGCGCTCGCCGTAGGACGTCTCGGCGGCGATGCGGGCGCCCTCGTGTTCAAGTCCGACCTGGGCCAGGGCTGCCTGGGCGCGGGCGCGAATGTCGTGGCGCCGGGCGAACGAGCCCCAGGGGACCCAGCCCACGCGGCTGTTGCCGATCGCGGCGAGTGCAACGTTGTGCAGCATGGTCTCCCCCGGGAACAGGGTCAGCACCTGGTAGGTGCGCCCCAGCCCGGTCGCGGTGCGGCGGCGCATCGGTTGGCCGCGCAGCTCGTGTCCGAACACCTGGATCGACCCGGCGTCGGCGGAGAGGTCACCGCAGATCAGGTTGAACAGGGTCGTCTTGCCGGCGCCGTTGGGACCGATCAGCAGCCGCCGTTCGCCTGGCATGACGGTGAGGGACACGTCCTTGGTGGCAGCGATGCCGCCGAAGCGCTTGCGCAGGCCGGCCACCTGCAGGGCTGGGGTCGTCATGCCTTGGCCGGCTCCGGGCGTGGCGGGCGGGAGGAGAACAAGCGGCTGCAACCCGGCACCAGGCCGCGGGGCATGAACATGACGCTCACGATGAAGATCAGTCCGAGCAGGGACGACCAGCGGTCCACGTACGAGCTGACGACACTCTTCACCAGCGTGATCACCGCCGCCCCCGCGACCGGTCCGGCGAGCGTGCCGGCGCCTCCCAGGACCACCATCAGCAGCACCTCGGCCGATTGCTGCAGGGACATGGTCTGCGGGCTGATGAAGCCATAGTCCCAAATATACAGCAGCCCGGCGATCGAGCCCCAGAACCCGCTTAGCACGAAAGCGGCCCACTGCATTAGCCAGACCGGGTGGCCGAGCATGCGCATGCGCCGGGGTTGGTCACGCGCACCGCGCAGGCAGGCGGCGAACGGCGATTGGGAGAGCTGCCACAGGCAGACCAGGGTGACGAGGAAGACGCCGGCAACCAGGTAATAGAACGGCAGCGGTTGGGTCAGGTCGATGCCCGGCAGCACGGGGCGCGGCGCGCGCAATCCGTTGTCACCGCCGGTGAGCCACACCCAGCGATAGGAAACTCCCCAGACGACCTGGCCCAATGCCAACGTGATCATCAGGAAACCGAGGCCCACCGCCCGCAATGCCAGCACGCCGAAGCCCGCCGCGAGCAAGGTGCCGCACCCGACGGCGAGCACCGCCGAGACCAGCACCCCGAGCCCGGTATTGGCCACGAGCCAGGCATAGGCATAGGCCGGAACACCGAGATATACGGCGTGGCCGAGCGAGGACATGCCGCAATACCCGATGAGGATGTTCAGGCTGAGCGCCAGGACTGCGGCCACCAGCACATGCGTTGCGATGGCGACGTAGAAGCTATCCGGCAGCAACAACGGTAGCACGATCAACGCCACGACCGTCGCGATGCCGGTGCCGATAGCACGCTTCATCGTAGGGGTCTCCCGAACAGTCCTTCTGGCTTGAACACCAGCGCAAGGACCATGGGCAGGAACAACACCACATAGGCGAAATCGGGCAGCAGCGCGTTGCCGAAATTGTAGATGAAACCGACGAGGAAACTGCCGACCAAGGCGCCGCCTAAGCTTCCGACGCCGCCCAGGATCACCACGATCAGCGCCAACGGCAGCATGTCGCTGTCCAGCCCCGGATAGGCTGACAGGATTGGTCCGCCGACCACACCGCCGAACCCGGCAAGCGCGGCGCCAAGGAAAAACACCGTGTTGAACAGCGCACCCACACGGATGCCCACGCCGCGCGCCATCATGCGGTCGTCCACGCCGGCACGGATCATGGCGCCAAGCCGGGTGTAGTCCATCAGCAGCACCAGCAGAACGATGGCGACGATGGCGACCACCAGCACGGCCAGGCGGTAGGCGGGAAACGCGTAGCCCAGCAGTCGCAAAGGCCGGCGTAGATCGGCGGGCGGCGCCAGCGGCATCGGGTCGCCGCCCCAGACCGTGAGGCACAGATCGGCGATGATGAACGCGATACCGAGCGTCACCAGCACCTGGCCCTGCTCGTTGCCGGCCAGGCGGCGCAGCAGCAAGCGTTCGATCACCGCCCCGAGCAAGCCCACTGCGACGCCGACGACAATCGCGGCCTCCCACAAACTCCAGCCCTGGTTAAGCAGCGTGGCGCCGCCGTACGCGCCAAGCATGAACAATGCGCCGTGGGCGAGGTTCGGCACCCGTAGCAAGCCGAAGATCAGCGAGAAGCCCGACGCAAGCAGGAACAGCAGGCCGCCGAATGCCACGCTGTTCAGCGTCTGGATCAGCCAGAACTGCACGAGTGCTACTTCAGCAAATTGAGTGCGGGCGGATAGTCCCGCGAGTAAACCGGCTGCTTGAGGAACTCGGCCGGCGGGTATGTCCAGAATTGGCTGACACCCGGGTAGGTCTTGATGACGGTGTTCACCAGGCGGCCCGATTTGCGTTCGACCTTGCGGATGTAGACGTTGCCGACAACGTTGCCGTAGTCGTCGAACTTGACCGGGCCGCGTACCGTGTCCACCGTTTCGCTGCGCAGTGCCTTCATCAGGGCCTGCTTGTCGTCGACCTTACCACCAATCAGCGTCAATGCGTTGTCCAGCACGGCAGCGGCAATGTGCGTGCCCGCGGCGTAGTAGCCGGGATCGGCCTTGTAGGCCTGCTGCATGGCAGCAACGAAGGCCTTGTTCATCGGCGTGTCGAGTTGTGCCGAATACCAGTTGGCGGACAGCAGCCCGACGGCATCGTCCCCCATCTGCTGCAACACCGCTTCGTCCACCGCCGTCATGCCGCCGAGGATGGGCGCCGTGCCGCCATATTCCTTGTATTGCTTGAAGAAGCGAAACCCGTTGGACCCGGCAAACGACATGAAGATGCCGTCCAGGTCGGGAGCGAACTGGGCGATGAAAGTGCCGTAATCCGGGGAGTTCACGGTGGGCCAGAGCTTCTGCACGATCTTGCCGCCTTCTTCTTCGAAGACGCGCTGGAACCCGGCATTCTGCTCCTGGCCGAAAGCGAAATCGTCACCGATGGTGGCCATGCGCTTGTAGTTGAGCGTCTTGGCGGCGTAGTCGGCCATCGGGTAGGTGCATTGCGCAGAGGACGAGGTTACGCGAACGAACCACGGGTTGGGGTGGCGCTGCGTCACGTCCTCGGCGGCAGCCAAGCCGATCAGCGGAATTTGCTTCTCGCGGATGTAGTCGTCGATCGCCAGGAGTTCGAAGGCGGCGAGCGGGCCGATGATGGCGGACACGTTGTTGCGCTCCACCAGCTCCTGCGTCTTGCTCCGTGTGTTCGCGGGGGTGCCGCCGGTATCGGCCGTATACAGCTCGACCGGGCGGCCGCCGAGCATATTGTTGTGTGTCTTCAGGTAGACGGTAAGGCCCTGCTCCATCTGGATTCCGCCAGCGGCGAGCGGGCCTGTTTTGACGGTGAGGAAGCCGAGGCGCAGCGGCTGTGCCTGGGCCCGCACGATTGCTGGCGTAGCGAGGGCGAGCCCGGCGCCGAGCAGCGCGCCGCGGCGAGTGAGGACCGTCATGCTATGTCTCCGTCGATGCGGGGATGATGGGAAGCAGCAGGCGTGGCAACTGGCCGGGCCCGGCGTGCAGGGTCGTGCAGCCGGCGAAAAGCTCCGGCGGGCGGTCCCGCGGATCGTCGTGCAGGAAAGGGCCGCAGCCGCGCAGCTCATTCTTGAAGTTGGACAGCCGGCCGCCCTCCACCGCCGCCTCGTAGTCGCGGCCGCGCACGGTCAGCGCCAGGCGGTGACCCGGCGGCACCACGATGGAGGTGGGCCAGATCTCGATGTCGAGCTGGACGACCTCGTTCGGCGCGAGCGGTTGGGCGGCGGCATGGGTGTGGTAGGGGCGGTAAGGGAGCGAAAGCGCCGGGTCGAGCTGGCGGTGGGAGGCGCGCAGCCAACCCTGGCCGACGGGGGTATGCGGGTCGATCGCGCCCTGAAAGGTGATTTCGCGCAGGTCGGGGGTGAACACGCGGAGCACCACGAAAAGATCCGCGTCCGCCGTGGTGGAGGAGACGAACAGGGTGACGGAGGAGGGCCCGGTGATCTCGGTCGCTTCGGTCACGGGTGGTGCTACGAACGTTACGCCGTCCCCCATGGCGTCGAAAGTGAGCGTGCCGGATGCGGATGGCGGCCCGAGCCGAAGTTCGTGCAGATCGAGGCCGAACTCGGTCCAGTTCGTGCGCGGGATCGGCCAGGCGGTCTCGGTGCGCTGCTCGAAATGGTCGGAATGGCGCACTTGCAGCAACACCCGGGGTTGCTGCGCCCAATCCGACTTAGGCCCGTCCTTGAGGAAGTGATCGAAGAAGCGGAGCTGCATGGTGCGGCCGTAATCGGTGTAGAAGTGCGTCCAGTGCTCGATGCCGTGCGCCTCCAACCATTTCTCAGTGGAGGCTGCGCGCATATATCCTTCGAAGTTGCCGCGGGGATGCAGGCCTTGACCACCCCAATTGCCGGCGGAGAGGAAGGGCACCGTCACGCGCGACCAATCCGGGGACCGGGCGCGATGGTAGTCGTCGTCCAACGGGTGGGCCAGGATATCGTCCCCGAAGGCGCATCGGTTGGCGGCGAGGGTGGCTTCGTCCAGCGTTTCCGGGCCGCAAACCAGCTCGCCAGTCGCCGGGCTACGCGGGCCGCGCTCGCCCAGGCCGTACTGCACGGTCTTCACCTGCATGTCGTACCAATTGGCCCAGAAGGTGCTGAGAATACCGCCATGATGCGTCGCGTCGCGGTACCAGTCTGCCGCACCCTCCCAGATGCACATGGCCGTGAGGTGGGGCGGCTGGCGGCTGGCGACCTGCCACTGGTTGATGCCGTAATAGCTGATGCCGTTCAGCCCGACGCGGCCGTTACTCCAACCCTGCACGCCGGCCCATTCGATACAATCATAGAAGTCCTGGGTCTCGCGCGGGCTGAAATGGTCCACGTAGCCGGGTGACCGGCCGCAGCCGCGGCTATCGACGCGAACGCAAGCATAGCCGTGGGGAACCCATTTCTCCGGGTCCACCACTTCCCAGTTCTGGTACAGGTTGCTGGAGCCAGCGGCCACGTCCGGGTGCTTTTCCACCATGCGTTGCCAGGCGCTTGGGTAGCCTTCCTGAAAGGCTAGGCCTTTTGCGTATGGCCCATAGGTGAGAAGCACGGGAAAGCGGCCCTCGCCCGGCGGCAGGTAAATGTCGGCGCGCAACACGATGCCGTCGTCCATCGGGATGGCGACATCCCAGAGTACCCGCATTCCGTCACGCAACTCGGCTGGAGCCATACTCGACGCTTCCCGACCGCAATGCCGCGGTTCTTAGTTATCGACCGAACGATAAGCGCTGGCCGACCCCGGTGTCTAGTGGACGACTGGCCAGCGCGCTGAAAGCCTACCTTTCAACCGCGGCCATACGTTCCAGCACGTCGCACACCGCGGCCGTGTCGTGTTGAGCATGCCCCAGCGCCATCGCGCTCGCATAGACGGGGATGGTGGCGCTCAGCAGCGGCGTCGCCACCCCGAGGGCGGTGGCGAACTGGCCGATGATGGCCATGTCCTTTTGCCAGACGCTGCATTTCATCGTGGCCGGCTCGTATTGCCCGGCGGCCATCATCGGCGCGCGCAACTCGAACACACGCGAAGTCCCGGCGCCGGCACCGATCAAATCCACGACCTGGTGTGGGTCGAGGCCGGCCTTCATGCCAAGCACCATCGCCTCGGCGGAGGCGACGTTGTGGATCGCAACCAACAGGTTGGCCACGTATTTCATGCGACTGCCGTTGCCATACTCGCCGAGGTCGTGCGCGGCCTTGGCGAACGCGCCGAAGAAGGGCTGCAGGCTGGCGATCGCCTCGGTGTCGCCACTGGCGTAGATCACGAGATCGCGGTTTTTCGCCTGCGAACCGGTACCGCTGATCGGGCAATCAAGCGGTATGTGCCCGGCTTCGGTGAGCGTGGCAGCGAAGCGCAGCTTGTCATCCAGCGTCATCGTGCTGGCCTCGACGACGATGCGCCGTGGTGACCCGGTGGCAGCGATGGCGGCGGCCGTGGCGTGCAGCACGGCGGGCGTGGGCAGGCTGGTCATCAGCACGGGGGCGGCTTGCACCAGCGAGGCGAAATCTTCGTGCACGGTGACGCCGGCCGCAGCAGCCGCATCGCGCGCACTTGCGCTTGGGTCGTAGCCATGAACGCGCCAACCGCTCGCGGCCAGGTTGGCGGACATCGCGCCGCCCATGATTCCCAGGCCGATGATTCCGGCTTCTCTTTCCATGGTGATCCTCCCGGTGATACCGATCGTTCGATCAATAGACTGCAACAACAGGAGGCGTCCATGAGCATCGGTGTCGCGGGTTTAGGAAAAATGGGGTCGGCGATGACTGCACGCCTGGCGGAGATGGGCCAGGTCCCGAAGGTTTGGAACCGAACGCGGGCGCGGGCGGAGGCGACCGGGTTCGAGGTGGCCGAGACCCCGCGCGCGCTCGCCGAGGTGTCCGACATCATTCTCACCAGCCTGTTCGACGAGGCAGCTGCGGACGCAGTATTCCGCGGTGCAGACGGGCTGTTGGCGGCCGACCTCAGCGGCAAGTTGGTGATCGAGATGAGCACGTTGCGGCCGCATAGCCAAATCGCTCTGGCGGAAGCGGTGGCCTCGCGTGGAGGACGCGCGATCGAGTGCCCCGTCGGCGGCACGACGGGGCCGGCTCGATCGGGCAAACTGCTGGGCATGGCGGGCGGCGAGGCAGACGATGTGGCGCGTGCGCGGCCCGTGCTGGACCTGCTGTGCCGCCGGGTCGAGCATATCGGTCCGCATGGTGCCGCGGCCTCGATGAAGCTTGCGATCAATTTGCCGTTGATGGTGTTTTGGCAAGCCTTCGGCGAGGCGAACGCGCTGGTCCGCCATCTCAACCTCGACCCGGCGTGGCTGGTGGAGTTCTTCGGTGACACCTCGGGCGCGCCATCGGTGTTGAAAGTCCGCGCGCCGGCGCTGGCAGCGACACTTGGCGGGCGAGACCCGGGCCCGCCCACGTTCGACATCGATTCCATCCGCAAGGACATGCGCACGATGCTGGAGGAAGCGGCATCCCGCGGAGTGGCATTGCCGGTAACGGCCGAGGCGCTGGCGTGTTTCGACCAGGCAAGCGAGGCCGGGCTGGGGGAGCGGGACTGCTCGGTCCTGCCGGCGCTCTGGGCGGCGAAGGCCAGCTAGTCTGGCGCGTCATCAGCGGTCGTGATGCCCCGGCGCATAATCGATAATGCGCGATCGAGCCGGGGTTGGACTATGCTGCGCTTCCAACGACAACAATGGGGATCGCCATGAAACTCGGCTTTTTCACCATGCCCATCCATCCGCTCACCAAGGATTGGCGCCAAAGCCTGAGCGAAGACCGTGAGACGTTCATCCTGGCGGACGAATTGGGGTTCAGCGAGGCGTATGTCGGCGAGCATACCACGGACAAGGCGGAGAACATCACCTCATGCGTGTTGTTCCTGGCCAGCCTGGTGGGGCAGACGAAGCAGATCCGGCTCGGCACGGGGACGGTGAACCTGCCGAATACCCACCCGGCGCGTGTGGCGGGCGAGATCGCGATGCTCGACCATTTGCTGGACGGTCGGTTGAATTTCGGCATCAGCCCGGGCGGCCTGCCGTCGGACGCCGAAGCCTTCGGCACGTTGGGCGCGGACCGCAACGCTATGTTCGTGGAGGCCATCGACCAGGTCCTGCAGATTTGGGCGAGCGAGCCGCCTTACAACATCGTTGGCAAATACTGGTCGGTGACGACGCAGAAAACCCTGATCGCCGATATCGGGCAGGGCATCATTCCGAAGCCGCTGCAAGCGCCACACCCGCCAATCGTCGTGACAGTCGTGGCGCCGTTTTCCAAGGGAGTGACGGAAGCGGCGGCACGGGGATGGGAGCCGATCAGCGCCAACTTCTTGATGCCGCAATGGGTGCGTAGCCACTGGCCCGGCTACGTGGAGGGCTGCAAGCGCGGCGGCCGGCCAGCCGATCCGGCCAATTGGCGCATTGCGAAAAGCATCTGCGTCGCCGACGATCGGGAGACCGCCCGGCGCTATGCAACGGACCCAGACAGTCCGTACCGGTTCTACTACAATCAGCTACTGACCAAGATGAAGCGTGCCGGACGCGCCGAGTTGTTCAAGGAAGATCGCGCGCAGTCGGACGATAGCGTGACGCTGGACGCGATCTGCGACCGGCTTATCATCCACGGCACGGCGGACGAGGTAGCGGACAAACTGCTGGCATTCCGCGAGGAGGTCGGTGATTTCGGGACACTGCTATACGCCGGGCACGACTGGGCGGACCGCGACATTGCACGGCGCAGCAAGGTGCTGATGGCGGAGAAGGTAATGCCGCTGGTGAACGCCGGGATCGGGCAGGAGCGTAAAGCGGCGGAGTAAACGATTCCGTGGCTGGAAACATGCGTAGGGTGGGCTGCTTGCAGCCTACCAGCGCGGCAGAGTTGGGGCAGTTCTCGAAACCGCTACACTACACGGAGCAGTAGCGTTCCTTAATTGCCTCATCGGCGAGAAGGGTCCTGGCCGCCGCCTGATGCACGATCGTGCCGCCGTCCATGATATAGGCACGATCGGCGATACCCAACGCCAACTCCACGTTCTGCTCCACCAGTAGCAGCGTGGTGCCCTGCGCACGCATGGCCACGAACAACTCCATCATCTCGTCCACCAACACCGGCATGATGCCTTCGCTGGGCTCGTCCAGCATGATGAGCTTGGGACGACTGACCGTAGCCCTCGCGATGGCCAGCATCTGCTGCTCCCCACCGGACATCGTGATGGCCGTCTGGTCCAGGCGCTCGGCCAGGCGAGGGAAGATGGTCGCGACCTCGTCGATCACTTCGCGCTCGGGACGCCGGGTCTTGGCGGCTAGCAGGCCGAGGCGGATATTGTCGCGCACCGTGAGCCCGGGAACAATGCGGCGCTCCTCGGGGACGTAGCCCAGGCCTAAGCCATTGCGAACATGGGCGGGGCGGCCCAACAACTCGCTACCCTCGAAGCGGACGCGGCCGGTAGTACGGCCGACCAGGCCCATGATGGAGCGCAAGGTCGTCGTCTTACCGGCGCCGTTGCGGCCGACTAGGCAAACGATCTCGCCGCTTGCGACCTCTAGATCAATGCCTTGAAGGATGTGGCTGGGGCCATACCAGGCGTTTAGCGAATGCAGGGATAGAAGAGGCTCTGCCCCTGTACCCCGGAAGGGGACAATCGTCCCCTTCACCCCTGGTTGCGTCACGCTAGTGCTCCCGCTGGCCGAGGTAGACGCGTTTCACCTCGGTGTTGACCCGGATTTCGGCGGGCGTGCCCTGGGCTAGTAACTCACCGTGGTGCAGCACCAACAAGCGGTCGCAGATTCCCATCACCAGCTTCATCTTGTGCTCGACCAAAATGACCGTGCGGTCTGCGGCCAGCCTCACGATCAAATCCATCATGCTGCGCGTTTCTTCCGGGCTCATGCCGGCGGTTGGCTCGTCCAACAGCAGCAGACGCGGGTTACTGGCAAGCGCCATGGCCACCTCGAGCGCCCGCTGCTCGCCATGCGCCAGGTTGGCGGCGAGCCTATCGCGGAACAGCCATAGCCCCACCGTTTGCAGCAACGTACCTGCCTGCTCCACCAGCGCCGTAAGACGCGCGCGCGGGCGCCAGACATCGTAGCGGGAGGTGAGCGCCTGGAGCGCCACGCGGACGTTCTCGAGCGTGGTCAGTTGCGGGAACACCGTCGTGATCTGGAAGGATTTCGCGATGCCCAACTTGGCGTAGCGGTGCTGCGGCAGCCCACTGATGGTCCTGCCCTCGAACACGACTTGCCCCGTCGTCGGTGGAAATGCGCCGGAGAGGGTGTTGAAGAACGTGCTCTTGCCAGCGCCGTTAGGGCCGATGATGCCCGCCAGTTCGCCACGGCGGAAATCGGCCGACACGCCACGCAGTGCAGTGAATTTGCCGAAGCTGACGCCGACGTCCTTGGCGCTGAGGATGACATCGTTCATCGCGCGGCACCAAGGCGGGCCAGGATGGTGCCCCAGATACCCTTGGGAAAGAACAAGACGCAGGCGACGAAAATCGCGCCGACCACCAGTTGCCAATGGACGGTGTACAGCGAGACCAGGTTCTCCAACAGCAGGAAAACGCCGGCGCCGATGAAGGGACCGAAGAACGTGCCCATGCCGCCGAGTAGCGCCATCATCACCACGGTACCCGACGTCTGGATGCTGAGCGTCTCGATCGGGACGATGCCGAGATGGAGTGCCTGCATCCCACCTGCCAAGCCGCAAAAACCGCCGGATAGCACGAATGCGAGCCAGCGCGTCGCCCGCACGTCGAAGCCACAGGCGCGGGCGCGGGCCTCGTTCTCGCGCAAAGCCTCCATGGCGGCGCCGAACGGAGAGGCAAGGATGCGGGAGAGCACGAAGAGCGCCGCCACGATGAAAACAGCAACGACGTAGTAGCGCACCGACGGGTCGAGAAAGTCGATCGGTCCGATATGATCGAGCGTGATGCCACGTAGCCCATTCTCGCCGCCAGTAACGCCGACCGCCTCATAGGCGAGATAGTATACGCATTGCGACAGCGCCAGCGTCACCATGGCGAAGTAGATGCCGCGGGTGCGGATCGCGAACGCGCCCATGATCGCGGCCAGCAGTGCGCCGCCGAGCACGGACGCAGCGACGCCGACCCACCAGGGCAATCCGAGATCCACCATGGCGATCCCGCACGCGTATGCGCCCCCGCCGAACAGGGCGGCGTGGCCGAACGAAAGCAGGCCGAGATAGCCGTACAGCATGTTGAAACCAAGGGCGAACAGTCCGTAGATCAAGATGTTGACCGCGATCGCCTTGAACGGCATGAGCGCCGGGAATACGATGAGGAACAGCGTCGCCAGCAACACGCGATGCCGGGTCGCTAGCACTATCCAATCCGCACGCGGCGCATTTGTAGCGGTAGCCGCGCTCATTGGCTCATCAACCCGGCGCGCCCGAAGAAGCCACGCGGGCGCACCAGCAGCACCACCGCCATCAACACGAAGATGGAGACCTGCGCCATCTCCGGCGCGAATAGCGAGGCGAGACTGACCACCACGCCCACCAGCAGCCCGGCGAGCACGGCGCCGATCAGCGAGCCCATGCCGCCGACCACCGTGACGACGAAGGCGATGGCGAGTACGCTATCCCCCATCTCGGGGCTGGCGCCTTGCAGTGGGGCGGCGAGCATGCCGGCGAGTGCCGCGAGTCCGGTGCCGATGCCGAACACCACCAGCCAGACACGGCCCACATCGATGCCGAGAATGCGAACGATCTGCGGGTCCCGCGCACCGGCTCGGATGATCAGGCCATACGGCGTGCGCTCGAGGAACAGCCACAGGCCGGTGAGCACGATGGCCGTCACGCCCATGACGAAAAGCCGGTAGGTCGGGAAATAGCCGATGCCGATATCGGTGGCGCCCACCAGGATGTCCGGCGTGTCGACCGAGATGCCCTGGGTGCCGAACAGGATACGCACGGCCTCGACGATGATGTAGGACAATCCGAAGGTCAGCAGCAGCGGATAGTCGATGCCGCGTCCATAAAGCGGGCGGATCAGCACCCGCTCCACCAGCAGCCCCAGCATCCCGATCGCAATCGGGGCAAAGAACAGGCACACCCAGAAGTTGGCGCCGAGGCCGAGCAGTGCTACGGCCGCATACGCACCGGCCATGTAGAACGCGCCGTGAGCGAAGTTCACCAAGGTGAGCATGCCGAACAACAGCGACATGCCGAGCGCCACCAGAACGTAGATCGAGCCCAACGCCAAGCCGGTGAAGATCTGCAGCGCGATCAGGTCGGGCGTGATGCCATCCATCACGGCGCGGCCCTCAGACGTGCCCTTCGTCTTTACACGCGGCGAGCGTGTCCTCACTGGCCGGATCGGTCTGCAGAATGGTGAACACGTCCGACGCGTTGGCCATGTTGGTGGACTTGCTCTCGATGATGAACACGGACTGCACGGACTGGTGATCGCACGCGCGATACTGCTGCGGACCCTTGTAGAAATCGTATTTAAGGGTTTGCAATACGTCGATCACCTTCTCCACGTCCGTGGTGCCGGCCTGCTTGGCGGCGGCCAGGACGGTGCGAACCCCGCCATAGCCGAGCGCGCCGTAGTCGGAGGGGAGCTTGTCGCCGTTGGCCTTGCGATAGCGGTCGTTGAACGCCTTGGCGCTCGGAATGCTGTTTTCGGCCCCCCAGTAATACGACGTGCCTCCCACCACGCCATCGAACGCCTGGGCGCCCCCCGCTACGCGCGCGGTGTACAGCAGGATCGGCGTCACGATGCGGGTCGTACGCTTGAGGCCGAAATCGGTCGCCTGCTTGACGGAGATCTGCTGGTCACGACCGAAATTGCAAAGGCACAGGATGTCCGGCTTCAACGCCTGAATGCGGGGCAGCAGCGTGGAGAAGTCGGTCGTGCCGAGCGGATGGCGCAGATCGGCCAGGATCTCGATGCCGGCGGATGTTCCCGCGGCCTTGAACCCGTCCACCATCTCGTGCCCGTAAGCATAATCGGCACTGAGGAACACGACCTTCTTGCCATACTTGCCGAATGCGTAGCGCCCCACGGCCCCCGCGGTGAGGTGCGGCGTCATCGCCTCGTGGAATGTGTAGCGGCTCCAGTCGGGCAGGGCGTCGATCTGGTCGGACTGGCTGATCGAGTTGAACAGCACCTTGCGCTGCTTGGTGACATTGTTGATGGCCAACTGCACCGATGCGGAAAGGCTGCCGACCATGAAGTTCACATGGTCCTTCTCGATAAGCTCGAGCGCACGGGTGGCGGCCTCGCCCGGGTCGAGCTTGTCGTCGCGGACCAGGAGTTCCGCCTTGCGACCGTCTAGTCCGCCTGCGTCGTTGAATTCGGCGATGGCGAGTTGGGCGCAGCGAACCTGGTCGGCTGCCTCGGTGCCGTAGGGGCCGGTGAGTGGGACGGGGAAGCCGATCTTGATCGTGCTGTCTTGCGCACGAAGGATGCCCGGCAGCGCCAACGCGCCGGTGGCTGCACCGAGTAAGGTGCGGCGTCCGATCTGGTAAGTCATGGCCCGTTTCCCTCTCGTCGCATTATCGCTGATCGATTGATAACGAGTATGGCCTGAACTTCGGGCGCGTGGGAAGCGGGGTGGGTGACGGACCGTTCTGCGTCAGACAGGCCTAGGGGCATGCAGCGCGTTCAGTATCCGCTCGGGCGTGAGCGGGATCGCGGTCAGTGTGACGCCCAATGGCGCCAGGGCGTCGTTCACGGCATTCATCACGGCGGCCGAGGCGCCCGCGGTGCCGGCTTCACCCGCGCCTTTCGCTCCGATCGCGCTCTCGGCCGTCGGCGTGGCGACGTGGCCGATCACGATGTCGGGCATCTCGCCTGCCATCGGCACCAGGTAGTCGGCCATGCTGGCATTCACCATCTGTCCCTGGTCGTCGTATTCGCATTGCTCGAACAGGGCGGCGCCCAGGCCTTGCACCACACCGCCGCGGATCTGCTCGTCAACCAGCAGCGGGTTCAGGATGGTGCCGCAATCCTCTACCACCCAGTGCTTCAGCAGCGTCACGAAGCCGGTCTCGGTGTCAACCTCCAGCCACGAAGCCTGCACGCCATTGGTGAAGGCGAAGGGGTACTCGCGGGGAACATAGTGCCGGGTCGCGATGAGTTCGGGCTGCATGCCCACAGGCAGGGTGTCCGGGCGGAAATAGGCGATGCGGGCGAGGTCGGCGAGTTCGATGCGAATGGCGCGGCCGTTCTTGTCCACGACCGCGCCGGACTCGATGTCCAGGGTTTCGGCCTGCGCTTGCAGGATGCTGCCGGCGAGGGTGAGCACGTTGGCGCGCAGGGCGCGGGCGGCTTGCCAGGTCGCCTCGCCACCGACGCCGGCGCCGCGGGATGCCCAGGTGCCGCCGCCGTACGGGGTGACGTCGGTATCGCCCAGTTGCACGCGCACGCGGCTCGGCAGCACGCCCATCGCCTCGGCGGCGATCTGGGTGAGGATGGCCTCGGTGCCTTGGCCCTGTTCGGTGACGCTGGCTTGCACGATGAGGCTGCCGGATGCGTCGAGGCGGATGGTGGCGCCGTCCTGGGCCGAGATCCGGGCGCCACCCACGCCGTAGAATGCCGGGCCGGGGTTGGTGAGCTCGATGAAGCTGGCCAGACCGACGCCGCGATGGATGCCGCGCGCGCGGGCCGCCGCTTGGTCGGCACGCAGGGCGTCGTAGTCCATCAGCGCCATCAGCCGGTCGAGCGCCGCATGGTGCGACAGCCCTTCGAAACGCATGCCGCTGGGCGACTGGCAGGGATAGGCGCTGTCGGCGATCAGGTTGCGGCGGCGGATCGCCACCGGGTCGAGGCCGATGCGGCGGGCGGCGAGGTCGATCAGGCCCTCGGTGACCGCCGTGGCGATCGGGTGGCCGACGGCACGGTATTGCGACATCATCGCCTTGTTCTGGAACACGACGCGGGTGCGGGCGCGATAGTTGGGGCAGGTATACGGCCCGCCTATCAGGTTGATGACCTGGTTCGCCTCCACGGCCGAGGTGCGTGGATAGGCGGAGTACGGGCCGATGCCGGTGATATCCTCGGCGGTAAAGGCGGTGATGTCGCCCGCGGCGGTGACGGCGATGCGGGCATGCACCACGTGGTCGCGCGCGTGGATGTCGGTGACGAAGCTTTCCAGGCGGTCGGCCAGGAACCGAATGGGGCGCCGCAGCAAACGGCTAGCGGCGGCAGTTGCCATCTCGTCGCCGTAGATGTGGATCTTGATGCCGAACGACCCGCCGACGTCGTGGCAGATGACGCGAACTTGCGGCTCCTCCAGCCCCAGATGTTGGGCGAGGATGGTTTGCATCATGTGCGGCACCTGGGTGCCCTGGTGGATGGTCAGGCGCTGCTCGCCCTCGTTCCAGTCGGCCACCATGGCGCGCGCCTCGAGTGTGACGCCGGTGTGGCGGCCGAATGTGAAGCTGGCGTCGATCACGTGGTCGGCGGCGGCGACGGCGGCGTCCACCGACCCGGCGTCGATGCGGCGTTCGAAGGCGAGGTTGTCGCCGAGTTCGGGGTGGATGGGCGGGGTGGCCGGATCGAGTGCCGCGAGCACGTCCACCACGGGGCTGAGCGGCTCGAACTCGATCTCGATGCGCTCGATCGCGTCCTCCGCCTGGGCGCGGGTGGCGGCCACCACCATGGCGACGGGCTCGCCCTGCCAGCGCACCCGTCCGACGGCCAGGGCGTATTGCGGGGCGGATTTCAGGCCGCGGAGATGGGTCAGGACACCGGTCCAGGGTTGGCACAATTTGGCCATGGCGGGACCGTCGAGCACGGCGAGAACGCCGGGCATGGTGCGGGCGGCGGTAAGATCGGTGCGGGTGATCACGGCGTGGGCGTAGGGCGAGCGCAGGAAGGCGGCGTGCGCCATGCGCGGGAGTGCGATGTCGCTGACATAGGTGGCGCGTCCCTGGGTCAGGCGCTGGATGTTCGGCCGCGGTGCCGGTTGGCCGATGTAGCCGTTCAGTCTTGTGGGGACGTTCATGCCGCCGTCCTGGCGCGCAGGGTGGCTTCCACGGCGTCGACGATCGCCTCGTACCCTGTGCAGCGGCAGTAATTGCCGGAGAGGTGCTCGCGGATGTCGGCGCGGGTGGCGCCGGGCGGCGCGTGCAGCAAAAAATCTTGCGCCGCGATCAGCATGCCGGGTGTGCAGTAGCCGCATTGCAGTGCGTTGCGGGTGACGAACGCCTGTTGCAGGTCGGCGATCTCGCCGCTGTCGGACAGGCCCTCGATGGTATCGACGGCGCAGTCATCGGCCTGCACCGCGAGCACCAGGCAGGCGCGCACGATGGCGCCGTCCAGGCGGACGGTGCAGGCGCCGCAAACGCCGTGCTCGCAGCCGAGATGGGTGCCGGTGAGGCCGAGATGGTCGCGCAGGAAGTCGGCCAGATGCACGCGGGCCTGGATGTCGGCGGTCACCGGCTCGCCGTTCACGCTGAGGCTGATCGTGGTCATGCGGCGGCCTGGGTCTGCACGGCCCAGGCACCGACCACCCGGCGCAACAGAACGCGGGCGAGATGCAGGCGGTTGGCGGCGGTGGCTTGCAGGTCGGCGTGTTCGGGCAAGTCGGTGGCGAGGGCTCGCGCCGCGGCGTCCAGGGTGGCCGGCGTGATGCCCGGAGCCAGGGCGATAGCGGCCTCGCGGGCGAGCAGGGCGGTAGCGCCGACGGAGAAATAGGCCAGCCGGATCGCCTGTCCGGTGGCGTGCGCGGCGAGCCCGACCATGGCGTAGTCGCCACTGCGGCGGGCCAGTTCGGCGAAGCCCCAGCGTGCGTCGCGACGGCGCGGTATCTCGATTGCGACCAGCATTTCACCAAGGTTCAGCGCCGTTTCGAACAGCCCGGTGAAGAAGCCATCGGCGCGCACCATGCGGGTGCCGGCAGGGCCTTGCAGCAGCATGGCGGCGTCCAGGGCAAGCGCGCACGCAGGCAGTTCAGCCGCCGGGTCGGCATTGGCCAGGCTGCCGCCGATCGTGCCACGGCTGCGGATGGCGGGGTGGGCGACATGCGCGAGGGCACGGGGGATCAATGGCGCGTGTTCGGCGACGGCCGGGTCGGCCATCAGCATGGCGTGGGTGCAGCCGGCGCCGATACGCAGGGTCGTGTCGCTGACGGTGATGGTGCGGAGCTCTGGCAGGCGGCCGATGTCGACCAGCAGCGCCGGGGCGGATAGGCGCAGGTTGAGCGCGGGCAGCAGGCTCTGGCCGCCTGCGATCAGCTGGGCGGAGTCACCATGCTCGGTAAGAAGGGCGAGCGCGTGGGCGATGGAGTTCGCACGAATGTAATCGACGGCGTTGGCTTTCACGTGGTTCGTTTCCCGGTTCGCATCTTCTTCGTCAGCGGCAGAAAGGTTCAGGCTTGACATCGGTGGGCCCGGT
Source organism: uncultured Acetobacteraceae bacterium (assembly GCA_964247805.1). GTDB lineage: Bacteria > Pseudomonadota > Alphaproteobacteria > Acetobacterales > Acetobacteraceae > LMUY01. The sequence goes on along the minus strand of CAXTWC010000072.1, from coordinate 1,234 downwards.
CGCACGCTGCCCGAAACTGGAGGACCACGCCATGCCGCTCACCCGTCTCGACCACTACTCGATCCGCACGGAACATTTGGCCGAAACCGAAAAATTCTACACCGAAGTCCTGGGCCTCACCGTGGGGCCGCGGCCGACATTCCCGTTCCCAGGCGTGTGGCTGTATCACGAGGGCGTCGCGGTGGTGCACGTTGTGGGGATCGACCGGAACGACCCGGCCGGTCTGAAAGACTATCTCGGCGACAAGGCGATGGATAGCGCGCCGGGCACGGGGACGATCGACCACATCGCATTCACCGGGCGCGATGTGGCGGGCATGCGGGAGCGGTTCCGCGGCGTTGGGGTGCAGTATCGGGACCGGACCGTGCCGTCAATGAACCTGGAACAGGTGTTCCTGGAAGACCCGAACGGAGTCACGATCGAGTTGAACTTCCCGGGCGCCTGACCGTGCCAGCTTGACCTTCTCGCCCCGCTATTGAACAGTCGCTCAATTAGCGGGGCGGTCGACCCGGCGCCGGGAGGAACGAGATGGATATCAGTGCAGGTTTGCCCGCGGTCTACGCTGCGGCGGAGGCGCTGAAGAATTGGGGGCGCTGGGGCGACAGCGACCAGATCGGCACGCTAAACCACATACAGCCCGAAGACATCGTCGCGGCGGCGAAGCTGGTGAAGACCGGCAAGGTTTTCGCCATGGGCATTCCGTTGAACAACCAGGGTCCGCAAAGCGGGCTGTTCGGCGGCCGCTGGAACCCGATCCACACCATGTTGGCAACAGGCACCGACTCGGTGGCCGGTCGGTTCGACCAGGGCGGGCAGACGCTACGCTATGCCGACGACGCGCTGAACATGCCGGTGCAAGCGGCGACGCATTGGGACAGCCTCGGGCACATCTTCCTCGACGACAAGATGTACAACGGGCACGACGCGCGCCGCGTGGATAGCGGTGGCGTGCACGTGTTGGGGATCGAGCATGCGCGGGCCAAGATGGTCGGCCGCGGCGTGCTGCTGGATGTGCCGCGGCACAAGGGCGTGCAATGGCTGCCCGACGGCTATGGCATCAGCAACGCGGAGCTGGATGCGGTGGCGGCGGCCCAGGGCGTCGAGATCCGCCGCGGCGATTTCGTGATCGTGCGCACCGGCCAACTCGAGCGCTGCCGGGCCGAAGGGGCGTGGGGTGGATATGCCGGCGGCGACGCGCCGGGCGTGCGGTTCGAGAACTGCTACTGGTGCCAGG
>CAXTWC010000071.1:0-24729 GCA_964247805.1 uncultured Acetobacteraceae bacterium | reverse complement strand
GCTACGAACCCAAGCGGCACAGCGGTCGAACCAGGTTGCGATGGCTTCGTCGTAGGTGCTTGCGGCCGGGTCGGACGGCAGGTCGGAGATGACGCAGAGCACCAGCATAACCGTTTCCAAATCGGCGATAGTGCCTGGGCCGATGGGCCGCGGACCGTCATGCCAGACCGTGGCGAGCCCAAAATCGGTGTTGGCCATCAGCGCGCGGGCGCCGTTCGAAGCGGTGGCGAACCCCGTGCGCAGGGTGCGGCGGCGTGCCGCTTCGTCCTGCGGCCCCAGCCGCATCAAGGCCGCCATCTGACTGATCGCAGTGGCGAGTTGCCGGCGCGCCGCCTGGGTAACGCTGACCGGCCAGATCGTGGTGAAGACGACCAGGACGATGATGTTGCCCAGCACGATCCCAATCACCCGGTCGCGTGCCGTCTGCATGTCCAGCGTCGGGCCGTAGCCCTGCAGTATGGCGAGGTAGTAGGCCAAGCCTATCTGCCAGCCGGCGTAGCTGATCCGTTCGCTACCGCAGGCGACCCAGCCGGCCAGCAGGGTCACGGCGCCTAGCGCGAGCAGAAGCTCGCCGAGGTCGGTCATCAGCGGCATCAGCAACAGGATGCTGGCAATCCCGAGCGCACCGCCGATCAGTGCGCCGACGATGCGCAGCGTGGCTTTGTGCAAGCTCTCGCCGACTGTCCCCAACGACACGAAGAAGCAGGTGACGACGCAGGTATGGATCGCCGGCCAATCCAGCAGACTTTCTGCGGCATACGACAGCATCACCGCGAGCGTCACCTTCAAGGCGAAGCGCAACGTCTCTGGGTTGCGCGCTGCACCCGGCACGATCAGGTGTCCGGCGGCATGGGGCGGCTTGGCCGCAACGGCGGGCGGGCGACCCAGAGCGTCCTGGATCGCAGCGGCCGACCCGGCGATCTCGGCCGCCAAGGGCCGGGCGGCGTCCGATGTCGCCTCGAGTACCGGCGGGATGGCCACGATTGGCTCGGCGCTAGACCGCAGGCGTCGCTCCGCTGCACGCAGACCGTCAGCCAATGGCTGCAGGCTCGCTTGCGGCGCGACCATGGGCCAGGCCAGCAACGCCAAGGCGAGTTGTTGCGTCGCGGTGATCAGGCTGGCGTAATCCGGGGCGCGCGGCACGACCCCGGCGGCGTGGAGCAGCTTCGACAAACCGGCCGACCCGGCACGTGCGCCGGCCGCAAGCGCCTTCGTCCCCCCTGGCTCACCCGCGCAGAACGCCGCACATGCCCCGACCCGGTCCGCCAAACCGGTGCACAGAACCTGGATCGGCTGGCGCCCCGTGAGCAGGTTCGCCACCACGACCAACGCCACCGGTAACGCAACGACCGGCGCCAGCCAGAGGACGAAGTGCAGCAGCGCTTCCTCAGGCGGCAGGGACAGTAATTCGGGCGCTCCTGGCTCCGTCGTGTTGCCGATCTCGGACGACTGCAATGCCAAGCCGAGCACCTGGTCGCCGATGGTCAGCCCGTAGGCCATGATGAACCCCACCGCGAACGCAGCCGAGCCGAGCGGTGATATGCGGGACAGGAACAGGGCGGCGAACGTGGCGAGCGCGATCAGCGGAACGCGCAAGGCCGGTTCCGACAGGCTCGCCATGAACAGGACGATGGTGGCGAACACGGCGAACACGATCGCGGTCCCGGCCACGACGGCGGTCATCACCGTGGAGCTGCGTTCGTCGCGCGACACGAACAGCACCACGTAGGCGGACACGGCGATCTCCGGCATCCGGAACGTCTCGCCGATCGCCACCGTCGCCAGCACGACAACGACGAGCCGCATCGTGTCCGCCAGCCGGCCCGGCCGGGGCTGCAATTCCCGCAGCAAGGCAGCGAAACCGCCTCGCCCTGCGCTTTGGGTAGCGAGGGGCAGCGTGACGCTCAACGGTCGATCACAATGACAGCGGAGGCGCCGAGCCGCATCAGGTTCGGCGGCGGCGAAGACAGGCGGATGCGCACCGGGAAGCGCTGTGCGATGCGCACCCAGCTCAAGCTGCGGGGGACGCGGGGGAGCCCGCCCACCGACACGCCCTCGTCCGGCGACACGCCAGCGCCTAAGCTCTCCACCACGCCATCCACGACCTGGCCAGGCGCGCTCAGCACATACACGCCAGCATGCTGGCCCGGCTGTAGGCCCCTCAAGTCCGTCTCTCGAAAGTTGCCGACGGCATACCATTGCTCGGTGTCGATGATGGTGAACAGCGGATGACCCGCCGTGCCATATTCGCCGGCTGCCGTATCCAGGCCCGTGATCACGCCGTCGCAAGGCGAGCGTGTTTCCGTCAGCCGCAGGTTGCGTTCGGCCAATGCAACCGAGGCCTGTGCCGCCAGGATCTGCTGTTCGGATGGCTTTGTGCTGCTGACACCCTGGCGCGCTTCCTGCGCCTGCTGCCGGGCTTGCTCCAGCGAAATGCGCGCGGTCCGCTGCGACGTACGCGCCTGGTCCACCTGTTCCGCCGTGACGTAGCCGTGGGGCAATAACGGCTCCATCCGCGCGAGTGTGCTACTGGCAAGAGCCAACTGGGCCTGCGCGCTGCCGATGCCGGTGTTGGCGGCGTCGGCCTTGCTGGTCTGGGACGCAACCAGGTCCTTGGTGACGCTCAGCTGCGCCTGCAACCCGGCCAATTGCGCCCGCGCCTGTTCGAGCTGGAGTCGGTATGGTTCCGGGTCGATCGTGAACAGCACATCGCCCGCGTGGACCGGTTGGTTGTTCCGCACGCGCAGCGCGACCACCCGCCCGCTCACATCAGGCGCCATGTGCACGACGTCGGCGTCGATGAAGGCATCATCGGTGCGCGGGCGATGATCCAAACGTTGCACCGCCAGCACCGCCCCAACGATGGCGATAGCGATCGAGCCGAGCGTGAACACGGCTCCAAGGAGTCGCCCCAAAGTTCTCATCGGCCTTATTGCCCGAACTGGAACAACCAGGTGAACAGCGTGACTGCCACGGCAAACGCAAGATAGCCAAGGGGTGGGGCGAGCACGTATCTGTGCAGCTGAACAGCGCCAAGCAGCAATCTGGCAGCACCGGCGGCACCGCAGCCGAGGGCGGCGCATAGCATCCAGGCTGGAAAGAACGAGCCCAATATATCGAGCGACGGAGCACGACTACAGCCCGATAGCCCGAGCAGGAGGAAATTGGCTGGTGTCGAAGAGCGCAACCATCGTTTCCCGTGAGCGTGCGGCAGCTTCATCACGGTTGGAGTTCTCATGACAAAGTCGCCCTGCTCGGTTCTGGGAAGCAATCCAACCGGACTCCTAGCCGACGACGTTCGTCAGAACCATTCCATGAATGAGTTTCATCTGCCTCGTGTTATAGGTTCACGGCTATACGGACGGGCTGGGCTCGGCTGCTTCAACCTGAGCCGCTGCCGCCTTGAATTGCTCGACGAGCCAACACAGGCCGGGGTTGCTGTCCGAGCGTTCGTGCCACACTGCCTCGACTGCGACGGACAAAGGCGGATAGGGCAGGTCGAGCATGACGAGGCCATCCCGTGCGACACTGCGTCGGGCCAGCCGAAGGGGTAAGGTCGCAATCATATCGGTGGCTTCGACGATCGCAGCGACCGAGCCATAACTTGGTAGGGTGAGGGTCACCCGGCCGACGACATGCCGGCCCCTGCCGCTGGTTTCCACCAGCAGCCGCTCGATCCAAGTCCGTCGCACGACGCCGCGTTCGTCGATGAACCCATCCCCTACGTCCGCCTTGCTGCCGGTGAACTCGACCACGGTATGGGGGAAGGCAAACAGTCGCTGCCGCGTTACTTTCTGCTGCGTGAGGGGATGACCGGCCCGCACGACCATGGCTTCCCGATCCCGCATCAGGGTCTGCCGGCGTAGTCGGTCGGGCAATGTGTCGAACCATCCCACGACGAGGTCGATCCTACCGTCATCGAGACTTTCGACGATGTCCATGCGGCCCATCGGGAACACTTTCAGGCTTGCATTGGGGGCGGAGGATAGCAGCCGCGTCATGACACCCGGCAAAATCGTGATCCCGGGCAGGTCGGATGCGGCAACTCCGAATGTCCGGACCATCTGGGCTGGAGCGAACGGCCGTGCGTCCAAGGCGCGCACCAAGCTACCGAGTCCCTCACGGATACCGGGTGCGAGTTCGATCGCCTTCTGCGTTGGAACCATACCGTTTGGACCAGCAACGAATACCTCATCGTCCAACAGCTTGCGCAAACGGGTGAGCGCGTGGCTGACGGCCGAAGCCGTAACGCCAAGCTCGCGGCTCGCCGCTGCCACGCTGCGATGCACCATGATCGTATCGAAAACCCGAAACAGGTTCAGGTCCAGGCGCTCCATCTTCATAGGCCACCCCTAATAACTGATGAACGTTCATTGTGAGGCTGAACTACCTTCATTATTTCCGGTGAGTCCGGTATCTGCTACCTCGTTTGTCGTTGCGACTACGCGAAGAAGCCGTTTTGGTCTGGAGTGTCCTAGAAGTCGTCAAATCACCGATCTCCTAAACCAGACGGTTGCAACAACCTATCCCTCGATCAGGAAAGAGGCTCTACCATGTGGATTAGAACCGTTGTCTTGTCTTCATTCGTTATTGTCGGAATGGCGGCCGCCGCACCCACAGTGTCTGCGCAGGGCATGACGGGTGGCGCGTCCTATGCGGTCGAGACATCAGCTAAACCCGGCTGCCGTCCTGTCGTGCTGCACATCGTACGGGAGGGCACCCAGCTCAGGGGTGTAGTGTTCTTCAAGGACGGATCAGGCGTCAGCAGCGTCCAGGGCTCGACAGATGGTCATACGCTGCAGTGGACGATGACGCCCGCAGCTGGCCAAGGACCCGCCGGCCAGGTCACCGGGCAGGTGTCTCCGCAAGGCAGCTTGACCGCACGTTTGGTCGGCTCGAACTGCACGCTCGATACAACGGTTCCACAGTACCGCGAGTACAGCGGCGGCGCCGGCTAAGCGCACCGCTTGGGACGTTCGCGGAGTCGCCCGCGTAACCGCGCTGACACTCAAGCGGGGGCGGGCGACTGATGCAGGGTGGCAGTCAGCGCCGCACCGCGACAGGCGAAGGAGTGAGGCTGCCGGACGAGCCGGATGCGTCTTACTCAGCCTGCTGAAATAGGACGACCTCGGCTCCAGCTTTAGACGTTCCCCGGTGCTCCGCCCCAATCGGAACGACGCAGCACTGGCCGGCGGATAGGCGCAACGTGTGATCGCGGAACTCTACGCTGAAGTCTCCGCTCCAGACCACGACGGTCTCAGTGGTCCTGTCATGATGGTCCCAGCGGCCCTCGCCGCCGCCTGTGACGCGGACCAGGCGGACGTTCACGCCGCCAAGCTGCACTGTCTGCTCGCTTTGCCCGGCATCAGCTAAACGGCCAAAGATCTCGGCGAAATCGGTCGTCTGGTTCATCGCTTCATCTCCCGCATGGTGTGGCAACCGTCGGCGTAGAGCCTACGACAGGTCAACCCCAGCACCGCGCAGAGGTGGAACGTCGTGGCTTTCCCCCGGCACGACTGCCCCATCCAATGACGCTTGGAGGGCGTCTGCCAGGGCATCGATCTGAGCCGTGGTAAAGGCTGCCGAGCTGGTCAAGGCGCTGGTGAACTTGGCAAGGTCGAAATTGGCCATCGAGAGGCTCCTAGAATGAGCAAGGACATGACACGCTCAACAATCTTATTCTACGAAGGACATGCCATGCCCTGTCCTTACTCCAGCGCGACTGCGACAGGTGCGTCGGCGCTTGGCTAAGCGAGGCCGGTTCCGCCTGTCGCCCCATAGGTCTCGCCCGTGATGTAGCTCGCTTCCTGTGAGGCAAGGAAGACGTAGATCGGAGCGATCTCCACCGGCTGGCCAGGGCGGCCGAGCGGCACCGAACTGCCGAACGTCTCGACCGCGTCCGGTGGTTGCCCGCCGGATGGCTGGAGCGCGGTCCAAAACGGGCCGGGTGCGACAGCATTCACGCGGATGCCCTTCGCGATGAGCTGCTTGGCGAGCACCTTGGTGAAGGTGATGATGCCAGCCTTCGTCGTCGCATAGTCGAGGAGGATCTCCGGCGCTTTGTACGCAACCACGGACGCCGTGTTGATGATCGCGGCACCCGGCGGCATGTGCGGAACGGCTGCCTTGCTGATCCAGAACATTGCATAGAGGTTGGTCTTGAGCGTGCGATCGAACTGCTCGGCCGAAATCTCGGAGATGTCGGACTGATTGGTCTGCTTGCCCGCGTTGTTCACCAGGATATCGAGCCCACCCAACTGGCTGGCCGCCTGCTCGACGAGACGCTCGCAAAACGCCTGATCCGTGATGTCACCAGGGAGCAGGATCGCCTTGCGGCCGTCCGCCTCGATCAGCTTTGCAACGGCTTTGGCATCGACCTCTTCTTCGGGGAGATAGCTGAGCGCCACGTCGGCGCCCTCGCGGCTGAAGGCGAGCGCCGCCGCCCGGCCAATCCCGGAATCGGCACCTGTCACCAGTGCGTGCCGCCCTTTGAGGCGGCCGTGCCCGACATAGCTCGTCTCGCCATGGTCCGGCTTCGGGTCCATGTCCGAGGCCAGACCAGGTGCGCTTTGCTCCTGCCGTGGGAAGGGCGGCTCCGGATATTGATGACGGGGATCCTGCATGCGTAGGCGCTCGGTGTCCGAGATGCTCATGGCTCTCTCCTGTTCTTCGCGGCGCGCTCAGAACCCCGCGACCGAGCATTGGTTCCGAGTGGCTGGTAGCGATCGTCGGCGCCTGCCCTGCCGAGATGCCGGATCGACTGCCTTGGCAATTTCCGCCCCGCCGCAGCCATCGGGTGGCTGGGACGGAAACCTGCGGCTGCCGCGGCGTTGGTTGCGCTCCTCCAGCCCCGGACCGAGCGTGCCATGCCCCGCGCCCAACCCTTGCCAGATCGTACCGAGCCTGCCACCCAGGCCGAGCTCGAGCGGATCGTCAGCGAGCCGCTCGGCATCGCGCGGCTCGCCGAGCAGCCGCCGGCAGAGCGCATCATTCTCGCAGCACACAGCGAGGCGCAGGCCGAACGGCTCTACGCGGCGGCGCGGGTGCTGGCGGGTACGTTGCGTCCCGTGTTGCTGCCGGCTTGGGATTGCTTGCCATTTGACAGGTCTAGCCCGTCCCGAGCCGTCATGGGACGGCGCATGCAGGCATTGCGGGCAATGGCGGGGACCGGCCCCCGTCTCGTTATCGCTTCGGTCGACAGCCTCGCGCAAAAGCTTCCGCCGGCCGACGCGGTGGCAACGATGGTCGTGACACTCGGGCAAGTGCTCGACCGCGGCGGTTTTCGCGCCGACCTCGAGCGGATGGGATATGCCATCGAGGATGAGGCGGACCAGCCCGGCGAAGCCGCCTTTCGCGACGCCGTGATCGACCTCGTGCCGGCCAACCATGCCTCTGCTGTGCGAATCCGGTTGGACGGCGATGTCGTGGCCGAGATCGACCGGTTCGATACCGTGACGCAGCGTAGCCGGGGCACACTCGAGAGCATCGCGATCGGCCCGGCATCCGAAGTCGTGACCGAAGCCGGCGAGGCGCGTCCACCGGGGCTGGAACATTGGTTGCCGGACTACGCAGCTCCGCTCGCAAGCGTGTTCGACCTCATGCCGGGTGCGATCCTGCTCGTCGACCCAAACAGCGACGAGCGCATGGCCGAAGCGCTCGAGCAGATCGGCGAAGCCCGCACGACGCGTATCGCTCTGTGCCGGGCGACTGGGGGCGCCTTGCCTCCGGACGGCCTCTATTTGACCGCAGCCGACTGGACGGCCGCCTGTGCAGCCCATGACGCGGAGATGGTCGAGTGGCCGGAGACGGAGGCCCCGCCCCGCTTGCGCGCGCTCCCCGACCCGACCGAGGGCGCCGAAGCGTTCATCGAGTCCTTGGTGGCCAACGGCCTTCGCGTCGGGCTGTCCGGCCGGCGGCTGGCGCGGGCGTTGGGTCTCGAGGCGGAGGGGGTGGACGACTGGCTAGGCCTGCTCGCCCTGCCGCCGGGCAGCGTTGGCGTTTTGCCGCCTGGTCTGGGGCTGGGTTTCGTCACACCCGGGGCCGCTGTGCTTGCCGCGGGCGATGTTCTGCCGCCCCGGCATGGCGAGGCGGATCACGAGGGGCTGTTCGCCATGGCATTGCGGCCGGGCGACGCCGTGATCCACCTCGACTATGGCATGGCGCGGCTGGACGGCATCGAGACCGTGTGCACCAAGCCCGGCCTTACCGAGGGCGACACGGACGTGCTGTGCTTCAGCTTTGCCGGCGACGCGCGCAAGCTCGTGCCCTGCGCCGAGATGGATCGCGTGTGGCGCTATGGCGCAGCGGCCGATGTCGCACTCGACCGCGCCGACGGATCGACTTGGATCAGGCGGCGCAGACAGTTGCTGGTGGGCCTCTCGGACACGGCTGAGACCCTCGTGGCTGCACGACGGGCGCGCGACGAGCTCACGGCGCCCGCGATCCAACCGCCCCGGCGGCGCATGGACCGGTTCATCGCCGGGTTCCAGTACAAGCCCACCGTCGACCAGCAGCGGGCGTTCGACGCGATCGCCGCCGACCTTGCCTCGGACAAGCCGATGGACCGGCTGCTTTGCGGCGATGTCGGTTTTGGCAAGACCGAGGCTGCTTTGCGTGCGGCGGCCGCAGTGGCGCTCGCAGGCAAACAGGTTGCGATCCTCGCGCCGACAACGGTGCTCGTGCGCCAGCATCTCGCGACGTTCCAACGCCGCTTCGCCGCGATCGGCGTGGAGGTTGCGGCGCTATCGCGTCTGACACGGGCGGTCGATGTCGCCGGCATCCGGGAACGGCTCGCCACGGGTAAGCTGCGCGTGGTGATCGGTACCCAAGCCCTGGCCGGGGATGACATCGCCTTCGCCGACCTCGCGCTGATGATCGTCGACGAGGAGCAGCGCTTCGGCACGAAGGACAAGACTGCCCTGGCCCGGCTGCGTGAGGGCGGTGTGCACACGCTTACCCTGAGCGCCACGCCGATCCCCCGCACGCTGGAGGGCGCGCTGGCCGGGCTGCACACTTTGTCGGTCCTGACGACGCCGCCGGCGCGCCGCCAGCCTGTTCGCACCAGCGTGATGCCGCTGGACGAGGCGGTGCTTAAGACGGCGCTGCTACGCGAACATGCGAGGGGTGGGCAGAGTTTTTGCGTCTGTCCGCGCGTGTCCGATATCGACGACGTGGCGAGCCTGTTGGACCGGATCGTGCCCGACCTGTCGGTCGTCATCCTGCACGGCAAGATGAAGCCGGAGGCGGTGGACTCAGCTCTTGTCGGCTTTTCGGAGGGGCACGGTGACGTCTTGCTCGCGACCGACATCATCGAGGCCGGGCTGGACATTCCACGCGCCAACACGATCCTCGTTTGGCACGCCGACCATTTCGGCCTTGCCCAACTGCATCAACTGCGTGGACGTGTCGGTCGCGGGAGGGTGCGGGGCATGGCGTGGCTTTTCACCGACCCCGCGTCGCCGCCGACCGAAGCGGCTGCGGAGCGCCTGGGGGCACTTACCGCCCATGACGGGCTCGGCGCCGGCTTTGCGATCGCCGCACGCGACCTCGACCTACGTGGTGCGGGCGACCTGATCGGCGAGGAACAAGCCGGCCACGTCAAGCTGCTCGGCGTCGAACTCGCGCGTCACCTGCTGGGCCAAGCGATGGCACGGGCACGCAGTGAGCCGGTAGCGGACGAGTGGCGGCCTGAAATGACGCTCGACCTTCCCGGACATATTCCGGAAAGCTACATGCCGGATCCTGCGGCCCGGATCGCGCTCTACGCCCGCCTGGTGCGGCCGCATCAACCTCAAGCGCTGGCCGAGGAGTTGGAGGACCGGTTTGGGCCGCTACCCGACCCGGTCCGGTTTCTGCTCGCGCAGGCGGCGTTGCGAGCGGCTTGCCTTCGTTTCGGGGTAGCCAAACTCGAAGTCGGACCGCTTGCCATCGCCGCTGACCTGCGCGCCGTGCCGCCGGAGATCGAGGGGCTGGAACGCAAGGGCAAGCGGCTACTGTTGCGTCGGAAGACCTCGACCGCCGACGAGCGGCTTGCGGCGGTAAACGTGTTGCTGCGGGCGCTGGCACGGCAGGGACAGAAGCGTTCGGATACCCGGCATCAGGAGATTAGACGTCAGAGGTCGGCGCCATCGACGGGCAGTTCCACCCCGGTGACGTAGCCAGCGGCGTCGGAGACGAGGAAGGCGCTGGCCGCGGCAAGCTCGTCCCCTCGCCCGGCACGGCCGACGGGGTAGTCGCGCAACATCCCGGCGTGGCGCGGCCGATGCCGCCGGCGGCGTCGGTAACGATAGCACTGCGCCGGGTTCCGCGTGACGACGGCGAGGTGCTTTCCCTCATGTGAAACTCACGGACTGGGCGGCGTCGATCACCAGGGGAGCAAAGCGCCGGGTGAAGTCCTCCGGCGTCCATTCACTCAGCGAGCCCGCGAGATGGATGGCGGCGATGGGCCGGCGATCTTCGTCCAGGATGGCGGCGGCGATGGCGATTTCGCCGACTTGCACTTCCTCCAGGGCGAGCGCGTAGCCATCGGCCTGCGCCTGCGCCACGTGCTTAACGATCCGATCGAGCGCGGTGGTGGTCTTTGGCGTGAGCTTGCGGCGGTCCGAGCGCTGCAGGATATCCATCATCTGCGGTTTAGCCAGGTGTCCCAGCACGGCGTAGCCGCCAGAGGTGCAGTAGGTGGGAACCCGGCGACCGTTCAGATAAGCGTAGAAGCTCTCCCGCTTACTCTGCAGGCGAAGCAGATACATCATGTGAAGATCGTCGAACAGGCTGAGGTCGACGCGCTCCTGCGAGGTGCGGCGGAGCTCCGAGAGCACGGGTAAGGCGCGGCCTACGATGGGTTGGCTGCGCAGATAGTCGAACGACCGCTCCAGGATGCGTCGGCCGGGGCGCAAGCCCGTGGCTGTCTGTTCGAGATAGCCGAGCTTCAGCATGGTGTAGCCCAGTCGCTGTGCCCCACTTTTATCCATGCCCGACGCGGCCGCGAGCTGCGACAGCGAGAGCGGCGCGGTGGCGGTGGAAAATGCTTCCAGCAGGCGAAAGGCCTTGTGCACGGATTGCACGAATAGCCGGTCGTCGATCTCCCCCATCCCGGATGGTGCCTCGGCGCTCCCGTTCATGGGCCCGGGCTCTGGTGAGGTAGGCGAAGGCCGCGAGCCTCCAACACGGGGAGCACGCCATCGGTGAAGCGGGCGATACCGTCGGCGAAATCCACCCAAGTCAGAAGAATGCCGTCGAGCCCGGCGCTCCAAGCACCCAGGCTGGCTGTATCCTCCATCGTGACAGCGTAGTGGTGCAGGTAACCCTCCGCTGCCTGTTGCGTGTTCCCGCATCGGAGCGCCAAACATTTCCAGCTCGTGCTTGTCACCGCCGGCTCACGGTCGGCGATCACCTCCAGGCTGCATTCCAGATAGGCGCGCGGGGTGTCGCTGCCATCCTGGAAGCGAGGAACGGCGTCGTGGAACGGCAGCGGCCGGAAGGTTTCCGGACTGTAGCTGCTGGTCGACATGAGGCGTTTCCTTATTGTATTCGTTGCAGCCGGGCTCGGCGGAACCCGGCCGCTGCATCGGCCTACTTACTGGTGCGTTCCATGTTCCACATGACCGGGAAACCGAAGTCGATCACCCCCTTCAGGCTGGACCGCCAGACGGCCGGGCTAGAGAATTCGCCATCGATTGGGAAGTTCACGTTCTTGATGGCGAGAACGTTCATCTGTGCCGCGATATCCTTACGCTTTGCCATATCGGATTCGGCTTCGAACTTCTGGATCAGCGGGGTCAACGCCGGGTCGCAGTAACCCCAAGTGTTGTTGCCGGAACAGTTGAAACCGATGCCCGGGTTGCCCAGCGGATCCGACATGTCGAACCCCGTATACACGACGGGGACGAGGTTCCAGCCGCCATGGGCCACCGGCTCGTTCTGGTTCCAACGCGAGGCGATGGACGACCAATCGGAGGTCTGCACGTCGAGGTTGAAGCCTGCCTTGCGCAGTTGGTCGATCACGACAAGCCCGAGCGGATTGATCAGCGCGGAGTCGGCGGGCTGTAGGAAGGCGATCGGCTCCCCCTTGTAGCCTGCCTCCTTCAACAGCGCCTTGGCCTTCTCCAGGTTTTGCGTGCGGATCATCTCGCCGCCGGCGTCTGTGCTGTAGGGCGCGCCGCACATGAATAGGGAGGTGCAATCCGGTTGGGCCATGCCCTCGGGAAGCCCCAGGGCATCCAGGACGTCGCCGCGGTCCAGCGCCTGCTGCAAGGCCTGCCGCATCAGCACGTTGTTGAAGGGCGGCTGTTGATGATTGATGCTGATGGCGCCCATGATCTGCGCGATGCCGCCGGCCTTGGCCACCGTCAGGTTGGCGTCCTTACGGAACCGCGGCAGGAAGTCGAACGGGGCGTATTCCAGGTAATCGACCTCGCCCTGCTGCAGGGCCGCGGCCCGCAGTCCGGGGTCCGTCATGTTGATGAACTGGACTTCCTCGGTTTTCACGACCTTACCGCCCGCAAGGCCATCTGCTGGTTCGTTTCGAGGAACGTATTTCGGATTGCGCCGGAACACGGCCTTCTCGCCGGGGATCCACTGGTCCTTCATGAACAGGAAGGGGCCGGAGCCGACGATTTCCTTCACCGGCGTCGTCGGCGGAGTGACGGAGGCGATCCGGGCCGGCATGATGAACGGCACCTGCACGCTTGGCTTGCCCAATGCCTCGATCACCGGGCCGAACGGGCGCGCCAGTTCCAGCACGAAGGTGTCGGCGCTGGTGGCGTGCAGGTCCTTGGTGGCAGCCAACAGGCGGCGGCCAATGTTGTCGCGAGCCCCCCAACGCTTCAGCGAGGCGACGCAATCCTCCGCCGTGACGGGCGCGCCGTCACTGAACACCAGGCCGGGCCGCAGCTTGAAGGTCCAGGTGAGCTTGTCGTCGCTGGTGGTCCAATTATCCAGCATCTGTGGATGGTATTGGCCTTTGCTGTCCATCGAGACCAGGGTGTCGAACACCATGTAGGCGAAATTGCGCGTGACGAAGGATGGCCCGGCGATCGGATCCAGCACCTGCAGGCCGACGTTGAGCACCAGCTTGATCGGGCGGTCGGCGGCAGGTTGCGCCATCACCGGGCGACCGAAAGCGGCACAGAGAGTGAAGCCGGCGGCAGCAACGAGGCTCAGTTTGCGTCGGGATATCATGCGCGGATGCTTTCGATGAAGGGTTGGCGGCGTCACTCGGCTTCGTGGGCGGCGGACCAGGCTTCGGCCACTTGGGTTCCGGTGGCGAACCAAACGTTGGGAAAGGTCCGGATGAAGGCGATCATTTCCCGCAGTAGGGCGATGCGGCTGGGCCGCCCAGTGACTTGCGGGTGCATGACCAGATTGTACAGGCCGCCCCAGCGATAGATCTCGCGGAACTCGTCCTGGAAGATTTCCCGCAGATGGCTATTGGGGAAAATCGGCCGCGGGTTCTTGATCGAGAACAGGGCGTGCGGTGCATCGTCCAGACTCCAATGCCACGGCAGTTCGATCGGGCCCTTGCCGCCATCCGGCATCGTCATGCGATAGGGATTGATGTGGTCCAGCAGCGAGCTGTCATACAGGAAGCCATGCTTGTTCAGCAGCCGCACCAGGTTGTCGCTGCTCTCGCCAGCGGGTGAGCGATATCCCTTGGGCACCACGCCCACGGAGCGCTTCAAACTATCCAGGCCGCGTTCCATTTCTTCAACTTCCTGATCGGGGAAGTCGGGATCGATCCAGCGGTGGGAGTAGCTGTGGTGGGCGATCTCATGCCCCTCGTGCAGGATCATCTCCGTGACCGCCTGGTGGTTGTCCGCGGTCCAGCCCGGCAC
The DNA here is from genome assembly GCA_964247805.1 of uncultured Acetobacteraceae bacterium. GTDB lineage: Bacteria > Pseudomonadota > Alphaproteobacteria > Acetobacterales > Acetobacteraceae > LMUY01. The sequence goes on along the minus strand of CAXTWC010000071.1, from coordinate 10,897 downwards.
GAAGAACGTAGCGGGTACCGCGGCGTCCTTCAGCGTTTCCAGGATCTTGGGCACCCCGACCTGGGCGCCGTATTTGCCCTGGCTGAGCACGCCCGGGCGCTTGGCATTTGCCGGGTCGCGGGATAGCCATAGCGTCTCGGCATCGAAGTCGAAGGTCAGCATCACCGCGACCTTGGCGCCGTTCGGCCACTTCACCTGCATGTCGATCATTAGGCGCTTCCTTTGGTTGGCATGGGCTCGCGCGGCGGATGGCGGGCGACCAGCCACCCTCCATCCACTGCGATCACCTGGCCTACCACGAAGGATGCGTCGTCGGACGCCAGGAAGGCGATGACGGCGGCCACTTCGTCCGGGCGGCCCGGGCGGCGGAGCGGAGTCGGCTCCACGATGGTCTGGATGTAGTAGTCGTTCTTCAGGTACGCTTCGGTCATCGGCGTCTCGATGACGCCGGGCGCCACCGCGTTGACCAAAATGCCATCCGGGGCGAGTTCGCCGGCAATCTGGCGCGTGAAATGCGCGACGCCGGCCTTGGCGACCGCGTAGGCCGTGGTACCGGGATAGCCGGCCAGCCCGAAGGTGGAGGAGATGTTTATCACGCGCCCACCAGGACGCGTGAGCGCCGGGATAGCCGCGCGGGTCACGCGCAGCACGGCTTTCAGATTGATGTCGATGAAGCGGTCGATGAGCGCGTCGTCGGAGTCGATAAGCGACTTGGACCCGCCAATCCCCGCATTGTTGACCAGGATGTCGAGCCGGCCAAAGGATTTTAGCGCGGCTGCGACGAGGCGCTCGCCGGCGCTCAGTTCACCGACATCCAGGATCAGCGCCACGCCGCCGATGCCGGCCGCGGTTTGTTCCACCGACGCGTCGCGATCCACCAGCAAAACCGAGGCGCCGTCCTGCGCCAAGCGGGCGGCAGTGGCGGCCCCGATGCCGCGCGCCGCGCCCGTGACGATGGCGCTGCGGCCTGCCAGGCGCCCGAGCTCAGGCAAGGCGGCCTCCGTCGACGGGCACGGCCGCGCCGGTGACGAAGCTTGCGGCGTCGCTGAGCAGGAACAGGACTGTGGACGCGACCTCGTGCGCCTTGCCGAAGCGGCCGAGGGGATGGCGCGCCTTGAAGACAGCCTCGCGCTGAGCCCGTTCCTCCGGGCTGCCGGCGGATGCGAAAGTTGCCTCCAGCATCGGGGTTTCGATCGAGCCGGGGCAGACGCAGTTGACGCGGATCCCGTGGGGCGCCTCCGTGCGGGCGGCGCTGCGGGTCAGCATCACCACGGCCCCCTTGCTGGCGGAATAGGCGGGCATGGTTTCCGACCCGGTCAGCCCGGCGGCTGACGAGAAGGCGACGATGGAGCCCCCGCCCGCCGCGCGCATGGCCGGGAGGAAGGCGCGCATGGTGAGCCAAGTGCCCTTTACGTTGACGTCGAACAGCCGGTCCCACTCGGCCTCCGTGACCTCGGTGAGCGACACGGCGGGGCCGAGCAAGCCCGCTGCCGTGGCCAGCAACGTCACCGGTCCGATCGACTGAGCCGTGCTAGCCAGCCTGGCCAAATCGTCGGCGGAGGTGACGTCGCCGGTGACGGTTACCGCACCGCTACATTGGGCCGCGGTCTGGCTGAGCCCGGTCGCATCGCGGTCAAACAGCACGAGCCGGGCTCCCGCCTGGGACAGCAGGATCGCGGTGGATTGCCCAAGGCCAGAAGCCGCGCCCGTTACGACGGCAACCTTATCAGTGAATGATGTCGGCAACGAATGCAATCCTTTCGCGGCAGCGCCTATCGTATTGCCAAGCAATACGGCCGGATTGCATGAATGTTAGGGCGCTATAATCGGGGTTGTCAAAACGGAAGCCGAGTGTCCTGCCCCCTTGGGCGGAGAAGGTTCGCCGCGCGCTGCTGGTCCTACAGCAAGGCTTGCACTTGCAGGTCGCGCAGCCCGGGGATCGGCCGGTTCTTCAACATGATCGCCAGTTCGTGCTGCAAGTCGGCGGGATCGAAGCTGGGGTGTGCCCAATTGGCGCTGTTGCGCTTGAAGCCGAGTGCCACCGTCGCCCCATCCAGCTTCGGGTAGGCTTCGCCCAGGGCCGCCTGTACGCGCTGTGGATCTGAGCCGATCAACCCCGCCAACTCCCCGAGCGCCGCTTGGATCGCCTTGATCTGACCAGGGTTCGACCGGGCGTGTTCACCCGTCGTCACCAGCGCCGTCGTACTGACGGGTGCATCTTCGGCCGGGAACTCGCCGCCTGGACCGTCGAGCAAGATGCTGCCGAAACCACCGGTGACCGCGGGCTCCCAGAACGGCGAACCGCACATGATCGCCTGCACCGCCCCGGACTGCAGTGCCGCGACCATGGTTGGCTGGGCCATGTAGATCAGGTCCGGCTTGCCGCCTGCGCTCATCGCAGCCCCGACCGTAGGCGGGACGTAGGAGGACGTGGCGCTGGGGATCGCAATGGACAAGCCAACCAACGCCTTGCGCCGGTCAGCAAGCGTGGAGGCGGCGGTGAGGCCTAGTCGTTGTGCAGCTACCTTGCTGATCACGATCGATCCGGACAGGCCGTGATAGACGTTGGCGACCAGCTTCAAAGACTGCCCATGTGCCGCCGCAGCGAGTGCGTCGGACACGCCGGATGCGGTAAACTGGGCCGATCCAGACAGCAAGGCGCTCACTGCCAGGCTGCCGCTATCCACGACAACGAGGCTTAGCGGACTGCCGTGTTTGGCGAACAGACCGAGCTTGTCAGAGATGAACAACGCTGCATTGGCATAGCTCGTGGAGCTGAGAGTGACCACGGCGGGTTCCGCTGCGCGCGCAGTGCGGGCGAGTGCGAACCCTGCCACACCCAATCCCGCCACGACGCTGCGCCGCCGCAAACTCTTGCCCACCATAGTCGATCTCCCTTCGCTATTCTTAGCCGTCAGCTTGGCTCTGTGATGATAACCGTGGCGACTTGCCAGCGGAGCGTTCGCTTCTCGATCAGCTTGAGGATGCCAAGCAAGGCGAAGCTGATCACGCTGAGCACCGCCAGCCCGGCGAACACGGTCGCGGTGTCGAACATGGAGGTCGCCTCCTTGATGCGATAACCCACGCCCTGCTGCGCTGCGACGAACTCGCCCACGATGGCGCCAATCAGCGAATAGGGCAGGCCTATGCGCAAACCGGTGAACACCCAAACGGCGGAAAACGGCACGGCGATCTTGGTCCAGGTCGCAAAGCGGCTGGCACCCATCAGCCTCGCATTGGCAATCAGGTCTGCATCCACCTGTCGCGTGCCCTGGAACGTCGTGAAGAAAATCATGAAGAAGACCAGTAGCGCCGCGAACATCACCTTGTTCACCGTACCGATGCCAAACCACAGTACAAAGAGCGGTGCGAGGGCGATCTTGGGCAGCGTGTAGAACGAGAGCACGAATGGTTCGAACAGATCGCCTAGAGTGCGGAACCAGCCGAATACGAATCCCACCACCGCCCCCGCCGAGGCGCCCAGGGCGAAGCCAAATCCGGCCTCCAGCATAGTCGTTCCGACGTCGCTACCAAGCGTGCCATCAGCGGCCCAGGCAATCAGGGCCTGCACTACGGCAACCGGGTTGCTGATCCAGAAATCGAGCCGGAACGCGGTCGAGGTAAGCTGCCAGATCGTGAGGGACCCTGCGAACAGAGCGAGTTGCGCCAGGGCTAGCCCGTGTCGGCGCAGGTGGCGCCCCAAGACCCGCAACCGCGGTTGCCGCAGGCGAGGGAGCGTGACGGTGGCTTCTGCGAGGTCTTCCATCGACGGTCCTTTCAGTGGTCAGTGCACGTCCAGCGCGTCCCACAAGGCCCGGAAGTAGCGGCCGAACGCCGGGTCACCCTGGATGTCGACCACGTCGCGCGGGCGTGGCAGGTCTATGTCCATGACCTGCTTGATCCGCCCCGGGCGGCGCGACATCACCACCACGCGGTCGGCCAGCGTGATCGCCTCCTGCAGGTCGTGGGTGACGAACACGAAGGTGGCCGCGGTTTGTTGCCAGATCTGCAGCAATTCGGCGTGCATCCGCAGGCGAAGCTGGGCGTCCAAGCTGCCGAACGGCTCATCCAGCAGGAAGGTCTCGGGCGCGTAGGCGAGGGTGCGCGCAATCATCACCCGCTGCAGCATCCCGCCCGAGAGCTGCCGTGGGTACGCCTTTTCAAACCCGCGCAATCCCACCTGGTCGATCGCCGCGGCGACCCGTGCGTCCATTTCAGCCCTGGGCAGGCGACGGAATTCGAGCGGCAGCCGCACGTTCCGTTCCACGGTGCGCCATGGCAGGCAAAAGTTCTTTTGGGTGAGGTAGCCGACATCGCGGTTGGGGCCGTCCACCGTGCGGCCGGCGTAGCTCACCCGTCCGGTGGCGGCGGGCAAGGTACCGGCGATCAGGTTGAGCAACGTGGACTTGCCGCAACCGCTCGGCCCGACGATGCACAGGAACTCGCCGCGCCGGATCTCCAAATCCACCGGGCCCATGGCCGTGAACTCGCCGAAGCGCACGCTCGCTTCTTCGAACGCAATCCGCGTAGGAGCAGTGGCGGGCGCATCGAGCACCGTGGCGCCCATCAGAAATTGTCCAGCCCGAAGATGCCATCGACATTGTCGAGCCTGGCAAGTAGGCGCTTGCTCACGCCGTCGCGCAGCGTCTCCGTCGTGCCGCCGCCAAGCGAGCCGTAACGTGCCCCTCGATACAGGCGCGAGACCAGGAATTCGTCGGTGAAGCCGTAGCCGCCATGGATTTGGATCGCCTCGCTCGTCACCCGCACCGCCATGTCGTTGCAATACATCTTGGCAGTGCCGGCGAGCAGCGGATCGGGAAACGGATCGGCGGTTTGGCAGGCGCGATACAACAGGCTGCGGCCAGCCTCGATATCCTTGTACATGTCAGCGAGCTTCCAGCGCATGCCTTGAAACTCGGAGATCGGCTTGCCGAAGGCGGAGCGCTCGCGCAGGTAGCGCACCGATTCGTCGAACGCGCCCTCTGCCATGCCGAGCGAGATGGAGGGGTTGAGGCAGCGCTGCGTGTTGAACGCGTTGAGCAGCTTGCGGAAGCCGTCTTCCTGCAGCACCACGTTCTCCAGTGGCAACTCACAGTCCTCGAAGGTGACTTCGTGCAGGAACTCGCCGCCCATCGTGTGATAGCGTCCGGTGACGGACAGGCCCGGCGTGCCTTTCTCCACGATGGCACAGCCTATGCCGGGTTGCCCCGGCTGGCGATTGACCCGGGTAAACACGACGAAAGCACCCGCCTCGTCGGCGCGGCTGATCAGCGTCTTCTTGCCATTCAGCACGGCGCGGTTGCCGCTGATGTCGACATTGGTGCGATAACTGGCGACGTCCGTGCCGGCGTCTGGCTCCGTCATGCAAACCGAAAGCATGAACTCGCCGGAACAGACGCCCGACAGGATGCGCCGCTTCATGTGTTCGGGCGCGTATTTGCTGATGATGCGGGTCTGCACCCCCACTTCGCCCAGCACTGCCATCGCCGTTACGTAGCAGCCCTTGGCCAATTCCTCGAGTACCAGGGCGGTGTCCATCACGGGGAGTCCCAGCCCGCCATACTCCTCCGGCACCGCCATGCCGAGCACGCCGATTTCGGCTAGCCGGCGCACGTTGATCCAGGGAAAGGTGCCGTCCATCCATTGTAATCCGCGCGGCTTGAACTCGCCTTGCGTGATCTCGCGGACGGTGCCCACAAACTGCTTCTGCTCGGCGGTCAGACTGGCACTCATGCGGTGAACTCCAGGGTGGGGGAAGGCGTGCGCCAGGCGGCGGCGTCCCGGGTGATGGTGGCGATCATGGCGTCCATGCTGCGGAACACGGCTGCTCCGGCCGCCTGTAGCGCCGCGGTCTTGGAGGCGACGCTGCCACGGGCGCCATCGATCAGCGCCCCGGCATGGCCCATCGTGACGCCATCCGGCGCCGCGCTGCCGGCGATCAGCACATAAACCGGCTTGCCCGGCGGCGATGCGGCCATCGCAGCGGCCAAGTCTTCCTCCTCGGTGCCGCCGATCTCGCCGATGACGACGGTGGCGCGAGTCGCCGGGTCGGCGGCAAACAGGGGCAGCAGGTCGGCGAAGCGCACGCCCTTGACCGGGTCGCCGCCCACCCCCACCCAAAGCGATTCGCCAAGCCCGGCCTGTACCAACCGGTAGCCGATCTCGTAGGATAGCGTGCCGCTTTTGGACATCATGCCGAGCGGCCCCGGGCTTAACGAAGCATCGGGGAGAAAGCCGAGCTTCATGCGGCCGGGTATCGCGATACCCGGCGTGCAGGCACCGACGGACGTGACCCCAGCCTCTCGCGTCATGCGGGCGATGCGCATGGCATCGTGAACCGGTACGCCCTCGGCGATGGAGACGATCAGCTTCAGACCTGCGGCCACTGCCTCCGAGACCGCGGCAAGTACGGCGAGCGGCGGCAGCATGACCAGGCTGGCCCGCGCACCGGTCGCGGCGACCGCCTCGGCACAGGATGCATAGATGGGCACGCCCTCGACCGTGCCGCCGGCGTTGCGGGCGGATACGGCGGCGACAATGTTGGTGCCATAGGCGCGCATCAGCGCCAGATGCTTGCCGGACGCACGGCCGGTGGCACCCTGCACCAGGACGGGCAGCGTGGGGTCACGCAGAAGTTCAAGCATCGTCACCCTCCACGATACGCGCGGCCAGCGCGACGGCGCGATCCAGATCCGGTTCCAACGTGATGGCGAGGCCAGCCGCCTCCAGCAGGGAGCGCGCGCCCTCCGCGCCGTTGCCGACCAGTCGGGCCACGATTGGCACGCGCAACTCCGGCACGTGACGGAGCGCTTCCACCAGCAAGGCGGCGAACTCGCGTAGATCCGTGATCCCGGCGAAGATATTGACCAGCACCACCCGTATGGCCGGCCCGGCAGCGATCCAGCGCAACGTCTGGATCAGCCGCGTCGGATCACCACGAAACTGACCGGTGCGAATGTCGCAGAAGTTGAACGGCTGCAGGCCGCGTGCGGTCATCTCGTCGATCAGCATCATGCTGAGGCCGGCGCCTGTGGTGACCAGGCCGACGCTGCCCATCTGGTGCAGCACGACGAAGTCGAAGCCATGCTCGGCCTTGCGGCGCACGTCGCTATAGGCCGGCGTCGGTTTGCGCAGCAGCATCGCCATAGCCGGCTGGCGATCGAGCGCGTTGTCATCGAGGATCAACTTGGCGTCGCCGGCGAGCCAGGTGCCGTCCTCGTGCACGAACACGGGGTTTACCTCGACCATGATCGCGTCGCGTGCCAGGAGTAGCTCCGCCAGCGCCAGCCCCAGCGCCGTGAGCGCCGGTCCGATGGGCGCTGGGATGCGTGACGCCAGCGCCCGCACGGCGGCGGCGAGGGCCTGGGGCTCAGCCGGCGCCTCGCTACGCAAAAGTCCGGCGTCGTCAGTCGCCTCGACGTCGACCCCGCCACTCGCGGCCATCAGTAGTGTCACCGTGGCGTCGCGTGGTTGCACGGATAGGCTGATGTAAGCCTCCTGCGCTGCCCCGACTGCCTGCTCCACGCGCACGGACGTCACGGCGTGACCCTTGAGTTCACTCCCCAGCAGTTCGCCCAGCTCCCGCGACAGTGCCGCGGCATCCGGGGCGATGCGGATGCCGCCCGCCTTGCCACGCCCGCCGACCGGAACCTGCGCCTTGACCACCCAAGGTGCCGGGAATGGGGGCGCGGCGTAGGATTGGCCTTGCGCGACCAGCATGCCCAGTGGCGCCGGCACACCGTGGTCTGCGAGCATCGCCTTGGCATCGTGCTCCAGGATCAGCATGTGCCGACCACGATCCATACATCTCTTGCGAGCATGGACGCCTCCTTCCCTGGCCCGGGCTTGAGCCCGGTGCCGTGTTGTCATGCCTTTTAGTTTCGGCGATTTGCATGCTTGCCCAGTGGGGAGCGAGGCCGCAAACTACTTTTCTCCGCGGCGCACCTGCACAAAAACTCATACCCGATGTCGGCTCATCGTCTCCTGCCACTCAATCCGCTGCGGGCCTTCGAGTCCGCGGCACGGAACCGCAGCTTTACTCGGGCCGCGGCGGAATTGGGCGTAACCCAGGGTGCGGTAAGCCGACATGTGCGTGCTCTCGAGGAGCGACTTGGCTTCCCCTTGTTCGAGCGCACCGCTGGCGGGCTCGAGCTACGGCCCGGCAGCCGCGCGTTTGCCACAGCCGTGAGCGAGGCGTTCGGCCGGATCGTTGCCGCCACCGAGAGCCTCGTCGCCACCAACGCCCACGCGGTGCTGGTGGTGCGCGGCTATACGACGTTCCTCACCCGCTGGCTGATCCCGCGTCTACCTGGATTCCAAGAACTGCATCCAGACATCGACGTGCGTCTGGTCTCGGGCAGCACTCCGGTCGATTTCGACCACGACCCCGTGGACGTCGCCGTGCGCTACGGCCGCGGGCAATGGCGTGGCTGCCGGGCGGACCTGTTGTTCTGCGACGAATTGATGCCTGTCTGCCGGCCGGGTTACCTGCAGGCGAGCGGCGCGACCGCGGACGATCCGTTTGGCGTGGCCACGCTGCTGCACCATAACTTGCGTCCGTCAGACTGGACGGACTGGTTGACGCAGAGCGGGATGGCAACGCCCCGGGCTCGCGCCCGCCATTTCGAGGACCTTGGCATCATCTATGAGAGCGCGCGCGCTAGCCTGGGTATTGCAATGGGACAGCGCGCTTATGTCGCCGAGGACCTCCGAGTGGGTGCTCTCGAGGCGCCGTTTGCCTACACACTACGACGGTCGTTGGGCTACTACCTCGTTTCGCGTGACGATCGCGCTGAACTATCGAAGGTGCAAGCTTTCCGATCTTGGCTGATCGAAGCTGCGACCGGTCGTTAGCCCGCTCTCGGGATAGCTTTGCTCTCGCCGACGTGGCCCTGTCGCATGGGCAAGACCCCCGATGGAAAACAGAGTGGCCTACGCCTTGCTGGCCTCGATCATCCGAGGCGGCCTAGCATACGAGGCCAGCATGGCAAGGTTGGGCGTCTACTGCGCGTAATACGGGAACGGAGAGTTCTGGCTGGTTGCTTCCAGCAGACGCAGCATCGCGTGCCATTCCAGGACGCCATAGGGCCGGCGCACACCGGGCTGATACAGCTTGGCCGTCCGCTCCAGCACGTCGGCGGCTGGCAATGTGAGTTCCGTGCGAGCGCCCAACGTATCCACCTGCGCGCGGCAGGACATTTCGAGCTGGTACATCGTGTTGAAAGCTTGCTGCAACGTAGCACCACACGTCAGCAGGCCGTGGTCCCGCAAGATCATCGCATCGTGCGATCCCAGATCGCGCACCAACCGCTCACGCTCGGCTAGATCGATGGCTGGCCCCTCGTAATCGTGGTAACCGATATGGCCGTTGAAGCGGATTGCTGTCTGATTGAGCGGCAGCAGACCGCACGCCATCGTGGACACGGCCATGCCGGACCGCGTGTGGGTGTGGATCACCGCTGCCACGTCCTCGCGTGCCTTGTGGATGGCGCCGTGGATGACGTAGCCGGACGTATTGATCCCGTAATCCGTATCCGGCTTCCACAGGATGTTGCCCTCGACATCGATGCGGACGAGGCTGGAGGCGGTAATCTCCTTATACAGCAGGCCATAAAGATTGATGAGCAAATCATCCGTGCCAGGAATGCGCAGGGTGATATGGTTGTAGATCATGTCCGTCATGCCGTAGTAGTCGACCAGCCGATAACAGGCGGCGAGGTCGACGCGGGCCTGCCATTCGGTTTCGCTGACATCGTCACGGATGGTGGGGAATGCCGCGCCATAACGCGGGCTGCTCATGTAATTCATTTCTTATGCTCCGTTGTCTTTGGACGTCGATTTGGTTTGCAGCAGCTTGATCGGCCTGTCCAATCAGATGAATGGGAGAGCGTGTAAGCATCGTCTATGCTCGGCGGCATAGGCGGACCCATTTCCGAAGAATGGCCTGACTCGAAGAATGGATCGAGAATGACTACCCGCACTCGCAGCTAGCTTCGTCCTTGCGTCTGTGGCCATTCGGATGCCACTGAAGCCATGGTTCACCTTCGGCTCCTCCTGCTTGCCGTCCCGCTGCTGCTCGCCGCGTCGCCCGAAGCGGCCCCGCCGGCGGTGACGGTCGTGCCGGCCAGCGCCGGGACCCTGGCGGAAACCGTCCTGGTCACGGGTACGCTGGTGCCACGCGAGGAGGTGCTGGTCAGCCAGCAGATCGACGGCCTGGCCATCACCAGCATCGCCGTCGAGGAGGGTGACCGGGTCGCCGCCGGGCAGGTGTTGGCAACTCTGTCCCACGATGCGCTGGATGCCAGCCTGGCGCAGAACACGGCGCAACAGGCCCGGGCGGATGCCGCCGTGGCGCAGGCGCAGAACGCCATCGCGGAGGCCCAGGCCTCCCGTACCCAGGCCGATGCCGCCTATGCCCGCTCGAAGGACCTGGTGACCTCCGGCATCACCTCCCGCGAGACCTTCGACACCCGGCAGCAGGCGGCGCAGGTGGGGGTGGCGCGGCTGAACGCCTCGGTCAACGCCCTCCACGCCGCGGAGGCGGATGCCGCGTTGGCCCGGGCGCAACGGCAGGAGCTGCAGGTGAAGCTGGACCGCACGGTGATTCGCGCCCCCACCGCCGGCGTGGTCAGCCGCCGCACTGCCCGCCTCGGCGCCGTGGTGGGGATGACCGGAGAGCCGCTGTTTCGCCTAATTGCCAACGGCGCAATTGAGTTGGAAGCGGCAGTGCCCGAAACCCGACTGGTGCAGCTGCACCCCGGCCAGCCCGCCACGCTGACCACCGCAGCTGGCCCGGTGGCGGCCCATGTGCGGCTGGTGGCGCCCGAGGTGAGCCAGACCACCCGGCTCGGCCGGGTGCGGATCGCGCCCGACGGCGACGCCGCGCCGGGCGTGATCG
>CAXTWC010000070.1:0-25102 GCA_964247805.1 uncultured Acetobacteraceae bacterium | reverse complement strand
ACGTTCCGCGACATCAAGGATGTGCGGCCGGTTGCTGCGGCCTGATCGGACCAGAACGCGGCTGGCCTTTGGCACTCGGCGTGTGCCCCCCTGCGTGGCGGGGGAGGTGGCGGCGAAGCCGACGGAGGGGGCGCGGTCACGGACTGAGTGTGGCGGTACCCCCTCCACCATGCTTCGCATGGTCCCCTCCCCCGCTTCGCAGGGGAGGAACGCCGAACGCGATTGGCTCCGGGACGGGGGATTAAGTCGACGACGTTGACGGCTTACGGTTCGTGTAGCTCGCATTGCCCAGCCCCGTACCGATGGTCAGCACGCCCCAACTTCCGACATCCCGCATCCGAGGCACCTCGCTCAGACCTTGGATCACCGCATCGTTGTGCATCATCACCGCTACCGGCTGGCCGCCGATCTTGGGCAAAGCCTCGCGGATGGAAGCTGGCAGGTTGAACCCCGGCCCTTCCCAGTCACCGGGCAGGTTTTGGCCGCCTTGCTCGATCGTGCCGTCGGCCGCCACGATGCCCGGGCAGCCAACGCCGACGAAGGGAGCCAGCCGCACACCGTTCTTGCGGGCCCGCCGGCTCAGGTCATGCAGCATGGCGCACAGCCGCTGCGTCGCCGCCTCGCGGGTCGGCCGGTCGTCGCAATGGCGCCAAATATCCAGGCTCATCACCCGCGCGCGGCTCAGGTCGGGCGCCTGCTTGAGATTGAGCTCGACGATCCCGGCGCGCATGTTCGACCCGCCGATATCGACGGCCAGGAATCCGTCGAAGCCAGCCAGTGTTGCGGCCGGTACCAGTTGGACAGAGCCGATCAACCCGGCCTCGTCGGGATGGTGCCAGATCGGCCGTAGCGCCACGTCCTGCCCGCTGGCCTTCAGCAGGACGGATGCGCGCCCGATCGCCAACTCGCCGCAGCGGCTGGCGCGCATGCCGCCGCCCACCGCGATCACCCGCACGCCACGCCAACCCGGCGTCTGCAGGAGGTGCTGCGTGACCGTCGCAAGCGCGTGCGCAAAATCCTCGATCGCGCCGATCATGACGCCAGCCGCCTCCACCTTGCCGCGGAGCAGGACGGCGTCCAGCGCCTTCTTGCTCATGTCCGCCGTCGCACGCGGGCCAAGCGGGTCGGGTCCGGTCGAACGCAGCCTTTCCCGCTCGCGCTCGATGATCGACCGGAACGCTCGCTTACTGGCCCGGTCTCCCAAGAAGCCGTCGCCGTCCCGCAGCGTCGCATTGTAGTCCACGACCTCGATCTCCGGCAGGAGGCCGAGGCCGTGGGCCAGACGCGCGATATCGGCGGCCGCCGTTCCCCGCGGTGTATGCAGGCGTTGCTTCAACTTCGACATGGCGACGACTTTCAGACCCACCGACGAACAGACGGTGCATTACATCCGCTTGGCGATGACATCTGCAATATGCGCGCGCACCATGGACGCGTGGCTGGCGCTTTCGGACAGGGTGGCCGGGCGGCTGGTTTGTGGGTCCGCGGCCGATTTCGGCTTGGCGGGTGTCGCATACCGCAGCGGCTCGATCTGCAGGCTCGGTGAAGGGGTCGGATACAGCGCGACCTTACTGAAGACGTCCCGACTTGAGATGGCCCGACTGAACATGGGCCTGTTGAACACGGGCATGCGGCTCTCCACTGCTACGCCGGGCGTCGATCGCCCGTGGAGCAAAGCTAGGCCGGCGGGGCGTAAAGCTGCGAGATCGTCTGGGGCGCCGCGACATAGAGGGCGCGTAAAGTATGTGGCGAAAGGTGGTTTGGCGAACGTCGTCCACCCATGCGCGTTGTGTGCCAAGGAGACAAAGACATGTCCTACACATTCCCTACCCTCGGCGTCGCAGTCGCCATCGCCGGCAGCGACAAACTCGCGGGCTATGGCGGCTACACCCGGATGTTCCGCCATCTTGGCTGGTCACGCCGGGCGATGCAGGCTGCCGCTGCGACCGAGACGGCGGGCGGATTGCTGATGGTCGCGCCCGCGACGCGCCGTTACGGCGGCTTGCTGGTGGCTGGTGTCTCTGCGGTACTGCTGGTCAGCGAACTGCGCCATCACGATCCCAAGCTCGCAGCGCCCCGCGGGCTGGTGCTGCTCGCCGGTCTCGCCGCCTTGTTCGCGCCACACCGGGAAACGGCATAGCCCGATCCAATCGCCGCCGCCGCATGCCTTGTGGGACCGAGCGGCCGAGAGGTCACCCATGGACGAGCCTGAGCACCTTCTGCTGGACGGCGACGACCGCTTCCCGAACTCGGCCCTGCCAGTTGTGCTCTATCGGGCAGCATTGCCGGGCGGGGCCGAGGCGGTCGAGCATGCGTTCGCGGCGCAGGGTTGGCTGGGCTCGTGGCGGGACGGCATCTTCAGCTACGATCACTACCACAGCATCACGCACGAGGTGCTTGGCATCGCGTCGGGCAAGGTGACCGTCTTGTTCGGCGGACCTTCGGGCGAGACCATCTCCCTCCAAACGGGCGACGTGGTCGTTATTCCCGCCGGTGTCGCGCATCGAAACATGGGGCAGAGCGCCGACCTCCTCGTTATCGGGGCCTATCCCGGCGGCGCGGATTGCGACCTGCTCCGTGGCGACCCGGCGGAACTGGCCAAAGCAAAGCGTGCGATCGCTGCCGTCCCACTCCCTTCAAGCGACCCAGTCCCGGGCCGGACCGACCTGGCGCGCCTCTGGACCTAGCGACTCTGGCCCTAGCGCCTCTGGGCCTAGCGCCTCTGGGCCTAGCGGTTCGAGCCGGGGACCGCAGGCAGCACAGCCCGCGGCGCAGCCGGTGAGTTGCGATACATCGCCATGCCGAAGGGACCTGACGGAGTGTTGTATCGTGCCGGATCCCGCAGAGACGGTGGAACCATGGTGAAAGGGGGAACGACGAGCGGTGGTGCTGCGATGGGCTGGCTCGGCTTACCGGCTTGCCAAAGCTGCACCATGCGCAGGCCGTCCGGGCCGCTGAGCGCTACGGCGGACACGTTGATCGACTGAACCCGATATTGGCCAATCTGATCGCCCTCTCGCACGACGGTTCCGCGAGCATCCGGGTTACCATCATCGGGCCCGGCGAAGATCGCCCGCTTGTCGAAGCCGCTGACCAGGATCCCCGTCAGATGCGGCAAGCCTGGACCTGCTTTCTCGCCGGCACTCTGTCGCAACGGATCAGGCCGGCGATCCGACGCAAACAGAGGTCGGCCCAGCACCTCGCTCAATTGCGCGTCCGACATGCTGGCCGGAGCGGCGGCCGACACCGGTTGAGTTACGGGGGCCGCAAGTGACATCGTAGCCGAACGTGGCGAAGGCGCCGACTCGAATTCGAGCACCATGATGCCGGCCAACAACAGGCCCATCAAACTCAGCCCACGAACGGATAGACGGTTCATGGCCTCGACGCGGCCTTCCGACGCCTACGAGGTGTCGGCGGCGATGTCGCTCGGGCTGTTGAACTCATCACGATGGGCATCTGTCGCGCATCCGACTGAAGCTGCGGAACTGGGGTTGGCTAGCCTGCGAACAACCGCCGGGCAGGCGGTCTGTAGTTCAAGGCACGGGCCGCCAGACAGTTCCAATACGAAACGCTAGGCGCCCGGATGCGGCTTTATGGCGACTTAGCTGATGCAGCATGATGCTCGGCGACGGTCGCTGCACTAGTATAATTGTTAACATACGGTGCAGCAAAGCGAACACACTGCTTTCTTTGTGATTGCCGCTACGTAATCCCCCGCATCCACAAATACCCCCCATCCGTAGTCAACTCGGAAGTCCGGGCGACCTAAGCTCGGCAAAACGCGCCCATGCGCAACTGGAGGACGATTTGGCAAGACGTGAGACACACCTCGATCACGAGGCGGCCCCGACCGGCATCGACCGGCGCAACCTGATGTCCCGCGTTGGTATCAGCGCAACAGCCGCGGCCCTGCTGGCTACGATGGGCCCCGTCGGCGTCGCGTTGGTGAGCGGCAAGGCCCACGCGCAGAGCGCTTTCTCCGACCAGGACATTCTGAACTTCGCGCTCAACCTCGAGTATCTCGAGGGCCAGTATTATACCCGAGGCGCCACCGGCCAGGGCTTGCCGGCCAGCGTCCTGACCGGGACCGGAACCCAGGGCGGCGTGAACGGTGGCACTCTGGTGCCGTTCCAGAACCCCTTCTTCTTTGAAATCGCTGCCAAGATCGCGGTGGACGAGCAGGACCACATCAACTTCCTCCGCAGCCAGCTTGGCTCGGCGGCGGTTGCCCAGCCGCTGATCGACTTCGCCGGTGCGTTCCAAGCCGCGGCCCTGACATCCGGCGCGATCGCACCGGGCCAGGTGTTCAACCCGTTCGCGGACGAGATCAGCTTCTTCCTGGGCGCATTCACGCTGACCGAGGTCGGTGTCACTGCCTACGCAGGAGCGGCGGCGTTGATCAGCAGTCCGGCTGTGTTAAGCGCGGCTGCCAGCATCCTGGCGACCGAGGGCTATCACGCCGGGTCGATCCGCGGCGTGCTGACACAGTCGAGCATCGGCGCTGGGACGAGCGGCCTCACCTACGTCTCGGCCGACGCGGTCAATGGCGCGCTGCTGCCGTACCGCACCCAGGCAGTTGCCAACGCACAGTCCCAGGCATCGGGAGCGGTCACCGCGTCGGGCATAACTTTCCCGAACAGCAACACTGCGCTGGTGACCAACACCGACTCGACCGCGCTGAACTATCGGCGCACTGCCGCACAAGTTCTCAGCGTCGTGCAGGGTGGCCCGAACAAGACCAACGGCAACTTCTTCCCCAATGGGCTGAACGGCAACATCCGTTGATCGCTCCGATGGAGCTGGTAGCTGAATTTCCGAGTGGCTCGATACGAGTTCTGCTCGCATGACGACCCTGGAGGGTAATTTCGTGGATCAAGACACGCTTCCCGAGGCGGACATCCAGAGTGATGACGCCGCTTCCCCGCGCTTCTCGGGCCTGACCCGGCGCCTTGGCAAAGGTGTGGTCGGGGCTGCTTTCCTGGCCGGCCTAGGGCCGATCGGCGCCGCCCTGGTCAGCCGCAAGGCCGCTGCCCAAACCGCGATCACCGACATCGACATCCTGAACTTTGCGCTCAACCTCGAGTATATCGAGGCCGAGTTCTATCTGCGGGCAGCCACCGGCCAGGGCCTGCCGGCAACGTCGGTCACGGGCACCGGGACCGCCGGCGGCGTGAATGGCGGCACGGCCGTGCCGTTCACCACGCCGTTGTTCGCCCAGTATGCCCAGAATCTTGCGATCGACGAACAAGCCCATGTCGGCGTGCTGCGATCCGCGCTCGGATCGGCGGCCGTATCGCGCCCGTTGATCGACCTGGCTGGCGGCTTCCAGGCGGCAGCGGTCGCGGCGGGCATCGCAACTGCGGCTGCACCGTTCAATCCGTTCGCCGACCAGGTCAGCTTCTTCCTCGGCGCCTTCATCTTCGAGGATGTCGGCGTGACGGCCTATGCGGGAGCGGCGGCGCTGATCCAGAACAAGGCCTACTTGTCGGTCGCGGCCTCCATCCTGGCGGTCGAGGCCTATCACGGCGGCCTGATCCGGACCGTCCTCGGCCAACTCGGCTTTGCAGCCGCCTACGATACCCAGGCGATTGCCAATCTTCGTGCACAGGCGTCCAAGTCCAACGACGACCAGGGTGTGATCTATCCGCAGAACGGGTTCGTCAACATCGCCCCGGCCGACGGCAATGGCTTGGCCTTCCAGCGCACGACGGCGCAGGTGGTCAACATCGTCACCGTTGGTGGCCAGGGTAAGGGCGGCTTCCTACCCAACGGCTTCAACGGCAACATCACCAGCGGCGTCGTCTAACCCCGACCACCGCCGATACGCGCATGCGAGCCCGGGCAGTGCTGCCCGGGCCGTATAGCGGTCTTCAACGGTCTGGCGGGCAAGCCTGCCCAACCGATGCCGCAGCGGCTCCGACCCGGCCAGGCGAGAGATGGCCGAAGCCAGGGCAACGGCATCGCCTACAGGCACTGTTACGACGCCGCCTTGCTCCGCCATCTCCGGCACTGCCCCGACCGGCGTCGCGACACACGCCATCCCGGCCGCCATCGCCTCGACCAGCGAGTTCGGAAAACCTTCGCCGTATGAAGGCAGCAGGAAGATCGAGCAGCGACTCATCGCGGCGAGCACGCGGGCATGATCGGCCGGGCCCTCCAGTGTCAAGCCGGGTAAGCCCAACGCCGTCGCGCGGGCCGCGAGCGCCGGCGTCGCAGCGAGCACGTGTGCGCGCACCGCAACACCCTGGTCGCGCAACATCCCAAGCGCGGCCAGCACGTCCTCCATACCCTTTCGCCTGGCCTCCAAGCCGGCGATGAAGAGGCAGGTGGGGATCTCGTCACCCGCCCTCGACACGATCTCGGGGAGCGCGTGGGACCAGTTCGGCAGCATCACGATGTCACCTGTACGCCCCGCCCGCCGGATCACATCCCGAGCGAAGGCCGACTGCGCGATGACGGCTGCAGGCAAGCGCAACACCGCCGCGATCATCCAGCGTTCGAAGCCGGACGCACCATCCCAGAAGATGTCGAAGGCGCCACCGATGCGAAACAAAACCGGGCGGCGAAGCAGGCGGGCCATCGCCGCATACAGACCCGCCTCCCAAAACACCTGGTAGTCGGAGGCCTGGATCTGCACCAGGTCCGCCCGGTGCCGCAGCACGGCAAACGGGAAACTCGCAAGGTGCCACGCCGTGACCAATGCGCCCGCCACGATCCGCCTCCCGCCGCCGCGAAGCATGGCCCGGTAGCCCCAGTTTTCGGTGACGTTCTTCTTCGGTGGACGGGACGTCGTGAACGCAATGAAGTGCACCTCCGAAGCGAGCGGCGATGCCATCAGATTGAGCATGAAAGTGGTCACGCCGCCCTTGGTCGGTGGCATCGGTCCGACAAGCAGGACCCGGGGCTGCACCCGCTATAGCCGGCGGGCGGCGACGATGATCATGTTGCTCGCCCGGCGTTCCGGCAGCAGTCGAGCCAGGAAACGGTTGATGCGGTCCGCCCGGGCGAAGTGGGCGTGATCGAGATAGGTAAAGCCGCTCGCCTCGAGGTCCGTCTTCAGTTGCTCTGGCGTGCTGAATTGCTTCAACAAGCCGAAATATGTCGGATAGCCGGTCAGCCGGTGCACGAGGCGCACAATCCCACGGCTCAGGGAATCCCGATTGGACACCGAAAAAATCAGCATGCCATTCGGGCGCAACAGGCCGCGGATCGACAGCAAAGCTTCGGGCAACGAAGGCAGATACTCGAGGGCGCTCGACGAAATGACTGCGTCGGCCGCCTGCCACTGCTCCGGCAAGGCGATCGGCAGCATAGCTTGCACGAACTGCGCGCGATCCAGCCCCTGCTCCGAGGCCGACTGCCGAGCGATCGCCAGCATGCCCGGCGCGCCATCCACGCCCACCGTCTCGATCCCGCGCCGGGCTAGTTCACAGGCGAGGATGCCGCTGCCGCAGCCGAGGTCGTAGGCGTAGGTGACCTTGGAGAGGAAGCGGTCGATGAACCGGTTCCAGACCTGCAGCCGCTCCTGCCGGTTCGCGTCTGCAGCATAGCTGGCGTGGAAGTGCGCCGCAGCGCCGGAGTAGTAGGCGACGGCGTCCGTCTGGGTTGAAGAGACCACCACAAGCACCCCCGAGCATACGTATGCATTCGGTTACGCTTCGGCATGCCGGTAAGCAAGAGCAATGGTCCGAGTTTGGCGTTTCCCCTGATCCGCAGGAGAGGAACGGGACAAGTCAGAGTTTGTGGTAGGCCTTGAACCACGCGATGAACCGCGGGATGCCGGCCTCCAGGCTGGTTGCTGGAGCGTATCCAGTCAGTGACGCAATGGTGTCGATCGACGCCCATGTCTCGATCACGTCGGCCGCCGGGCGGGGCTGGGTGCGGATGATGGCGGTGCGCCCGAGCCCGTTCTCCAGCAGCCGGACGAGGTGGCTGACCTTTTCGGCGCGGTTGTTGCCGATATTGAGGATGCGCGGTGGCCCAGGCGGCGGCGGACGGTCCATCACGCCGACCACCCCCGTCACGATGTCGTCGATATAGGTGAAGTCCCGCTTCAGCAGGCCGCCGTCATAGAGCGCGATGGGCTTTCCAGCTACGATCGCCTCGGCAAATCCGTAATACGCCATATCTGGACGCCCCCACGGCCCGTAAACCGTGAAGAAGCGCAAACCCGTCTGCGGCAAGGCAAACAGATGCGTGTAGGCGTAGCTGATCAGCTCATCTGCCCGCTTCGTGGCCGCATATAGCGAGGTAGGCTGGTCCACCACGCCGTTTTCCTCGAGCGGAAACTCCTTGCCAAGACCATAGACCGAGGAGGAACTGGCATAGACGAAATGCTGTAGGCTCGGCAGCGAGCGCGCCATCTCCAGCATCACGAGATGACCCATGACGTTGGAATGGATGTAGGCGAACGGGTTCACCATCGAGTAGCGAACCCCGGCCTGAGCCGCCAGGTGCACGATATGAGTGATGCCCGGCGTGGCGCGGACGATTGCCTCCATGGCCACCCGATCGGCGATGTCGGCGCGGTGCAGGGTAAAACTGGGCCGGGTCAGCCGGGCAACCCGGGCCTCCTTCAAGCGAACATCGTAGTAGTCGTTGAAGTTGTCGACGCCGATCACCTCGACGCCGGCCGCAGCCAGGCGTTCGGCGACGTGAAAACCCACAAATCCCGCAACACCTGTCAGAAGAACGACCAAGTTTCACCCTTCGACCACGATAGCATGTCCTTGCCGCCTCCCTTGCCCGATTGCAAGCGGGCTGCGCGCCAGTATCTCTCGAGCATGCTCCGCGCGGTTATCCTCATCTTGCTGGCCAGCTTCGCCGCGCCCCGCACGGCGCAGGCCGCGGTGCTGGACGAGTTCTTCGCCCGCGGTTACAGCATCGTCGCGTCGACCACCCTGCCCGGCAGCTTCACCGGCTGCATTCGGCAGCGAAAGTTGGTATTTGCCGACGGTTCCATCTTCTCATGCGCGCGCAATACGGCGCAAACGGCCTATGAGCCGCGTGTCTACATCCTGCGGCTCGGAAGCGATCCGCCCTCGGTAATCCTGGTCGGATCCCACCCGCTGCCCGGTGAATTACTCCGCTTGCAGCTACACGACTACCCGGTGCCGCTGCGGATGAATGCGGACCCGTTGGCCGCCCGGCCCGCGGCACCGGCCTATGCTCTGCAGCCGATCGGCCCGATCCCCAGCATCGATACTCTCACCCAGCAGCAAAACGCCCCGCTATCGGAGCAGCAGGATCGAGTTCCGGCACACCAGTCCAAAAATCTGCCCAGCCGTTAACATGCCGTCCATCCCTCTCACGCAAACTCACCCTGCGAGACGTGGGAGACACGAGATGACGGTCATAGCTGACGAACTCTACTGTGCGTTCGAAGAACGGGAGCTGCCGGGCGACGGCTCCCAGGCATGGGTCGGGCTGCTCGTGGTCGCGGTGAGTGGATCCATCAGCTTGGCGACCATTTGCTGGCTGGTCACGATTGTGGTGCATCTCTTCATACATTAGTATTCTCTTCCGTTGCTGCATCGACTACACAGCTAGTGGGTGGCCGGTGGGGACAAGCGAGTGCGCAGTGGGGCGGGGTCGAGTAGCTTTAGCGCATGGGTGGACTTGTTCCGCTGGCTTGCCGCGGTGTCGGTGCTCCTGACCCATGCCGGGCTACGCATGTTGGTGCCGGTCGGGGACATGCCGGTGTTTTCCCTCCCGCACGCGATCTATGCCTTCGCCGCCGGCTTCGACCATCAGGCCGTCATGTTGTTCTTCGTGCTGAGCGGCTTGCTGGTGGGCGGGGCCGTCATGCGCGAGATCGACGCGACCGGCCGGCTCGCATTCGGCGCGTATCTCGGGCGGCGGCTGGTTCGGTTGTGCATCGTGCTTTGGCCGGGCTTTGCCCTCGCTGCGGCTTGCACGGGGTTGGCGATCAGCCTGGGCGCCATCGACCACGGCATTCTCCCCGCTGACGCGAGCGGAACACTGTCCGTCCCGACCCTGCTGTGCAACGCGGCCTTCCTGCAAACGACGGCGTGCCCGCAATACGCGGCGAACGGTGCGCTCTGGTCGCTGTTCAACGAGTTCTGGTACTATCTTCTGTTCCCGCCATTGGCTTTGGCGCTGATGTCTCGTCTACCCGCCACAAGCCGAATGGGGCTGGGCAGCTTGGCGCTCGCCGCCTTGGCCGGGTTGACCGCCGTCCAGTTCACCGGCTCGCCGATCGGACCTTACATGCTGGTCTGGGTAGTCGGCGTGGCCGCGGCGAGGCTGCCACGGCCCGTCATCGGACAGCCTTGGGTCGCGGTAGCGTTGTTCGTCGCCGGGTCGTTGGCGGTACGGCTGCTGGTGCGGCGATCGTTCGCGGAGCTGCACCCGCTGCTCTCCGCCGAACTGGACATGCTGCTGGCCCTGCTGTTCGGCAACCTGCTGCTGACGTTGCGCTGCCGCGATGGACTCCGGCCGCCCCCTTGGCCCCGGCTGCACACGGTGCTCGCCGGCTTCTCCTTCTCACTCTACTGCACGCATATCCCCATACTGGTGCTGTACATCACCGTGCTCGTCGGCCTGACCGGCTATGGCTGGCAGATGAGCGGCACCGGCGTCACACCGTGGCTGGCCCTGGGCGGCGGCTTGGCTTTATGCGTGAGCACCGGCTGGGCGTTCTCGCGGGTCACCGAGGCGCACACCGCAACGCTACGGCGGTGGCTTGCGAGCGGACTGACCCTGCGCGCCGCAGTCAGCGGAGTGCGCTGATGGGCCGGCTGGAACGCACCTACGCCTTCGTGGGCGTGGTATACTACCAGCAGGGTATCATCCAGGCGCTGCGGGCAGCACGCGGCGGGGAGACGCTGAAGGTAGGCTCGGCCGACCCCGTCAGCACGGTGGTCCAGCTCGTGATCCTGACCATCCTGTTGGTGATCCTGGTGGCGCGACGCCGGACCTATGCGCCGGTGCTACGCCATGTCGCGCCCTATGCGGTTATCGTGGCGCTCTCCATCGTTTCGGTTTTCTGGTCCGACAATCCGCTGCCAACGTTCCGCCGGGCCATTTCGCTCGCCAGTTGCGTGCTGTTCGGCATGTATCTGTGCCAAACCCTGGGCCTGCGCGGCGCGATCGCGACCGCGGGTCAATCCGCCGTGTTCCTGGGCCTGCTGTCGATCGCAGTGTTCGTGGCAGTGCCCAAAATCGGGCGCGAGACGGCGCTCGGCTACGAGACAGCCATGCGCGGCGTGTTCTCGCAGAAGAACCCGATGGCGGAGTGCATGCTGCTCGGCGTCAGCTGCTACTGCTTCCGGCTGCTCGACGAGGGCTGGCGGCTTCGTCACCTGGCGGCCTTGTTCCTCCTGCTTGCCTGCATCGCGCTGAGTAAGTCCGCCACCTCCCTCGGCATCGCCGCCCTGGTGCTCGGCGCCACCGGTTTCATGGCCACCCGTCGCTACCCCGGCCTGCGATTGGCCCTGAGCTTCGGTGTGGTTTGGACAGTACTGGCCGTGGTCACGCTGGCCGTCGTGGCGCCCGATATGATCGCCTCATTGTCCGGGCGGGACGCCTCCCTGACAGGCCGTGGCCCGCTCTGGCACGAGGTGATGCACGTGATTGCCCGGCGCCCGCTGCTCGGCCATGGCTACGCCGGGTTCTGGAATGGCGAGTCGCGGGAGGTCCAGTACCTGTGGCTGAAGGCCGGCTGGGAGGCGCCCGACTCACACAACGGCTACCTGGACGTCTTGGTCGAGCTCGGGGCGGTGGGGCTCGTGGCCTATCTTTTCATGTGGGGCCGGGTCATCGCCCGGGCATGCGGCGCGGCGTGGGCCGGCACCCTGCGCGAGGCGCCGTGGGTGCTGCTGTTCATGCTGATCAATGTCGTGCTGAACCTCGATGAGGGGCCCATGCCCTATTCCAACGGGTTCACCATGCTGATGCCGGGCGCGCTGCTCGCCCTCGGCGCGTGGCAGGGCCAACGCCGTGTGGTGGCGGCGCTCACCCGATCCCAGCCCCCGTTCCTGGTACGGCTCGCACGATGACCCCACTGGTCACCGTCGTCATCCCGACCCGGCGCCGCCCGCAGCTGGTGCTCCGCGCCCTCCGCAGCGTGCTCGCCCAAACCCACGTGGCGCTGGACGTGATCGTGGTGATCGACGGCCCGGATCCGGACACCCTGGGCGCGCTCGACGGCTGGCCGGACCAGCGGGTGCGCGTGGTGCAGGCGCCGTCGCCCTCCGGCGCCGGGGCGGCACGCAATCTCGCGGCGACCGAGGCGAAAGGCCAGTGGATCGCCTTCCTGGACGACGACGACGAGTGGCTGCCGGACAAGATCGCGCGCCAACTTGCCGCGGCGGCGGGTCGTGATGTGCTGGTAACCTGCCGCTCCCTGGTGCGGACACCGGCCGGGGAGGAGCTGTGGCCGCGGACCCTGTACGAAAACCATATGCCGGTGGACGAGTACCTGTTCGACCGCCGCAGCCCATTCCGTGGTGACGCGCATGTCGGCACGTCCACGTTCCTGCTGCCGACTGCCTTGTTCGCACGCACCCAATTCAGCACCGACCGCCAGAACGAGGACACCACGCTGCTGCTGCGCGTCACCAAGCAGGCAGGCGCCGCGGTGGTGATGGTCCCAGACCCGCTGGTGGTGCTGTACAAGGAGGAAGCACGCGAGTCGCTCGGCGGCCGCTTCGACTGGCGGGAGATGTTGGGCTGGATCGACGGCATGGGCGAGCTGGTGACCCGGCGTGCCTATAGTGGTTTCTGCCTGATCTATCTCGGCTCCCAAGCGGCTCGCCGGGGCGACGTGCGCGCGCTGCCCATACTGCTGACCCGCGCCTTCACCCGCGGCGCACCCCGCCCGATGCACGTGCTGCCGTTCCTCGCCTTCTGGGTGGTGCCCCCTGCCCTGCGACGACGACTGCGGCTGTTTCTGACCCGTGCCCCAGCATGCTGATCCGCCACAGCCTTTTCTACACGGCGGGCAAACTGCTGCCGGGGCTGCTCGGCATGGCGACCACGGGGTTGCTCACGCGCCTGCTCCCGCCCGAGGCTTACGGACTCTACGGCGTGGCGTTGGTGGTGATGACCTTCGGCTCGACGCTGATGTTCGACTGGCTGGGCCTGGCTTACCTGCGGATCGCACAGCGCCGGCAGAATGCGGCCGAGATCACCGGGACGATCGTCGCGCTGTTCACAGGCCTTGTGCTGCTGACAGGCATCGCGGCGTTCGTGGCCTGGGGAATGGGGCTGTTCAGCGGCCCGACGGGAACGGCCATCGTCGCCGGCCTGGTGCTGATGTGCTGTTACGCCGCGTTCGAGCTGGCCGCTCGACTGCCCGTCGCCCGCGGCCAGCCTGGCAGGTTCCTATTGATGAACGGCGGCCGGGCCGTGCTCAGCCTGACCGGAGCCGCCGGGGCAGCATGGCTAACCCGCGACCCTGCCTGGACCGCCTGCGGCATGGCACTGGGCACCATAGCCGGCGTGCTGCTCGGCGGTGTCCGGCTTGCGTGGCCACGGTTCAACCCGGCCTTGGCGCGGCAGATCGTGGTCTTCGGGCTGCCGCTGGCGCTCAGCATGGCGCTTGCCAGTGTCGCCAACAGCGGCGCACGCGGCTTGCTCGAAGCCTTGGATTCACCTGCGGCACTTGGTCTGTACACAGCGGCTTTCTTGCTGGTGCAGAACACGCTCTCGGTGGTTGCAGCCGGAATCGCCTCTGCTGGCTACTCGGTGGTGGTGCGCCTGCTGGAACACGGCAACGAAGCGGCGGCCCGGCGCCAGCTTGCCGCGAATTGGTCGCTCCTGCTGGCCGTCATGGCACCGATGGCGGCCGGCATGGCGCTCACCGCGCCAGAGATCGCCTCCGCCCTGGTGGGTCCGCAATACGTGGCGGGCGTGACGGCGTTGACGCCGTGGCTTGCCGGTGCCGGGTTCTTCGCCGGGTTGCGCGCGCATGGGCTGGATCACCCGTTCCAACTGGCAAACCGCCCGGGGCGATTGGCCGCGGTGACGGCCTTGGCAGCAACTGTGGCAATCGGATTGACGCTGTGCCTGGTGCCGCGATGGGGGCCCGTCGGCGCGGCGGCGGCGGCACTCGCGTCGGCGGCCTCCTCCTGCGTGTTGGCGCTGCTTCTCGGGCAGCGGACCTGGCCAGTCTCGTTGCCGATCGGGACCGCGTTGCGCGTCACTGCCGCCTGCGTGGTGATGGCGCTTGCGGTCCGCTCGGTTCCGCATGGGCTCGTGACGGAAGTCGGCGCGGGAATGACCAGCTATGCCGCCGCGTGCTTTGCGCTCGATGTATTGGGTTGCCGCAGCCGGGTCTTGGGCAGATGGCTGCCGCGGATGGTGGAAGTCGGGGGGAAATAGCTGTTTCCTGTTTAGGATACGGCTATTGCGGCTGAGCCCATGCCGCCTGCTCCAGCCGTAATGCTGCGGGGCAAGGCATTGCCTAACCGCACGGCTCCGACCTAGGGTCCACCCGCGCCCGGCTGAGTCGCCCTGGCGTTACCGGAGGAACACGAATGTCGGCTGCGCTCGCCCAACAACCTGCGATGGACCAGGCTGTCCGGCATCTGGTGACCAACTACAACCCCAAGGGTAACCGGGTCGGCTGGCTCATGATGTCCTCCATCCTGGTCGAGGCGTGGGACCTGTATTCGATCGCCTTCGTGCTGGTGTTCATTCGCCAGCAATACAATCCGGACCCGCTCCTGCTCGGCCTCGCGGCCGCCGCGACGCAGGGCGGCGCACTGGTCGGGGCCCTCATCGGTGGCTGGCTGTCCGACCATATCGGCCGCCGGATCATGTTCCTCTCCACCATGATCATGTTCATCATCTTCGCCGTGTTGCAGGCCTTCGTCACCGACGTGTACTGGCTCGTGGCGGTGCGCCTGGTCCTGGGCATCCCGCTCGGGAGCGACATCTCCAACGGCTACACGTACATCATGGAATCCATGCCCAAGGGCGAGCGGGAGGTGATGGGCAACCGCTGGCAGTTCATGTTCGCCATAGGCGAGGTGGCGACGCTGGCGGTGATCGCCGTCTTCATCCTGGCCGAACTGCCGCCGCATCTGATCTGGCGCATCACGCTCGGTCTGGGCGCGGTACCGGCGCTGGTGATCTTGCTGATGCGGCACAACCTGCCGGAGACCGCGGTTTGGCTGGTCCGCCGCGGTCGCTTCCGCGAGGCGAAGGTGGTGTCGCAAAGCATGTACGGTGACGACCTCGCGATGCTGCCGAACGAGGACGTCATGGTGCCGCGGCCGAGCCCCGGGGCGTTCCTGACCGATTTGCGTCGTGACCCGATCCGTTGGCGCGCCACGATCTACGGCTGGATCGCCTGCTTCGCGCAGGGCAGCGAGTTCTCCACCTTCGGCTTCTACCTACCTGTCTTGTTCGTCAGCGTCGGCGTGACGTCGCTGCTTGGCACTGATTTGGTGACGATGGCGCTGTATTGCCTTGCGGCCGTGTCGGGATGGGTAGGGCCGATGATCACGCCCAAGATAGGGCATCGCGGCATCGGCATCGCCGGCTTCGGCATCGTGCTGATTTCGCTCCTGGTGGCGGCGGGGGCGATCTACACGGGCCACACGCTCGTCCTGCCCTTCGCGGCGGCGGCGATGCTGTGGGGGCATTACTGGGACGCGTCCAACTGCATGACGATCCCGACGATGGTCGCCCGGCCGCAATATCGCGGCACGGCGAGCGGGTTCGCCTACATGTTCGTCAAGCTGCCCTCGTTCCTGGCGATCTTCCTGTTCCCGTCGCTATTCACGGCGATCGGCCAGGCCGGGGCGACCTTGTTCGTGGCGATCTTCCCCCTCTGCGGCCTGCTCGCCGCGATCTTCATCCTGCCCGAGGTGTACGGCTACGAGCAGGACTGACACAGCATGTGACAGACGTGGGTGCGTTGCGCTTTGGCAGCGCACCATCGGGCCGCGTGTGGTGGGGTACCAAAGCGCACCCTACCGTACGACGTTGGCGAAATGCCTACCGCAGGAACGGGTTGGACCGGCGTTCCTCACCGATGGACGAGCCCGGACCGTGGCCGCACAGGAACCGGAAATCGTCACCCAGCGGCAGCAGTTTGCCATGGATGGACGCCAGCAGATCTTCCGTGCTGCCATACGGGAAATCCGTCCGGCCGACCGACCCGCGGAACAAAACGTCCCCCACCAGCGCGAATTTCCCCGCCCGGTTCACGAACACGACGTGCCCCGGGGTGTGCCCCGGACAATGCAGCACCTCAAACGTCACCCCGGCCAAGTTCACCGTATCCCCCTCCCGCAGCCAGCGGTCGGGGGTCACGTCGCGGGCATCGGTGAAGCCCAGCGTGCGCCCTTGTTCAGCCAGGCCATCGAGCAGGAAGCGGTCGCGTTCATCCGGACCCTCGATCGGCACGCCGCCCAGCGCCTCCTTCAACTCGGCAGCCCCAGCCGCGTGATCGATATGGCCGTGGGTCAGCACGATCCGCTCGATCGTCACGCCTAGCCGCTGGATCTCGCCCAGGATCTGCGGCACGTCGCCGCCCGGATCGACCACGACACCCTTCATGGTCGTGTCGTCCCACAGCAGGGCGCAGTTCTGTTGGAAGGCCGTCACAGGAATGATCGCGATTTTCATGGCGAAACCATCGGTCGACCGGACCCTGGTTTCAAGCCATCCGGCTCCGACGGCGGCGACCAGACGAACGTCAACTCGTGCTTGTTCGTGTGCAAGTGCATCAGCAACCCGCCCGGCAACGCCGCGAAGGCGTCCGTCGCGACGTGATCGGTCTCGCCCTGAAGCTTTACCGTGCACACGATCCGCCGTGCGTGCCCCATCCAGCGGTGCACCATCTCCAGCAGCGGCGCCGGGTAGGCGATCACGTCGCTGAACAGCCAGTCCACGGCGAACGGCTCCACCGTGAACGCACTGCCTTCCTGCCAGCGCACGCCGGGCATGGCCGCCACTACCGGGTCGAGCGGGGCGCGGTCGATGGCGAGCACCTCCGCCCCGAGCCGCGCGATCGCCCAGGTCCAGCCGCCGGGCGAAGCGCCGAGATCCACGCACGACTCACCGGGCCGCGGCCAGGCACCGATCCGGGTGCAAGTCTCCCACAGTTTGAGATAGGCGCGAGAGGGCGGCCCGGCGCGGTCCTCCACGAAGGCCACCTCGCCATGGGGGAACGGGCTGGTCTTGGTCGGGCTGGCCAGCAAGCGGTCGGCCGTCAGTAGCGTCCAACCGCCGAGGTGGGACGTTGGGGCCGGCTCGGGAAACTGCAGCGGACGGGCGCGGACGGGCGGCAGCCGCTCCATGATCAGGGCGGAGCGGCGGTGGTGACCGGCGGCATACCCGGCCCAATTGCGCTGTATCGCCCGCAGCGCGTCGGCCGCGGCCTTCACCGAGGGCGCGGGCAGTTCGACGGGCGCCGTCCAGACATCCATCGCCCAAGCGGCATGGCGCGGCGGATCCGGCGACAGGGCGAGCCGCCCGTGCCAGCCCGTCACGGTCACCCCGGCGCGGGACAGCTCCTCGCCGAGCGTCGCCTCGAACCCCTCGGCCGCCAGATAGGCACTGCCGATCACGGCCGCGCCAAGCCGGGGCGGATCGCCGACGCGGCCAGCAACAGCCAGCCGGCGATCAGCAGCAACCCGCCGGTGGGGGCCACCGCGTTCAGCGACACGCCCGCCAACCCGACGGAGTAGACCGCGGCACAGAACAGCACCGTGCCGAGCGCGAACGCCGCCCCCGCCCAATGCGCCAGGCCGCCGCGTGCCCTCGCCCACAGCCCGCAGCCGAACAAGGCCAGTGCGTGCCAGCCCTGCATTTGGATGCCGCTCTCGACGATATGCAGCGCCGTAGGCGACAGGCCGGCCATCGCGTGCGCCGCTGCGGCCGCCATCCCCACGGCACCGGCGCCGAACAACGCACCCAAAACAATCCAAAGCCGATACATCCGCTGCATTCTCCCTCAAACCATGTTCCGCTGCGCCGCCGCACGCGATACCATTGGCCGATGCCACGCGGCGGAGACCTTTTCCCGGAAATCGGACCGTTCGAGACCGGCTACATGCCCGTCTCCGGCGGCCACGTCATGTATTGGGAGCAAGTTGGCCATCCTCGTGGCCAGCCGGTGCTGTTCCTGCATGGCGGGCCGGGGGCCGGCGCCGGGGCGGTGCATCGCCGCTTCTTCGACCCGGGCTTCTGGCGGGTGGTCATCTTCGACCAGCGCGGCGCCGGCCGCTCCCGCCCGCTCGGCAGCCTAGTGGCGAACACCACGGCGGACTTGGTGGACGATATCGAGCAATTGCGCCGCCATCTCGGGCTGGACCGCTGGCTGCTGTTCGGCGGCTCCTGGGGCTCCACCCTGGCGCTCGCCTATGCCCAGGCGCACCCCACCCGCGTCTCGGGGCTGGTGCTGCGCGGCGTATTCCTGGGGCGCCGAGTCGAGGTGGACTGGTTCCTCCACGGCCTGGCCGCGATCTTCCCGGACGCGCACGCCCAGTTCGTCCAATACCTTCCGGAGCACGAGCGGGACGACATCCTCGGCTCCTACCTCGCCCGACTGAACCATCCCGACCCGGCGATCCACATGTCGGCCGCCCGGGCCTGGTCGGTGTACGAAGGCTCGTGCTCCACCCTGCTGCCCAGTCCCGACACCGTCGCATCGTTCGCCCAGGACCGCACGGCGCTGGGCCTGGCGCGAATCGAGGCACATTATTTCGCCCATGATCTCTTCCTGCCGCCGGAAGGGCTGCTTGGCCGCATGCACCTGATCGGCCATTTGCCTGCGGAAATCGTGCAAGGCCGCTATGATATGGTGTGCCCACCCCGCACCGCGTTCGAACTCGCGGCAGTTTGGCCGGCGGCACGGTTGACAGTGATCCCCGATGCAGGCCATTCCGCCCTCGAGCCAGGCATTCGCCGCTCACTCGTGGCAGCAGTGGAGCGGTTCCGCCATGCAAGATGACATTGCATGCAAATGTGAACGATCCGGCTATCACCGCGTTTGACAGGCTCAATCTGCCGTCACTCAGGAGTAATTTGTTAATGACTCGTTCCGCTCGCTGGCTGTTCGTCGCCGCCCTTCTGCCGATCGCGGCTTGCTCCAGCAACTCCGCCCAACCGGTTGCCGCCGCCCCCCCGGCTCCGCCGCCGCTGGCCTCCGCTGACCAGGCGTTCATCACCGCCGCCGCCCAGAGCGACGCCGCCGAGATCCAGGCTGGCCAGCTGGCCAGCACCAAGGCTCATGGCGCTCGCGTCAAGCAGTTCGCGCAGAAGATGGTGACCGACCACACCACGGTCGATCAGCAGTTGATGACGCTGGCGCAGAGCAAGGGCTTCACGCCGGATGCCACCCCGCCGCAGATGGCGACCGACATGATGGCCAAGCTGAACGCCGACCGTCCTGCCGCTTTCGACCGCGACTACCTGCGCGGCCAGGTCATGGGCCACCAGATGGCGGTCAAGGCCTACCAGGACGAGATCGCCAACGGCCAGGACGCCGACATCAAGGCTTTTGCCACCACGAACCTGCCGGCCATCCAGCAGCACCTGACGATGGCTCGCCGGCTCTCCGGTATGCGCGGCTAAGCTTTCAACTCCTACACTGATGCAGCGGGGGGCAGGAGCGATCCTGTCCCCCGCTTCTCGTTTTGGGGTGGCATCAGCGTTTACGACCCAAGCGCTTGCCGATACGTTGTTGTCGTGTCATGGACGCGCCGCTACTATCGTCAACACGGTTGGACGGAGCGGTCGTGGTCGTGAAATCTGTCTGGATACTGGCCGGCATCGTCACCGGGACCGTCGCGCTCAACGCGGGGCAGGCGCAAACCATTGCCCAACCCGATCCGTCGCCAATGCCGATGCCGAAGGTCAACTACCCGGATAGCGCCGCGCTGCACACCGTTGCGCGGCGGGATGGCCGTGGGATGTTCGCGCTCGAGGCCGAAATCAACGGCACGTCGTTGCCGATGGTCTTCGACACTGGCGCCTCCTTCGTCGTGATCCGCGCCGAGGACGCGGACCGGGTCGGCATCGACGTGGACTCCCTGACCTATTCTGGCCACGCGTCGACGGCGAATGGCGAAACCACCGTGGCCCCCGTCACGATCGAGACGCTCACGGTCGACGGGATCACCCGACACAATGTCCGGGCCATCGTTTCAAAGCCGGGTCAGCTCCGGACCAACTTGCTCGGCCAGTCGTTCCTCTCCCGTCTGGCGGGCTACAAGCTCGACGGCAACAGGCTCGTTCTGCAAGGCGATTGACGGCCGGCTCCGGCTTGGCATTGCAGCCGGCACGCGTCAGGCTGCCCGGTGTGCTGCCAAGGTTTGCAGCGCGGGGAGGCTCGCTTGAAAATCGGTGTGATCGGCTTGGGTTCGATGGGCATGGGCACGGCGTTGAGCCTGCGCCGCGCCGGCCACGAGGTAATCGGCTGCGAACCCCGCGAACCTGTCTGGGCCGAGTTGGAGGCCGCCGGCGGTCACTGCGTCGCCACACCGGCCCAACTCGGTGCCTGCGAGGCGGCCATCGTCTTCGTCGTGAACGCGGCGCAGGCGGAGGCTGTGCTGTTCGGCCCCGATGGCTGCCTGGGCACCCTGGCGCCCGACGCCGTCGTGTTGTGCTGCACCACTGTGGCGCCCGAGGCTGCCCGGACATTGGGTGCGCGCGTGGCGGCGGCGGGCCACCCGTTTCTGGACGCACCCGTGTCGGGCGGCGCCGTCGGGGCGCGGGGGGGCAAGATGTCGGTGATGGCGTCCGGCAGTGCCGACGCGTTCGAGGCAGCCGCCCCGGTGCTGGACGCGATCGCGGGCAAGGTCTGGCGGCTGGGCGACCAACCCGGCGTCGGCAGCACCGTGAAGATGGTCAATCAGTTGCTGGCCGGCGTCCACATCGCGGCTGCGGCGGAAGCCATGGCCCTGGGCATCCGCGCCGGCGCTGATCCGCAGACCCTGTTCGAGGTGATCAGCGGTTCGGCCGGTAGTTCGTGGATGTGGCAGAACCGCATGCCCCACGTGCTGGCCGGCGATGATACGCCGCTCTCGTCGGTGAATATCTTCGTCAAGGATTTGGGGATCGTGCTCGACCAGGCGCGGGCGCTGACCTTCCCGCTGCCGATGGCATCGACCGCGCATCAACTTTTCCTGGCCGCCTCGGCCGCCGGGCATGGCGGGCGCGACGATGCCTTCGTGATCCGGTTCTGGGAGGCGCTCACCGGGATCGATCTGCCGGGAGAGCCGTCGGCCTGAGGCGCTTCTCCCTCTCCCCCTGGGAGAGGGCTTTAGTGCAGGGCTTGCTCGACCCCGGCGGCCAACGCGAACAGGGCTGAGTCCGCCATGCTCGCCCCGACCAACATCAGCCCCGCTGGCGGCTCGCCAGGGCGGTGGCACGGCACGCTGATGGAGCAACGGTCGAGGAAATTACCCAGTGCCGTGTTGCGCAGCATCAGCGCGTTGGTGCGCGTGAAAGCGGCGTCGTCCCGCTCCAGCTCCGCGATCGGCGCGGGTACGGTTGGCACCGATGGCATCACCAAGGCATCGAACGGTGCCGTCGCTTCCGCCATCTCCTGCCCAATGGAACGCCGGCCCGTCATCGCGTCCAGATAGTCCGCCGCCGAGGCCGCCGCGCCACCCTCGATCCGCGACCGCACCCGGGGATCGTACCGCGCCGCCCCCCGGGCCAGCACGGGACGATGCCAGGCAAACGCCTCGCAGGCCGCGATGCTGGCGCGCGCAGTGGCGGCGTCAATCCGGTCCAGCGTCGGGAAATGCACCGTCTTGATGCTCGCACCCGCCGCCGACAGCGTGGCCAGCGCACGGTCGAACGCGGCCGCAGTCGGCGCGTCCATGCCGTCGGTCACGATCCGGTCCGGCACCGCCAGCCGCACGCCCGCGAGCGGACGCGGCCGGGGCAGCACGATCGGCTCACCGGCCAGCACCGCGTCCACGATCGCGCAGCACGTCACCGAATTGGCCAGCGGACCCACCGAATCGAGGCTGAACGACAGCGGCAGCACGCCCGTGATCGGCACCCGGCGCGCGGTCGGCTTGTAGCCCACCACCCCGCACAGCGCCGCCGGAATGCGGCACGATCCGCCGGTATCCGTGCCCAGCGCCGCGAACGCCATGCCGTCGGCCACGGACACGCCCGCGCCGGACGAACTGCCGCCGGGGATGCGCCGGGTCGCGCGGTCCCAGGGGCTGGCCGGCGTGCCGTGGTGCGGATTGATGCCGATGCCGGAGAACGCGAACTCCGTCATGTTGGTGCGCCCCACCGGGATGAAGCCTGCCGCGAGCATGCGGGCGATCACCGGGGCGTGGGCCTGGGCCGGCGGCGCATCCGCCAGCACCACCGACCCGGCGGCGGTGACCTGGCCCGCCACGTCGAACAAATCCTTCACGCTGATCGGGATGCCGGCATACGGCCCAGCATGCCGCCCGTATTTGCGCAGCGCGTCCACCGCGTCCGCCTGCGCCCGGGCTGCGTCGGCGGCGACGGAGACGAACACGCGCGCCCCCTCCCCCGCCGGGTCGGCGATGCGATCGAGGCATTGTTCCACCAGGGCGCGGCTGGTGGTGGTGCCCGCTGCGAGGGCGGCGGCGAGTTCGGTCAGTGTTTGCATGATGCCAGCCTGCCGCGCTCGTTAGCCTGGCACAATCCCATGAAGCCCTCTCCCCCGTGGGAGAGGGAGACGAGGCCAGGGTCGTTGACCCTGGTACAAGCCCGCGCGAGGGTGCCGCGCACACGGAGTGACATCATGGCAGCACCGATCCTCATCACCGGCGCATCCGGCGCGCTCGGCCGGCAGACCACGCGGCGGCTGGCGGAAGCCGGCTACACCCTGCGCCTGACCGACATCGCCCCCTTCCCCGACCCGGTGCCGCAAAACGCCGCCTTCACCCAGGCTGACTTGGTGGATGCGCCGGCGATCGCCGCCCTGGCCGCGGGCTGCGGCACCATCCTGCATTTCGGCGGCATCTCGGTGGAGAAGCCGTTCGACGTGGTGCTCGGCCCCAACATCATCGGCCTGCACAACATCTACGAGGCCGCTCGGCTGGCGAAGGCGCGCGTGATGTTCGCCTCCTCCAACCACGCGATCGGCTTCCACCCGCGCGGCACCCCGCTCGACGCCGATTGCGCGCTGCGCCCGGACGGCTTTTACGGCCTCTCCAAAGCCTACGGTGAGCTGATGGGCGGCGTGTATTGGGAGAAGCACGGCGTGGAGAGCGTCTCCGTCCGCATCGGCTCCTCCTTCCCCGCGCCGATCGACGAGCGGATGCTATCCACCTGGCTGTCCTACGACGATCTGTTCCGCCTGATGGTCCGCGTCGTCGAGGCGGAGCGCACGGGGTGCTGCATCGTGTGGGGCAACTCCGCCAACGCGCGCAGTTGGTGGCGTGACGACGCGCGGGCCGACCTCGGCTGGGTGCCGCAGGACACCGCCGACATCTTCGCGGACGCCGTGGCAGGCAAGGTCACCGACGACCCGGTGGTGGAACTGCACCAGGGCGGCGCGTATTGCGCGATGGACTACACCCGGTCGCGATAGGCGTGTCGAAGGGGACGAACAGCGGTTGGAGGTTGCCGTGCGAGCGACCATGTTCCCGGCAGTCACCAAGGAGCGTGCAGTTTGAAAATCGGTATCATCGGGTCGGGCAACATCGGTGGCGCGTTGACGCGGCTGTTCCGCACCGCAGGCTACGAGGTCGCGGTCGCCAACTCGCGCGGTCCGGCGTCGCTGGCCGGCCTTGCGCAGGAGACGGGCGCCCAGGCGGCCACGGTCGAGGAGGCAGCACACGCCGATCTCGTCGTCGTCACGATCCCGCTCAAGGATGTTCCGAACCTTCCGAAGGGTTTGTTTACCGGTGCGCCGGTCGAGCCGATCGTGATCGACACCTGCAATTACTATCCGCAACACCGCGATGGCCGCATCGCCGAGATCGAGCAAGGGATGCCGGAGAGCGGCTGGGTGGAACAGTGTCTTGGCCATCCCGTGATCAAGGTGTTCAACTCGATCTACGCGGCGCACCTGCTCGAAGGCGGCAAACCGGCGGGCACGCCCGGGCGGATCGCCCTTGCGGTGGCGGGCGACGACCAGGCTGCTAAGAAGGTCGTGACAAGCCTGCTGGACCAAATCGGGTTTGACGCGGTGGATACGGGGAGCATTGCGGACTCGTGGCGGCAGCAGCCCGGGACGCCGGTATACTGCAAGGACTACGACGCCGCCGGTGTGCGCGAGGCCCTAGCCGCCGCAAAGCAGGAGCGGACTCCGGAGTGGCGCGCCACACCGAACAGCCCCGGGACCTTCGAGCAACCTGCCTGACCTGATACGCCGCACATTCGGCTCGCGTTGACGCTTCTCCCTCTCCCGTAACCGGAGAGGGAGAAGCCCAACTCACTGCACCAGGTGTTGCGCCGCCAGCCAGTCTTGTACCACACCCGCGACTTGGTCCGAGTTGCGATCGATCATCATCATGTGCGTGTTGCCCATGATCCCGCGCTCCGGCAGATGCACCACGTCCATGTGGCCCTGTGCCGCTTGAGCGTCCTGGAACTTGTACGGGTTGACGACGATCTTCTTCCAGTCCGGGAAATCGTTCAGATGGTCGCCCCAGACGAATAGCATCGGGATGCCCTTCAGCCGCGCCATGTCCACCGTCGCCGGGTCGGGCGAGGCGCTCGGTTCGAGACCGATCAGGGCGCGGATCTTGTCTGGCGCACGTAATGCCGCCCGGATCGCGAACCCCGACCCGGCACTGTGAGCCACCAGGATGCACGGGCATTCCTTATCCACCATCTGGTCGTACGCCGCCTGCGCGATTGCATCCGTGGTCGTCCAACGGGCGTTGAACGAGCCGACGAAATTGTCGTAGCCGGCAAGCGGGAACTGCGTGTTGGGTTCTGCCACCCGGGCCGCCGGATCAGTGGCGTAGGTGGGGCCTATGCGAAATAAGGTCCAGCCTTCCTGTGCCGTACGAAAAATCGGCGCCGACTTGTAAACCTCTGGCCAGCGCGACCAAGTGGACCGGCCGCGCTCGACTTGGTCGGGGATCACCACGTCGAACCCGGCATTCAGGAAGTATTGCTGCCAGCCGGGCCGACCATCCGGCGTGCTTTCCCAACCGACGCCGGATAG
>CAXTWC010000069.1:0-25155 GCA_964247805.1 uncultured Acetobacteraceae bacterium | reverse complement strand
ACGGCGATCCGGCCCGAGCGGTTGCACCCTCACACCGAGCAGATCCTGCTCCGTTCTTCACGGGGGGAGGTTGCGGCGAAGCCGACGGAGGGGGCGCAAGGGCACAGACCGTGCGTGCACCCCCTCCACCATGCAAGCGCATGGTCCCCCTCCCCCGCAAAGCAGCGGGGGAGGAGCTCTGGGTGGAGTTAGTCCTTTAGGCGGGCGCCGTACTGGCTGATCACCTTCGCCGCGGCGATGCTGCCCAATCGGCCG
Source organism: uncultured Acetobacteraceae bacterium (assembly GCA_964247805.1). Classification (GTDB taxonomy): domain Bacteria; phylum Pseudomonadota; class Alphaproteobacteria; order Acetobacterales; family Acetobacteraceae; genus LMUY01. Next base: position 24,900 of record CAXTWC010000069.1, on the reverse strand, counting down.
CAGTCCGCGAGCGGCTTGCCGGCAGCAAACCCCGCCAGGAAACCGCCAGCATACGCGTCCCCAGCGCCAGTCGTGTCCACCACCTCCGTCGGCTCCGCCGCCACCACGAAACGCTCGGCCCCGTGAAAGATGACGCTGCCGGCCTCGCTCCTCGTCAGCGCCGCGATCGCGACATCCGCGCGGGCCGCCTCTGCTGCCTCGTCGAAGCTGTTCATCTCATACAGGCTGCAGATTTCCGCCTCGTTGGCGAACAGGATGTCCACGTCCCGGCTGACCAACTCGCGGAAGGCCTCGCGGTGGCGATCGACGCAGAACGCGTCCGAGAGGGACAGCGCCACCTGCTTGCCGGCCGCATGGGCTGCGGCAGCGGCTCGGCGGAACGCGGCCTGCGCGGCCGGTGGGTCGAACAGATACCCCTCCAGATACAGAACGGCGGATTGCGCTATCAGCGCCTCGTCCACGTCGTCCTCGCCGAACGACACGCACGCGCCCAGGAAGGTGTTCATCGTGCGCTGCCCGTCCGGCGTCACCAGGATCAGGCAACGGGCGGTGGACGCCCCGCCCTCCAGCGGCGCGGTGGGAAAGTGCACGCCGATCGCTGCGATGTCGCGGCGGAATGACTCGCCCAACGGGTCGTTGGCGACCTTGCCCAGATAGGCGACCCGTGCACCCATGACGGCAGCGACCGCACAGGTGTTGGCCGCCGAACCCCCACTGCTCTCCTGGCCCGGGGGCATCGCGTCATACAGGGCGTTGGCGGCCGGCTCGTCGATCAGCGCCATGCCACCCTTGCGCATGTCGTGCTTGGAAATGAAGGCCTCGGGCGCCGGCGACACGACATCCACGATGGCGTTGCCGATGCCGATGAGATCGAACTGCGTCGTGGAGGCGCTCATGATTGGTTGCCGTCTGGAATTGAAGCCCCGCGCCTATCACCACCAGGCCAAGGCTGCAACGGCCAGGGATACAATGGTATGAGGGCGCTGTTGCTGGCGCTTGGCCAGTTGGACGACCCGGCGTGTTTCGGCGTGCTCATCCGCAGCGTCGGGCTAGCACTGCTCGCCTATGTCGCGCTGATGGCCGGCAGCATCTGGGGCATACACGCGCTGCTGGCCAGCGTTCACTGGCCCGGCTGGCTCGCAGCGCTGCTGGGCACCCTGGGCGTGCTGCTGGCCGCCTTCTGGCTGTTCCTGCCGACCGTGATGCTGATCGCGACCCTGTACATCGACCGGGTCGCGCAAGCGGTCGATCGTCGCCACTACCCGGCCCTGCCGCCGCCGAACCCCGCCGCCCTCCCGGCGCAACTTTGGGACGGGCTGGTGCTGACCTTGCAGGTCCTGGTGCTGAACGCCGTCGCGGTGCTGCTGGCGCTGCTGGTGCCGGGCATCGGCCTGCTACTCGCGATCCTCGTCAGCGGTTGGGCGATTGGACGGGGATTGTTCGTGGCCGTGGCCATGCGGCGGATGGGCCGCGCCGACGCGCAGTTGCTGTATCGGCGCCACCGGCTCGCGGTGCTGCTGCCCGGCTTGCTGTTGGCCGCAGCCGCCACCTTGCCTGGGGTGAACCTGCTGGTCCCGATCGTGGGCACGGCGGCGATGGTCCACGTGCTGAACGGTAACCTGCAGTTGGGACGGCAAACCTACGATCGATTGCGTTAACTTACGATGAATTCCTCCGCTTGGCGGGGTTGTTCGCCCGCGGCAGCGATGTTAGGCCAAGGCGCTTCAACCGCTAGGTAACCTGGCAAGCTCGCGCAGGGAGGGGTCACCCTTGTTTAAACGACGTAACCCGACCGATGGCGAGGCAGCACCTGGTGAACCCGGTGCCAGCCTCCCTGCTATGCCGGACACCATCGCTCCCGCAGGCGCACCCAAGCCGGATACCGGTCTTGGTGTTCCGCCCTTCCGTCCAGCCCCCCCGAAGGAGGTGCCCACCATGGGCCGTACGCCTTATCCCGCTACCGCCGCCTCGCCGACTCCGACGGCTCCCCCGTCCCCGCCTAATCCGCCGACGATGCCGCCGGGTCCGCCCGGTATGCAGTCCGCCCCGGGCCGTCCGGGCATGGTGCCGAACCGTGCCGCCACCGAGCGCCGCACCCTGGTGGTCGGCCGCGGCATCAGCGTCCAAGGCACGGTGCAGGACGCCGAGCGCCTGGTTGTGGAGGGCACGGTCGAGGCCAGCATGATCCACGCCACCGAACTCGCGATCTCGCCCGGCGGGATGTTCAAGGGCGAGGTCGAGGTGGAGGACGCCGAGGTGGCCGGCACCATCGACGGCACGCTCACCGCGCGTGGCAACCTGATCGTCCGCGCCAGTGGCAAGGTGCTGGGAACGGCCCGCTGCCGCCGGCTCCAGGTGGAAGATGGCGGCCAGATCACAGGCCGTATGGAGATGCTGACCGAAGGCGCTCGAGCCGCCGACGCCGCCTAAATCCCGATCGTCGTGCCTCCCTCGCGAAGCGGGGGAGGTGGCGGCGCAGCCCACCGAGGGGGCGTTGCTAACGTTCGGCGCCTACCCCCCTTCCACCATGCAAGCGCATGGCCCCCTCCCCCGCCGAGAGCGGGGGAGTAACTTTAGCAAGTCGCTGTGTGGCGCGTTACGGCACCACGTGTCCGTGCGCAGGCGGCCCGTAGCCATCGCGCGGCGGACAGGCACACGGCGCCCCAACCGGCTTCGGCCGGCCCATCGGGCACACGAAGCGCCGCGGTCCGTAGGGCGTGCGAAAGAACGCGTCACACTGGCCGCCAGGAGGCCCATAGGCGTATTGCTGGGGCGGATACCCGGGGCCTGGTGGCGGATAGCCCGGTTGCGGCGGGTAACCCGGTTGCTGCTGATAACCCGGCGGCGGCTCGTATCCCTGCCCAGGCGGCGGCTGTTGATCATACCCGGGCTGCTGATCGTATTGCGCCTGCGCCTGGCCGATCGCGAGCCCAAACAGAACGGCACCGAGGGCTAGACTGCGTAGCATTTGATGGTCCTTACGTTGGCGTGAACACGCTACGCAGCGCCGGGCGGTCCGGTTGCAGACAGCCGGCCACCAGTGCCGAAAACGCCCGCGCCCGATGGCTGCCAGCATGCTTGGCCACCGGGTCCATCTCGCCGTAGCTGATCGCGCTGCCAATTGGCACGAACATGGCGTCGTAGCCGAACCCCTTGGCACCCCGCGGCGGCCAGCAGGTTTGGCCATCGACCCGGCCCAGATACGTCGCCGTTGCGCCAGACGGCCACGCCAAGCACAGGGCGCACACGAACCAGGCATGGCTGGGCCCGCCCGCGCGCTCGTTCACCCGCGCCATGGCAGTGGCAAAATCCTTGGTAGGCCCAGCCCACCGGGCCGACAGCACGCCCGGCGCGCCATCCAAGGCGGCGACACAGAAGCCGGAATCGTCGGACAGCGCCGGCAGCATGCTCGCCCGCGCCGCGGCCAGCGCCTTGAGCTTGGCATTGCCGGCGAAATCCGGCTCCGTCTCCTCCGGTTCCGGCAGGCCAAGCATCCCGGCGGACACCACGGCGACGCCGAACGGTGCCAGCAATGCTTCGATCTCGCGCAACTTGCCCTGGTTGTGGCTGGCCAGGACCAGCCGGTCGCCCCGCCCGAGCCGGATCACTCCAATGCCGCCCGCTGCAGGGCATACAGCTGCCCCGTGCCCAGCCGGGCCAGTCGCATCAGGTCGGCAAATTGCTCGTCGGAGAACGGCGCGCGCTCGGCCGTCCCCTGAATCTCCACGATGCCATGCTCCGTCAGCACGAAGTTGGCGTCCGCATCGGCGTCCGAATCCTCGGCATAATCCAGGTCCAGCACCGCGGCGCCCCCGACCAAGCCGCACGACACGGCAGCGACCTGACCGAGTAGCGGGGATTGCGCGATCACCCGGCTGGCCACCAGCTTGTCCAGCGCCAGGCTGAGTGCGACCCAGGCGCCGGTGATCGCCGCGCACCGCGTGCCACCGTCCGCATTCAGCACGTCGCAATCCAGCGTCACGGTCATCTCGCCGAGGGCCTTGCGGTTCACCACGGCGCGCATCGAACGGCCGATCAGACGCTGGATCTCCTGCGTGCGGCCGGATTGCTTGCCCCTGGCCGCCTCCCGATCACCGCGGCTATGGGTGGCCCGGGGCAGCATGCCGTATTCCGCCGTCACCCAGCCCTCCCCCTTGCCGCGCAAGAAGGATGGCACCCGGCCCTCTACGCTGGCTGCGCACAACACCTCGGTGCCGCCCATGCGGATCAGGCAGGACCCTTCGGCGTGGCGGGCAAACCCGGTGGTGAAGCTGACGTCGCGCAACGCATCGGGAGCGCGGCCGGATGGACGCATGGCCATATCCTCAACAAGGGTTCGCCGTTCCTAGGCGGGTGCCCGCAAACGCGCCAGGGCAATCAGTTTCCGGTCAGTCCCCCTCCTCCGGCACGAGCGTGGGCAGGACCTCGGCCGCCAGCCGGTGCGTTTCCGCCTGCTGCTCCAGCGATTTCGGGAAGCGCGACCGCCCCGCCTGGACCAGGACCTGCTTGGCCTTCCCCTCGTGCCACGCCCGGGCGGCCGCCAAGGCCGCTTGCCAACCTCGTTCGAACTCGCTCACTTCGATCCTCCCGAATTGACCCGGCACATACGCGTTTCTAGCTTTCATACTATATGGCTTACGTGACCCCTCCGTTCGACCGCCCCCACCTCCCCCCAGGCCTCGATCCGCGTAGCGCCGCGGTGCTGCGGGAGATCGTCGAACAGTTCGTCGAAACCGGCGAGCCGATGGGCAGCCGCACCCTCTCCCGCCGGCTACCGATCAGCATGTCGCCGGCCACGATCCGCAACGTCATGGCCGACCTGACGGACGCCGGGCTGCTGTTCGCCCCTCACACCTCCGCCGGCCGCCTGCCCACCGAGCAGGGCATCCGCCTGTTCGTGGACGGTTTGCTGCAATTCGGCGACCTCCGCGAGGACGAGCGCGAGCAAATTAGCCGCGCGCTGGAGGCGAGGGGCCGGTCGCTGCAGGACACGCTGGCGGAGGCATCGTCCATGCTCTCGGGGCTGTCCGCCGCCGCCGGGCTGGTGCTGGCGCCCAAGAACGACGGCGCGGTGCGGCATATCGAATTCGTCCCGCTCGGGCCGGGCCGGGCGCTGGTGATCCTGGTGGGGGCGGATGGCCAGGTGGAGAACCGGGTGATCGAGATCCCGCCCGGCCTGCCGCCCTCCTCGCTGACCCGCGCCGCCAACTACCTCAACGCCCGCCTGTCCGGCCGCACCCTGTCCGAGCTGCGCAGCATCGTGGGCCACGAGATGGCCGCCGACCGCAGCCAGCTGGACGAGTTGTCCGCCCAGGTGGTGGAAGCCGGGCTGGCGACCTGGGCCTCGGCGCCGAGTGGCCGCGGTGGCAACCTGATCGTACGCGGCCAGGGCAGGCTTCTCTCAGATGTCATGGGCGTCGAGCGGATCAGCGCTATCCAGGTGCTGTTCGACCGGTTGGAGACGCAGGACACCATGCTGAAGCTGCTGGAGCTCGCGGAGCAGTCCGACGGCGTGCGCATCTTCATCGGCGCCGAGAGTGGCCTGTTCGGCGCCGCCGACATCTCCATGGTGGTCGCCCCGGCGCGCAACGAGGCCGACAAGATCGTGGGCGCCATCGGCGTGATCGGCCCCACCCGCATCAACTACGGCCGGATCATTCCCGTGGTGGATTACACCGCCCGCGTGATCGGCCGGCTGCTCGGATGAGGGAGGGATTGTTTCGCCATGGCTTGTTCGGGTCGGGCCGGCGTCCTAATTCTGCGCCCATGAGCACCACCGACATGCCCCCGCCCGAGATGGCGGACCCCACCCCTGCCCCCGATTCCTCCGAGGACGTGATGTCGGCCGCCAGCGCGCGCATCGCCGAACTGGAGGCCGAACGCGACGAGTTCCGCGACAAGTGGCTTCGGTCAGAGGCGGAGATCGCCAACGTCCGCACCCGCGCCAAACGCGATGCCGACGATGCCCGCCAGTTCGCGGTGCAGAAATTTGCCCGTGACGTGGTCGAGGCGGCCGACAATCTGCGCCGCGGCCTGGACCAGCTCCCGGCCGCGCAACCCGGCGAGCCCGAGATCGTCGGCAAGCTGCGCGATGGTTTCGAGGGTGTGGAGCGGTCGTTCCTGGCGTTGATGGAACGCAACGGCATTGCCAAGGTGGACGCCACCGGCAAGCCGTTCGATCCGAACCTGCACCAGGCAATGGCGGAGCAGCCAAGCTCGGAGCATCCGCCCGGCACCGTGATCCAGGCGTGGACGGCGGGTTGGACGCTGAACGGCCGTTTGTTGCGCCCCGCGATGGTTGTAGTAGCGAAACCAGCCGACGCCAGCCCGACTACAGCCTAACTTCTTCTTTCTCCCTCTCCCGTGCTTTACGGGAGAGCGGCAGGGTGAGGGCCGCTCGAACCCGGTCACAGCGACTTCGCGGATGCCTGTCGCACCCTCACCCCGGAAATCTTCCGCTCGCGGGAGAGGGAAAGGCGATCACTCAGCGGCCCCCAATCGCGCCGCCAACGCCGGCAGGCGTCGCGCCCTCCGCCCCGGTGTCAACCACTGCTGCAGGCCGTCCAGATACAGATAGATCACCGGCGTGGTGTACAACGTCAGCACCTGGCTGAGCAGCAGCCCGCCCACCATCGCCACACCCAGCGGCTTGCGGAACTCGGACCCGGCGCCGCTGCCCAGCATCAGCGGTAGCCCTGTCAGTAGTGCCGCCACCGTGGTCATCAGGATCGGACGGAACCGCAGCAGACAGGCCTGGCGGATGGCTACCATCGCCGTCTCACCATCCCGGCGCTCGGCCGCGATCGCGAAATCCACCATCATGATGCCGTTCTTCTTCACGATGCCGATCAGCAGGATCACCCCTACGATCGCGATCACCGACAGATCGTAGTGGAACACATCCAGCAGCAGCAGCGCCCCCAACCCCGCCGATGGCAGCGTGGACAGGATGGTCAGCGGCAGGATGTAGCTCTCGTACAAAATCCCCAGCACGATGTAGACGCACACAAGTGCCGCCGCGATCAGGTACGGCTCCGAGGCCAGCGAGCTCTGGAATGCCTGCGCCGTGCCCTGGAACGAGCGTTGCAGCGTGTCCGGCAGCCGCAGCGCCGCCTCCGCCTGCCCGATTGCGGCCACCGCGTCGCCGATCGCAGCCCCCGGCGCCAGGTTGAACGAGATGGTCACCGCCGGAAATTGGCTCTGGTGGTTCACGGCCAGCGGCTGCACCGGCCCCATCCCCCAGTGCACGAACGAGGACAGTGGCACCGCCTGCCCGCTGATCGAGCGCACGTACAGGCGGCCTAGAGTCGCCGGGTCACCCGCCAGGTCGGGGGGGACCTGCATCACCACCCAATACGAGTTCGCCTGGGTGAAATACTGCACCACCTGGCGCTCGCCGAATGCGTCGTACAGCGTGTCGTCGATCTGCTGCGGCTGGATGCCGAACCGCCCGGCGCTGTCCCGATCGTAGACCAGCGTCGCGGCCCGGCCTGCATTCTGCTGGTCGGACGCCACGCTGGTGAGCTGCGGCAGCTTCTGCAACGCAGCCAGCACCCGCGGCGCCCACAGGTTGAGCTCGTCGCCGTCCACGTCCTGCAGGGTGTACTGGTACATCGTGCGGGCCGACCGCCCCCCGATCACGATATCCACTTGCGGCTGCATGAACACCCGCACACCCTCCAGGCCGGCAAAGCGCTTCTGCAGCCGGTCGATCACCTGCGTGATCGTGCTGTTGCGCTGCGACCACGGCTTCAGATTGATGATCAGCCGCCCGTTATTGCCGGTGATCCCCAAGCTGGTGCCGATCGCGCCATTGGTCGTGGTGACGTCCGGGTCTTGGCGCACCGCCGCCTGCACCCGCTCCATGGCCGCCTCCATCTCCTCGAACGAGACGTTCTGCCCGGCCTCCACCACCGACTGGATGATCCCCGTGTCCTGCACCGGGAAGAACCCCTTGGGGATCACCACGAACAGATACCCAGCGAGCCCCACGCAGCCCAGGAACACCACCAGCGTCGCCAGCCGGAAGCGCAGCGCCACGTCCAGCGTGCGGGCGTAGAACGCCACCATCGCCTCGAACCCACGCTCCACCACCCGGTACAGCAGGCCATGGTCCGTCCGGTGGCGCAGGAAGCGGGCGCACAGCATCGGGGTCAGCGTCAGCGAAACGACTGCCGACAGCAGCACCGCCCCGCACACCACGACGGCGAACTCGCGGAACAGCCGCCCCACGATGCCGCCCATCAGCAGGATCGGGATGAACACCGCCACCAGCGATATGCTGATCGACACGATGGTGAAGCCGATTTCGCCCGAGCCTTTGATCGCCGCCTCGAACGCGGACATGCCGTCCTCGACGTGGCGAAAGATGTTCTCGAGCATGACGATGGCGTCGTCGATCACAAACCCGACCGCGATGGTCAGCGCCATCAGCGACAGGTTATCGAGGCTGTAGCCCAGCACGAACATCAGCCCGAACGAGCCCACCAGCGACAGCGGCACCGCCAGGCTGGGGATGATCGTGGCCCACACATCACGCAGGAATAGGAACACGACCGCGACCACCAGCGCGATCGACAGCTCCAGCGTGAACTTCACGTCCGCGATCGAGGCCAGGATGGTGGGCGTACGGTCCTGGATCACCTGCACTTGCAAGGCCTTGGGCAGCGATGCTTCCATGCGGGGCAGTTCCGCCTTCACCCGTTGCACCGCGGCGACCAGGTTGGCACCGGGCTGCTTCAACACCGCGAGCTGCACGCCGCGTCGCCCGTTCTGCCATCCGGCGACGTAGCGGCTCTGCGGTCCCAGTGTGACCGTGCCCACATCGGCCAGCCGGATCGGGCCGCCATTGCGCCAGGCCAGGATCGTGGCGCCCAGCCGGGCCGGGTCCGTCACCTGGTCGTTGGCATAGACGGTGATGGCGCTACCCGCCCCCTGCAGCACGCCCTTGGGACCGTTGGCCGTCGCCGTGGCGAGCACCTGGCGCACATCCTCCAGCGTCAGCCCGGTGGTGGACAGCCGCCCCGGATCGATGTCCACCCGCAGTGCCGGCTTCTGCTGACCGGTGACCTGCACCTGCGCTACGCCGGCGATCTGGGTGATCTGCTGCGCCAGCACCGTCTCCGCCAAGTCGTCCACCGTGGTCAGCGGCAGCGAGTCGGACTGCACGGCGATGATCATGATCGGCGCGTCGGCCGGGTTCACCTTGCGGTAGGTCGGCGGCGACGGCATCGCCTTCGGCAGCGAGCCCTGGGCCGCGTTGATCGCCGCCTGCACGTCGGCCGCGGCGGCATCGATGTTGCGCGCCAGGTCGAACTGCAGCGTGACCTGCGTCGTCCCGATCACGCTGCTGGAGGTGATCTGGCTGACGGCGTTGATCTGCGCGAACTGCTGCTCCAGCGGCTCCGCCACCGTGGCCGCCATGGTCTCGGGGCTGGCGCCGGGGTAGTTGGCGTTGACGGTGATGGTCGGGAAGTCGACGGTGGGCAGCGGCGCCTGCGGCAGGAACGGATAAGCCGCGAGCCCGGCTAGGAAGATCGCCACCATCAGCAGCGAGGTTGCGACCGGGCGCCGGATGAACGGGGCCGAGACGTTCAGGATACGCGTCCGGCGGGCATGGAACGGTCCCTCGACAATGCTAGCCACACTTATAGCGTGCCCTGACGGAATTGCTGCCGTCTGAGCGCAGCAAAGCCGCGGGTTTCGATCGCTGGTTGCTTGACCGCGGCTCAAACTGACGGCTGATACCCGGCACGAAAACCAAGACCACGAGGAGTCCGAACCATGTCGTACCGCACCGCGCCGGGGGCCGCATCCGCGTCCCCGGCCGCAGCGACACGCACCAAGCTCAACCGCCAGCAAGTCGTGGGCTTCTGGGCGGCATGGTTCGGCTGGATGCTGGATGGCATGGATTCGGTGATCTACGCGCTCGTGCTCGGCCCGGCGCTGACCGAGCTGCTGCCACGCTCCGGTATCCAGCCAACGCCCGCCAACATCGGCTACGTCGGCTCGCTGATGTTCGGCCTGTTCCTGGTCGGCTGGGGCTTGTCCTTCGTCTGGGGCCCGATCGCGGACCGGTTTGGCCGCACCAAATCGCTAGCCGCCACCGTCGTCGTTTACGCCGTATTCACCGGTCTCGCGGCATTGTCCCCCAACATCTGGTTCCTCGGGGCATTCCGCTTCCTGGCAGGCATCGGCGTGGGTGGGGAGTGGGCGATGGCCGGCACCTACGTGGCCGAAGCCTGGCCGGAGGACCGTCGCAAGATGGGGGCCGGCTATCTGCAGACCGGCTACTACTTCGGCTTCTTCGTGGCCGCAGCGCTGAACTACTCGGTCGGCGCCTCGTGGGGCTGGCGCGCCATGTTCCTGTGTGGCCTGCTGCCCGTGGTCGTCTCCATCGCCACCCTGGCCGGCGTGAAGGAGCCCGAGCGGTGGGAGCGCACGCATGAAGCGGTTGCCGCAACCCGGCGCCGCAACCCGTTCTCCGTCATCTTCAACCAGACCAACCGCCGTCAGACCATCGTCATGTCCGTCCTGCTCACCGTGGCCATCATCGGCCTCTGGGCAGGTGCAGTGTACGAGCCAACCGCGATCGTGTTCCTCGCCCGCCAGGCCGGCATGGCCCCGCCGGAAGCCGCCAAGATGGCCTCCATCGGCACCGGCATCCTATCGATCGGCACCATCCTCGGCTGCCTCGCCGCCCCGTGGCTGGCCGAGCGGACCGGGCGACGGTGGACCGTTGCGGGTTACTACGTCGGTATGATGGTCACCATCGCGGCTTCGTTCGGGTGGGCCTTCTACCTGCCGCCGGGGGCGGCACTTCCGGCGTTCCTGACCATCCTGTTCTTCCTTGGCGTGTTCGGCGGCAATTTCGCCGTGTTCAGCCTATGGCTTCCCGAACTATTCGGTACCGAGGCGCGCGGCACCGCCTTCGCCTTCTGCACGTCTGTCGGGCGCTTCATCGGGGCCGGGGTGAACTTCGTGCTCGCAGCCGCCGTCGCCGCCTATGGCAGCCTTGGAACCCCGATCGCGCTGACCGCCATCGCGTTCGGCATTGGCCTGCTGGTGATCCCCTTCGCACGCGAAACAACCGGTCAGATATTGCCGGACTGATCGGCGAGACATGACAGGCGCGCTGGGATTAGCGGCGAAAAATCCCCACCACACCTTGCTTCACCGCACCCGGCTCAATACATCCGGCGTCATACCACACCCTAAGGGTCCCACGCGGTGCTTCGGGCCGTCGCGGACCGCTGAAATGGAGTTCTGAATGAGCAAGGTCATCGGCATCGACCTGGGCACGACTAACTCGTGCATTGCGATCATGGAGGGCAAGGATGTCCGCGTGATCGAGAACAGCGAAGGCGCCCGCACCACCCCATCCATGGTCGCGTTCTCCGATAGCGGAGAGCGCCTCGTCGGCCAGAGCGCCAAGCGCCAGGCCGTGACCAACCCCACCAACACCCTGTTCGCCGTGAAGCGCCTGATCGGCCGCCGGTTCGACGATCCGTTGGTGGGCAAGGACAAGGGCCTCGTGCCCTATGACATCGTCCGCGGCGACAACGGCGATGCGTGGGTCGAGGCACGCGGCGAGAAGTATGCGCCGGGCCAGATTAGCGCCTTTATCCTCGGTAAGATGAAGGAAACGGCGGAGAGCTATCTCGGCGAGAAGGTCGATCAAGCCGTCATCACCGTCCCCGCCTACTTCAACGACGCCCAGCGCCAAGCCACCAAGGACGCCGGCCGGATTGCCGGGCTGGACGTGCTGCGCATCATCAACGAGCCGACGGCGGCCGCCCTGGCCTACGGCATGGACAAGAAGAACCACGGCACGATCGCCGTGTACGACCTCGGCGGTGGCACGTTCGACATCTCGGTGCTCGAGATCGGCGACGGTGTGTTCGAGGTGAAGTCCACCAACGGCGACACTTTCCTGGGTGGTGAGGACTTCGACGGTCGCGTGATCGACTACCTGGCCGACGAGTTCAAGAAGGACCAGGGCATCAACCTGCGCACCGACAAGCTCGCCCTGCAGCGCCTGAAGGAAGCCGCCGAGAAGGCCAAGATCGAGCTGTCCTCCTCCAAGGAGACCGAGATCAACCTGCCCTTCATCACCGCCGACGCCACCGGGCCGAAGCACCTGGTGCTGAAGCTGAGCCGGGCGAAGCTCGAGAGCCTGGTCGACGACCTGATCCAGCGGACGCTCGGCCCGTGCCGCGCGGCGCTGAAGGATGCGTCGGTCTCGGCTGGCGAGATCGAGGAGGTGATCCTGGTCGGCGGCATGACCCGCATGCCCAAGGTCATCGAGATCGTGAAGCAGTTCTTCGGGCGTGAGCCGGCCCGCAACGTGAACCCGGACGAGGTCGTCGCGATCGGCGCCGCGGTCCAGGGCGCGGTGCTGAAGGGTGACGTCAAGGACGTGCTGCTGCTGGACGTGACCCCGCTCAGCCTTGGCATCGAGACGCTGGGTGGCGTGTTCACGCGCCTGATCGACCGCAACACCACGATCCCGACCAAGAAGAGCCAGACCTTCTCGACCGCCGACGATAACCAGAGTGCGGTGACGATCAAGGTCAGCCAGGGCGAGCGTGAGATGGCGGCCGACAACAAGATGCTCGGCCAGTTCGACCTGCAGGGCATTCCCCCGGCACCACGCGGTGTCCCGCAGATCGAGGTGACGTTCGACATCGACGCCAACGGCATCGTGTCGGTGCAGGCCAAGGACAAGGCCACCGGCAAGGAGCAGCAGATCCGCATCCAGGCCAGCGGCGGTTTGTCCGAGGCGGACATCCAGCAGATGGTGCGCGAGGCCGAGTCCAACGCCGAGTCGGACAAGGCCCGGCGCGAGCAGGTCGAGACTCGCAACCAACTCGAGGCGACGGTGCACTCGGTTGAGAAGAACCTGTCGGAGCATGGCGACAAGCTGCCGCCGCAGGACAAGGGCGAGGCGGAAGCCGCTGTGGCTGCTGCCAAGTCCGCGCTGGACGGCACCGACACCGCGGCGCTGAAGTCGGCCTCCGAGCGGCTGACGCAAGCGGCGATGAAGATCGGCGAGGCGGTGTACAAGGCGCAATCGGAGCAAGCGGCTCCCGCGCCGGACGCGACCGCCTCCGGCAAGCCCGGCGAAAAGGTCGTGGATGCCGAGTTCGAGGAAGTGGACGACCACAAGAAGTCCGCCTGATAACGCGCGGCCAGGGACGCTGTCCCTGGCCGTTTCTCATCTGATATAGTTTTCGGGGTCTGGGGCCACTGGCCCCGGCGGGGTCAGGGGCAGCGCCCCTAACTTCCTCGATCGGGATCGAATTGTGGCCAAGCAAGACTTTTATGCGCTCCTGGAAGTTGCCCGAGAAGCCTCAGCCGACGACCTGAAGCGCTCGTATCGCAAGCTTGCCATGAAGTATCACCCCGACCGTAATCCGGGTGACAAGGCCGCCGAGGCCAAATTCAAGGAAATCAGCGAAGCCTACGACGTCCTGAAGGACGAGCAGAAGCGCGCTGCCTATGACCGGTTTGGCCACGCCGCTTTCGAGAATGGTGGCGGGGGTGCAGCAGGTTTCGGCGCCGGCTTCCAGGAAGGCGGCCTTGGCGACATCTTCGACCAGATGTTCGGCGAGTTCATGGGCGGCCGCCGCGGCGCTGGTGGTGCCCGGACACGCGCCGGGTCTGATCTGCGTGCTCAAGTCGAGATCGACCTTGCCGACGCCTTTACCGGGACCAAGGTCGATTTGCGCGTCCCCAGCCGAGTGACCTGCGATGCTTGCAACGGAACTGGCTCGACCAACAAACAAGCCGAACGGGATACCTGCTCGACCTGCGGCGGTGCGGGCAAGGTGCGGGCGCAGCAGGGCTTCTTCCTGGTCGAACGCTCCTGCCCGACATGCGGCGGCTCCGGGCGGATCGTACGCAATCCCTGCCGGGTCTGCCAGGGCGCCGGCACTGTTCCGCGTGAGCGCACACTGTCTGTGGCGATTCCGGCGGGTGTCGAGGACGGTGTCCGCATCCGGCTGGCTGGCGAAGGCGAAGCCGGCGCTTCGGGGGCTCCGGCGGGCGACCTGTATGTCCACGTCGCCATTCGTCCACACGACATCTTCCAGCGCGACGGCGCGAACGTCTATTGCCGGGTGCCGTTGCGGATGACGCAGGCGGCGCTCGGCGGCGACGTGGAGGTGCCGGTCATCGATGGCACACGCGCTAAAGTGAAAGTGACGGCCGGGACGCAAGCGGGGGATCAGTTCCGCCTGCGGGGCAAGGGCTTTTCGGTGCTCCGGAGTGCCGCGCGGGGCGACATGTACGTTCAGGTTGCCGTCGAGACACCCCAACAGTTGACCAAACGTCAGCGCGAGTTGCTGGAAGAGTTCGAAACCGAAGCCGAGCGGCACAAAAGTGGTAGCCCGGAGAGTGAGGGATTCTTCGCCAAGGTGGCCGCCTTCTTCGACGGGAAGTCGTGACCTGCGGAACTTCGTTGCGAGGGGGACGTATCAGGTCGTGACCGTGGTGCTTCCCCCCCGATCCACTGCGGCTCAAGTGCCGGCGGCACGGCACCGGCGGAGGTCCCCCCCATCCGCTGTTGACGCCGTGCCGCCGAATCTTCTTCGACAATGACTCCGCGTATTGCCATCGCCGGGTCGACCGGTCGGATGGGGCGGTTGTTGGAGGCAGAGATACACCGCGCCGGTCTTCCGTATGCGGGTGGGTCCTCCCGCTCTGGTACAGCCCTGGATCAGGTTATCGATGGCGCGGACGTCGTAATCGACTTCACTCACGCCCATAGTGCTTCAGATCACGCGGCCTTGTTGGCGAGGGCAGGCGTTGGCTGGGTGTTGGGAACATCGGGCCTGACGGCTTCGGATGAGGCAGCCGTCAAGGACGCGTCTTCCGCAATTCCAATTGTTTATGCCCCGAACTTTGCGCCCGGCGTCAACATCGTGCTCGCGATGGCCGAGCGATTGGCGGCGGCGCTCCCCGGCGAGCGCTACGACGCCGAGATCGTCGAGATGCACCACCGTCAGAAGGTAGACGCACCGTCGGGCACCGCGATCGGGTTAGGCCGCGCCGTTGCCCGCGGGAGAGGCGTTGACCTGGCCGATGTCATGGTGAGCGGTCGAGACGGGCACACTGGCGCTCGTCCCGAAGGCGCGATCGGGTTCGCTGCCATGCGTGGCGGGCAGGTGGTGGGTGAGCACACCCTACTGTTCGCTGCGGGAGACGAGCACATCTCGCTCACCCACCGCGCGTTCGATCGGCGTGCCTTCGCGGTCGGCGCTGTGCAAGCGGCGATCTGGCTGTCGGGGCGATCGCCGGGCCTCTACAACATGATGGACGTCCTGGGTATCCGCTGAAAAGCCGTCCCGCCTGTCAGGCGAATAGGAACCGGACCGTCCGTCCCTCCAACACGGCGCACGTTAGCGGCCCGCCTTTGACGGCCCCGGTGTCGATGCCGATCCGCTGTCCCGCGACGGTGGGTCGCGCCTCCGGTGTATGGCCATGGACGACGGCGACTTCAGGCTGCTCCGGAAGGAACGGGCCGTCCCAGTCCAGGAAGCCTTCCCGGATCCAAAGCATGTCTTCCTCAGTCTGCCGGACGAGGCTGGTGCCCGGGCGCACGCCGGCGTGGACGAACACATAACCATCGACCTGATGGTGCAGCGGCAGGCCTCTCAGGAACGCATCGTCGATCGGGGTCAACGCATTCCGCCACTCGGCCACGGGGCGCTGGTCCGATGTGCCCCAACTCCGCAGGGTAATGGCGGCGTTGTTGCCGAGCCAGTGCGCCACACTTGCCGGCTCACCCGTCAGTGCATCCAGCATCATCTGCTCGTGGTTGCCGCGTAGGTTGACGGTGGGCACACCCGGCAGCGGTGGCCCCGACGCAAGCATGCGAACGACGCTGGCCGAGTCACGCCCGCGGTCTATGTAGTCGCCTAGATGCACGAGCAACGGACGCCCCACCGGGCTGGCCTGTAGGTCGGCTGCAATGAACCTGTGGAGGTCGGCCAGCCGCCCGGCACAGCCGTGCACGTCGCCGATCGCGTAAACCCGCCCATCGGGCGCCACCCAACCCGGCGCGTCCTGTCTTAAGTCTTGGTTCACCATCACCGGCCATACTAGGGGCGCCAAGGTAATTGGGCGAGAGCGGAGAACGAGGGTGGCCGGAAGCGAAGGCGGAGGAGTCGGAAGGGCCGGCGCGACCGGTAACAGGATCCTGTTGTCGGGGACCTCCAGCTTGGAAACGCCCGCTCAACGCGCCCTGGACCGCGTGATGCGGTCCGGACATCCGGCTTCGGTGCTGCGCCTGTTCCTCTCCCGCCTCCAGCACGACGGCGCGAAGCCGCACCACCGGCTCGTCGCACGTTGCTTGTTCGACGACACGGTCCGGCAAGCCGGCGGCCAGGTCTTCACATGCGGCAATGGCGATCTCGTACTGATCGCCGGGCCGGATGCGGTGGCCAGCCTAGGTGCCGTGCTCCTGACGCTGTTCCGGCCCGAGGCACCGGGAGACCAACAATTGCTCGGCGCCTGGTCCCTGCCGGCCGATGCGACGTCCGTCCGCGCCGATTTCGCCTGCTCGCCGGAGGAGGCCAGCCCGGCCGAGGATCCGCCGGTGCCGCTCGGCGCGATGGCGGCGATCAGCGCGGCCTTGGCCCTGGCGCCACATGGAGACCTGGTGCGCCGGCAAACCGCCGTGCGGATCGATGGCAGGCGGGTAACGCCCCTCTTTCAGGAGCTGAGCGTCTCGTTCCCGGCGCTGGAGGCTCGGATCGGCATGCGGGTGCCCCGTGGCGCTGACCCATATCTATTCCGCTACATCTCCGGCCAACTCGACCAAGGGATGCTGCAGGTTCTCGCCCAGGCCGACCTGTCCCAAGTGCCGGCGCTCAACGTCAACCTGCCCCTGTCACTCGCGTCGTCGCCGGGCTTTGCCTCCCTCCAGGCAACCGCAAGCCGGTTCGGCACTCGGCTCGGGATCGAGCTGCCCTTCGTAGAGGCGATCGCCAACGTGCACCGCTTCGTCGAAATCCGCGACCGGCTGCAAGCGGAAGACTGCCAGGTCGTGCTGGACGGAATCGATTACCACACCTTGCTGCATTGCGACCCGGCCTCCTTGCAGCCCGACATGGTGAAGCTGGCGTGGTCGGCGATGATCCCGATCCAGCCGGCACGCGACGCGAGGCGTCTCAGCAGCGCGCTGGAAAGGTTGGGGGCCGACCGGATTGTGCTTTGTCACGCGGAGACCGAGGCGGCGCTGGTCTGGGGCATGGCGCACGGTATCGCCCGGTTCCAGGGCCGCCACGTGGATGCCATGCTCGCCGCCGAGCGGATCAGCACCTGCCGCTTTTCGAGCGCGTGTTCGCTCCGGCAATGCATCGACCGCGCTGCGGCCACCGACGAAGCCGGCCAAGACGGCTGCAACGACACGGGGTTGCTGGGCGGGGCGCTGCATCACGATCGCGCGCAACATCAAGCCGCAGCGTGACCGGCGGCGGGTTCGACCGCCTGGCCGCGCTGGTCGCCAACTGCACCAATGCAGGCGTGGCCCGACAAGTCATGCTGCTGCGGGTGGATCGGCTGCCACCCGCCCTCACCCGCCCCCACCATTTGAGGCTGGCCGAGGCAGCGCTCGCGCCCTTGCTGCGACTGCCCCGGGCCGAGCTGTTCCAGCTGCCCGGCCCTTCCCTGGCGGTGTCCTGGCGGGGCGGTGCGGAGGCCGAATTGCTCGACGTGATCGACGAACTGGAACACCTCCTCATCGACCCGGCTGTCACAGGGCCAGTTTTGTCGGACCTTATCTCCCTATACGACCTGCCCGACACGGGGGACCTGCTGCTCGGGGCATTCGGCGAGGACACGCGACCGGTGGAGTCCGCAACTGCCGGCGCGCCGCTCGATCCGTCGTTCCTGACCCTGCTGGAGGCCTGCTTGGCGCAGGCCGACGTATCCCGCTTCGCCCGACGGGAGTCCGTCTGGCAAATGGATGGCAAACGGATTGCGCTCGCCTGGGAAGACCGCACGCTCTCGATCGCCGAACTGACGGAGGAACTGGCGCCAGGCTACGACCTGCAAGCAGAGCCGTGGTTGTTTCGCCGGCTCACCCGCACGCTGGATCGCAGGGTATTGGCGCTTCTCGCCAGCCCTGGAGAATTGGCGGCTGCCGGACCGTTTGCATTCAGCCTGAACGTCGCAAGCCTGCTCAGCCCCGACTTCCTCCGCTTCGACACGGCGCTCCCAGCCTGCCTGCGGGGCCGCATCGTCGTGGCGTTCTCACCGGCCGACATCGTGGCGGACGCCCATTCGGCCCGCTTCGCCATCGGTTTCGCCCGCACCCGCGGCTACCGGCTGCTGCTGCGGACCGACACCGCCGATCTGCTCGGGGTGATGGCGCCGGCGACCTTGGACTTCGATTACGTCGCAACGCCCTGGTCCGCATCGTTGCCTGGGCGCGAGGCCGATGTGTTCGCGCAGTTGCTGCCCGAGTGCCTGCTGCTGACCGGATGCGACCCCTCCGCCATCGAGTGGGGCTTGGACAAGGGGGTCCGCCTGTTCGCAGGCACTGCCGCCAACCAAGCCGCCCTTGTGTGAGGGACGGCTGCCGGCTTAATCCCTGCCCCATGGACGCAATTCGGGTTGAGGGGCTGACCAAGCGCTACGGCGCAGTCACGGCCGTGGACGGCTTGTCATTTAGCGTCGGGCCTGGCGCCACGATTGGGCTATTGGGCGGCAACGGCGCCGGCAAGACGACGACGATCGCGATGCTGCTCGGTTTGCTCATCCCGTCCGCCGGCACGATCACCGTCCTCGGTCGCGACATGGCGCGTGACCGGTTCGCCGCCCTCGCGCGGATGAACTTTTCCTCGCCCTACGTGGCCCTGCCCTCCCGGCTATCCGTGGCCGAGAACCTGCGGATGTACGGTCATCTGTATGGCGTGCCCAAGCTCGAACGCCGCATCACCGAGCTGTCGGACGAGCTGGAACTCGGGCCATTCCTGCACCGCCCTGCCGGCCAGCTGTCCGCCGGGCAGAAGACGCGGGTGGCGCTGGCGAAATCGCTGATCAACCGCCCCGACGTCCTGCTGCTGGACGAGCCGACGGCAAGCCTGGACCCCGACACCGGCGATTGGGTGCGGAGCTGGCTGGAGCGTTACCAGGCGGCGAGCGGCTGCACCATTCTGCTGGCCAGCCACAACATGGCGGAGGTGGAGCGGCTGTGCTCGGACGTGCTGATGCTCAAGCAAGGCCGTGCCGTGGACCGCGGCACTCCGGCCGAGTTGCTGACGCGCTACGGCCGGGACGATCTGGAAGCTGTGTTCCTCGATATCGCGCGCGACCGGCGCCGCGCGGCATGACGATGAACGGTTCGCCTCGCCGCATCTGGGGACTGATCTACCGCCATTTGGCACTCTACCGCCGCTCGTGGCCGCGGCTGCTGGAGCTGGCATATTGGCCGGCGCTGCAAATGCTGATCTGGGGCTTTACCGCTTCGTTCATCGCCGGGCGCGCCGGTGCCCCGGTGGCTGTCGCGGCGGGTGCGCTGCTGGGCGGGGTGCTGCTGTGGGAGGTGGCGCTGCGCAGTCAGATGGGCGTCGCCATTTCCTTCCTCGAGGAAATCTGGTCGCGCAACCTGGCCCATGTCTTCGTCAGCCCGCTGCGGCCGTGGGAAATGCTGGCGGCGCTGGTCTGCGTGTCGGCCATGCGGATGTTCACCGGCGTCCTGCCCGCGATCCTGTTGGCCTGGCTGCTGTATGCGTTCGACCTGTTCGCGATGGGCCCCGTCGTGGTGCTGTTCTTCGCCAACCTGATGATCATGGGCTGGTGGGTATCGCTCGGCGTGCTCTCCCTGATCCTGCGCCACGGCGCCGGGGCGGAGGCGCTGGCTTGGTCGGTGCTGTTCGGGTTGACGCCGTTCTCCGCCGTGTTCTACCCGGTGGCCGTCCTGCCCGCCGCCATCCGGCCGATCGCATGGGCCCTGCCATCCGCCCACGTGTTCGAGGGCATGCGGGCGGCGCTGGCCGACGGAGTGATCCGGTGGGACCACTTGGCCTGGGCATTCGGCCTGAACGTCATCTGGATGGTAGCAGCCCTGTGGGTGTTCGCCGGGCAGTTCCGCCACGCGCGCCAAGGCGGCGCCCTGTTGAATATCGGAGAGTAGATGGACGCGACCCGGTTCTGGCTGATCCGTCACGCCCTCGTGGCGGAAAATGCCCGCGCGATGCTGTACGGCACGATGGACGTGCCGCTCTGCCCGGACGCGCTGGTGGCTGAAGTGCCAATGTATCGCGCCTTGGCAGCCCGGCTTCCCCGCCCGGCCTCGTGGGTGGTGACCCCGCTGTCACGGACGGCGCTGACGGCCGAGGCGCTGTTTCGCGCCGGGTATCCCACGCAGAGCCCAGCGGTCGAGCCAGAGCTGATCGAGCAGGATCTGGGTGATTGGCACGGGCTGCCCCATGCGGATCTGCCGGCGAAGCTGCAACTTCCAGCCCATGCGTTCTGGCCGCTCAGCGGGGAAGAGATGCCTCCCGGAGGGGAGAGCATGGCGAATGTGATCGTGCGCGTGGGCCGGGCCATGGAGCGGTTGGCGGCCCAACACGCCGGTCGCGATGTGGTGGTGGTCAGCCACGGCGGCGCGATCCGGGCAGCTGTGGCGCATGCGATCGGCATCAAGGCGGATAACGCCCTGCATTTATCGGTGCAGAATCTCTCGCTCACCCGCCTGGAGCGTCAGGCAGAAGGCTGGCGGGTGGTCACCGTGAACGAAGTTTGCGCGGGCTGATGAGCGATCGGTCATAGCCAACGCTGATAAGCCCTCTCCCGAGGGAGAACAGGGCGATGACCCGTTCAGGCGGGTTGCAGCGCCTGGCGCAGAGCGACGGCGGCGCGGCTGACGCAACGTTCGAACACCGACAGATCGGCCCAGGGCTCGGCCGCTGCCTCGGCCAAAATGAAGCCGCCACTTTGCTCGATGCCGCAACTGATCATCAGATTCTCGAATAGCCCGAAATCTTCGATCTCCAGCCCCTCGGCATCCCGGTGCATGCCGCTGCCCGGCATCGCGCGGACCCGGGTGGCGTAGTCCGATGCAGCCGTCGCATAGCCGAAAACGGGACGGCCCAGTGCCCGGCCAAAGCCGATCTCGTAAACCGTCCCGGGATCGGCGCCCGGCCCGCGAAACGGCGTCAGGTTCGCAATCAAAGCGTCGGAACGCCGAATATGGGCCTCGTTCCGCCGGGCGATGGTATACGCATCGCGCAACGGGGCGGCCGGATCCTCCCCAGGCAGCAAGTCCAGCGGTGAGATGCCTGCTAGGCCGTGACGGGCGCAAATGTGCTTCAGAACCTCCGCCCGCGCTGCCGGGTCGGGCAGGAACACGTCGGGACCAGCGAGGTAGACACGGGGCATCATCGACGCATTGTGGTCGCAAAATCCCGAGTCCAACAAGGCTCAGGCCGCTTGCGCCTGCGGCAAACGCCGGACAGCGTCCTCGGCACGATCGATCTCCGCCTCCACGGCGTTCGTCTCGAATTCGGCGTCCAGTGTGTCCGGCGACTTGACTCCAAGCGCGCGAACCGAGGTCTCCAGGGCAGCGAGGCCGTAATTGCCCGCCACCCCCATCATCGCGTGCGTCACCCGCTTCAAAGCCGGGCGGTCGCAATCATCCAGCGAGGTACGCAGCTCGGGCAGCATATTACGCAGTTGGCGAATGCAGTCGGCGAACAGCGCGTCGCAGACCTGCGCTGGTAGGCCTGTGCGCCACGATGTGAGGCGTACCACGTCGACTGCATCGGACGGCCGCGAGGCAGCCAAAGCGGGCGTCGGCTCCGCGACGCGCAGCGGGACGGAGGGACCCACCCGGCGACCCGCCCAGACATGCCGCGCGATGGCGGCCAGCAGCGTGGCCTTTTCGACCGGCTTGGGGACCAGGTCATCCATGCCGGCCTCGATGTAGTCCGCCCGGTCCAGCCCGGACACATTGGCCGTCAGCGCCACGATCGGCAGTCCCACGATCTGGCCCGGTAGCGCCCGGATGCGCCGGGCCGTCTCCAACCCGTCGATACCCGGCATGAAGATGTCCAGGAACACGATGTCGTAGGCGTTGGTGGCGACCTTCGCCAAGGCTTCCAAGCCGGACCCGGCGACATCCACCATGTGGCCCTCGCGCCGGAGCACGGTGGCAATGATCATCTGGTTGGCCGGAACGTCCTCCACCAGCAGAACCCGGGTACGGGGCAGCCAGTCCGGCACCAGCTTGGAAACGAGCTTGGGGGTCCAGTCGGCAGGCACGTCCAACACGTCGGTCGGCAGGGTCAGCCAGAACTCCTTGCCACCATAATCGGTTCGATCGCAGCCGATCTGGCCACCCAGCAGGTTGGCGAGCAACTGGCAAATCGCGAGACCCAGGCCTGTCCCGCCGCTGCCTTGCCGTTCGAGCTGGGAGAACGGGCGGAACAGCCGGGCGCGGTCGAGGTCCGGGATTTCCGGCCCGCAATCCCGGACGGCGAAGCGTATTACGGGCTCTGCGTCCAAGCTCGCCAGGCTGACCTGGATCGAAGCAGGACCCGGTTCGGCGAATTTGGCG
Organism: uncultured Acetobacteraceae bacterium; assembly: GCA_964247805.1. GTDB lineage: Bacteria > Pseudomonadota > Alphaproteobacteria > Acetobacterales > Acetobacteraceae > LMUY01. Next base: position 2,333 of record CAXTWC010000069.1, on the reverse strand, counting down.
GCGTTGTTGACCAGGTTCATCAGCGCTTGGCGCAACCGCCCGGCATCCGTCATCAGCCGCTCCGGCACGCCAGGTGCCAGGTGGACGGACAACTCGACCCCGCGCTCCTCCGCTTGGTAGCGGAACAGGTCGACCACGCCCTCCAACAGGGGACGCAGCATAAAGGGGGCGGGGCGTAGCTGCAGCCGGCCGACCTGCATGCGCGAAAGGTCGAGGATATCGTTCAACAGTCCGAGCAGGGCTTCGCCAGCCATCAGCCCGCTTTCCACCAACTGGCGCTGGGCCGGTGTCAAACTGGACTGGTCCAACAGTCCGAGCGAGTTGAGCGCAACGTTGAGCGGGGTTCGAATTTCGTGACTCACGATGGCGACGAAGCGCGATTTCTCCTGCGCAGCCACCTCGGCCAGCTCACGGGCACGGGCCTGCGCGTCTTCGGCCTGTTTACGGGCGGTGATGTCGCTGTACAGCGTCACCCAGCCGCCATCGGGCAGCCGGGTCCGGCGCAGCTCGATCACCATCCCGTTTGGGCGGACGCCGGTGGAAATGGCGGGCCAGTCCCGCCGGTAGACTTGCGCCATTTGGACGGCGACCTCGCTCTCGACGTCGACCGGGCCGAACTCGCCCGCCCGCGCCTGCGCGCGGATGATGTCCTCCATCGACATGCCGACCTTCAACGCGTCCGGCGGCAGGCCCAGCAGGGTCACGCATTGCGCGTTCCACTGCACGAGCCGCTGTTCGGCGTTGAACATGGAAATGCCGTCCGACATGCCGGCCAGCGTCATCCCAAGCTGCAAGCTTTTCTCGTCCGCGCGCTCGCGGGCCCGGGCAAGTTGCAGGTTGGCCGCCTCCAGTACGGCGCGGTCATCGGCCAGGCGTTGTTCGCGCGCGGCCGCGGCGGAGATCATGGTCCCGACAGCGAGCGCCAAAACCAGCACGAGCAAGGTCACCGCGGTGGCACCGAGCAGGGCCTGGCGCCGGCGAACCTCGGACGGCGCCAACGCTCCAGCCCGGTCCAAGCCGACGACCAGCGTCATGTCCTGGCCTGGGATGGGGCGCCAGGCGTGCACCCGTACATCTTTGTCCGCGCCGGACTGCCCCGTCCAGGACGAGGTGTCGGCGTTGAACATCGCCTGATACAGGGCAGAATTGCTGATATTGCTACCCGGATCCTGCACGCCGCGGAGGGAGATTGCCCGCACCAGCCCGTCCCGTCCGACCAGCATGATGATGCCGCGCGGCCCTAGATCCGCCTGGGACATGTCCCGCATCAGCGCATTCAGGTCGTAACTGGCAACGATCACCCCGGCAAACACGGAGCGCGCGTAATCCAGCCGGCGCGAGATGTTCAGGAACCACTCGCCGTTCGACTGGAACGGCCCCGTGGTGAGGAAGCCCAGGCTGTCGCTCCCGCGATGCGCCATGAAAAATCGGCGGGAGGAAAGGTCCGTGTCCGTCATGTCGCGCTTGGTGCTCGCGACGACGTGGCCGTGCATGTCGGTCAGCACCAGTTGCGATATGATGTCCGACAGCGTCCCGGCGCGCCGGCCGATGGAGTTCAGATCGAAGCCGTTCGGATCCCGCTCCCAATCCAGCTTGAGCACGCGCAGGGTTTGATCGATCGAAAGCACCTGGCGGTAGATCTGCTCCTCGAACACCAATGCCAGGTTACTGGCGCGGGATTCGGCCTGTCGAAGTTGCTGGTCCTGATCCACATCGGTGACGATCAGGACGGCCATCCATGCAACCAGGGCGAGGACCACTGCCAGGGCAACAATGGAGACCTTCAGCGCACCAAGCTTGATGGGACCAGCCTTGCCTGTTCGTACCACTTCGCCCTTTCCCGGTGCTAATAACCGTTTAAACGATCACAAAAGCGAGAGAGCTCACGCATGTCGCATGATTTGCTCCGTTCGCGACGCGTGACTTGCTCATGGGATGCCTGGGTGCGATGGTCCGCCGCCCCCACCGTTCCGGGGGACCCCTGCAGTGATCCCGAGGAAGACAATGGCCAAGATCAAGGTGAAGACCCCCGTCGTCGAGATGGACGGAGATGAGATGACCCGAATCATCTGGGGCTTCATCAAAGACAAGCTGATCCTTCCGTATCTCGACATCGACTTGCGCTACTACGATCTCGGGATGGAGTATCGTGACAAGACCGACGACCAGGTGACGATCGATGCTGCTAATGCCACTAAAGAGTTCGGCGTTGGCGTGAAATGTGCAACAATTACGCCAGACGAGGCTCGCGTCGAGGAGTTCAAGCTCAAGAAGATGTGGCGCAGCCCGAACGGCACGATCCGCAACATCCTCGACGGCACGATCTTCCGCGA
>CAXTWC010000068.1:0-25346 GCA_964247805.1 uncultured Acetobacteraceae bacterium | reverse complement strand
CCCAGGTCAGGGCAGCACTGGCTCACCGAGCGTTTGCATCAGCCGGTTGGCGTTGGCGAACATCGCGACGGCATGGATCAAATCGTGGATATCGGCATCGTCCAACCCGGCTTCGCGCAGGGGTAGCAGGTCGGCCGGAACCATCCCGTCGGGTCGCCGGGTCAGCTTGGCGGCGAAATCCACGATGGCGCGCAGGCGCGGTTCCAGCTTGGTGTCCAGCCCCTCGTCGTACAGGCGCTGGATGATCTCCGGCTGCTTGGTCAACTCGGCAAAGCGGCGGGCGTGGACGCTGGAGCAATATACGCAGCCGTTGATGATCGACACCACGACCGTGGCGAGCTCGCGGTCGGATCGGCGTAGCCCGCGAGGCGCATACATCACGGCGTTGAACAGTGGCGAACGCTGGTCGAGCGCGGCGACGTCGTGCGCCAAGGTCAGGAAATACGGCGACACGCGGGCTTGCGGAGGGCTTTTGTCCAGGGCGGCGTTCTGCTCGGGGGTGGCGGTCGCCGGGTCTACGGTCGGTAGCCACGAGGTCCATTCCACGGGCTCGAGGGTGAAGCGGGTCACGCTTGCGCCTCCTCGCCGAGCAGCGCCAGCCCGGCGGCCACCCGGGTTTGGTAAGCGACGAAAGCCACGATTTGGGACAATGTCACGATTTCGGTCGGGGATAGGCCGGCGGCTTGCAGAGCCTCGATGTCCGCCTTGGTCGCCTCATTCGGTTTTGTGGCCAGGAGTTCGGCGTGGCGCAGGATGGCTGCGTCGCGTGGGCCTGACGATGTGGGGAGACTCGCATAATGTGCCGTCAACGCCTGGTGCCCGGACAGTTCGGCGGTGCGATGGGCGGCGAGCGCGCGTTCGGAGGCGGTCAGTCCCTCGGGGCTGGGCGGCGCGACCATGGCGTCGTAGCTGCCCTGGGTGTAGCGGACGAAATCCGGCCGGGCCGCGCGCAAGGCAGCGACGCGGGGGCCGAGCAGGGTGTCGATAAGGTCGGTCATGCGGCGCACTCCACGCCGGGTTGGGGCGGAGTGCAAGCCTGTCGCGGGCTCGTTTCTCGCCTGCGAAGCGGGAGCACGGTGCGTTGGCGGCGCCCCCTCCGTCGGCTGCGTCGCCACCTCACCCGTGAAGAATGGGGGAGGATCTGGGGTGGGTTACGAGCGCCAGACGTCGCGTAGGGTCTGGGCCGCATACTGCAGCAGGGCATCACCCGCCGTGATGATGCGGTTCATCGTGAGCATGCCGTGGAGCTGGTCGGACAGATGCATCGCGGCCACCCGCACGCCTTCCGCCTCCAATCGCGCGGCATAGGCGCGTCCTTCGTCGGCGAGCGGGTCATGGCCCACCGTCAGCACGAAAGCAGGCGGCGTTCCGGCCAGGCTGACGGCCCGGATGGGGGCGGCGCGCCAATCCATACGCTGTGACTCGGCGGCATAGTGGTCGATGAACCACCGCATGGAGGACGCCGTCAGCGGCACGCCCTCCGTCATCCGTTTGTAGGAGCCGGTGTTCATGGCCATATCGACCACGGGGTAGAGCAGCATCTGGAACGTCGTCGCGGGGACGGTGCCGTCGCGTCCCATCAATGCTAGCACCGCGGCCAAGTTGCCGCCGGCGCTGTCACCCCCTACGGCAAGGCGGTTAGGATCGATCCCGATCTCGGCGGCGTGTTCGGCCATCCAAGTGAGTGCGGCCGCGCTATCGTCCACTGCGGCGGGGAACGGGTGCTCGGGTGCCAGCCGGTAATCCAAGGCCAGCACCCGGCAGCGTGCCAGGTTGGCAAGCCGCCGGCATACGCCTTCATGGCTGTCCAAATCGCCGATCACCCAGCCACCACCGTGCAGGTACAACAGGCCTGGCAGGACGCCCTCCGAAGTGCCGGCGCCGCGATACAGCCGCGCCTTCATCGGTCCGGCGGGGCCCTCGATCAGCAGGTCGCGCCTCTCTGCCACGTCCTCCGGTGGTAGTTGCAGGACTTGGCGGCCGGCGCTGTAGGCTTGCCGCGCCTCGGCTGGCGAGAGAGTTTCGAACGCCGGGCGTCCAGCGGCGCGGATCACGTTCAGCAGGCGTTCGGCGTCTGGATGCAGGGCAGGCATGGGCGGCGTCTCCCGTTTGCAACGAGCTTACAACGCTTGGTGGTCTATGCGAGGCCCTGTGCCGGCTACGTGAGCGTCACCAAGCCATCGCGGACAGAGCGGGCCCACGGGTCCGGTCACGTCTAGGGCGCTGCCACGACGTGGCCGGCATGAAGCGCAGTGCCAGGAAATGATACGTCTCGGTCAGCAACGGGCCGATATCGCCGATGTTCGGGACGTGGCTCCAGCGGTCCAGCATCGGCTCCCACACCCGCTGATTGCGATACAGCCAGTCACGGTTGGTACGGATGAAGCGACGGTGTGTTTCCACATCGCGAAGCAAATCCGCGATATCCGAGGTCTGCGCATCCACATCCTGGAACCGACTCGAAATCTGCTTGGTCGCGATCACCATCAACCGATGCACCTGAGGCAGCGGATCATAGGCTACAACGGCGCGATTGCGGTTTCGCAGCAGGGAGCCCAGCAGGCGGCGAAGTGACACGACGCGTGCCAGCAAACGCTCCCGCAGCGCTTCGACATAGGAAAACTCTCGGGCCAACTCCTCGACGAGACGGATGACATCGCCGCCACTCGCCAGGCCGAGTAGCGCGGCTGCCTGCATAGCGGCGGTGCGGAAATCGTCCCGCAACACCGGGTCGTCGGACAGCCGGAGCAGGTTCGCCTCGTCGCGCGACGTCTTGGCCCATGCGCCGCTGGGAATCTGCCATTGGCATACCCTCAGCCTGAGACGCGACGTGGCGAGGCGGACATGATCAGGGCTCGGTTTCCAACTGGCCTCCCCGGTGCGGACTTCGGACGGCAGGCGGTCGCCGGGCTGCAACGACGAGACGTAATCGAGCGCCGAGCTGATCAAATCCAGCATGCGGCCGTCCGCCGTGTCCTTGCCGATGGCATATTCCCGCCGGAGTGCCTCCAGTGAGAACTGGGCCTCGCGCTCGCCCATTTGCAGGGCCATCATGGGCAGACCGTCCGTGGAGGATCGCCGGAAGCGAACGTCACCCAGGCTGGTAAACGCCTCGTGCTGCAACTCGCAGCGATCGGGGAGATCGGGGCAGGGTTCGGTCGCTTTCATCGATTCCTGCTTCCCGGGACGAGCCTCTTGGTAGCAGACGAAAGTTAACCTCAGGTTACGCTCGCTGCCTTAATCTCGGGAGGAGGCCGCCGGTGGGGGACCAACCGAGCGGGCCGCCGCGCCGGGCGATTGCGGCACTTCGTCCTGGTTCACCACGGCCGCGGGCAACGCCGTATCCGTCGAAGCGGCCGAGGCGATCGGCGGTTGCCGGCTCATGGACACGTCCCAGGTGCAGGCCTTGCCCGTGTTGGCCTTGCCGCGGAACACGCCGTCGGCACCGATTTGGCCGATCAGGGCGGCCTTGCCATAGGCGAGAGACGCTGTCCCGTCCGGCTGCACCGTGCCGCGCAACGGATAGTTCACGCCCGAACTGGCCAGCAGCGTTTCCACTTGCAGGGTGCGGGTCACAGACACCGCGCCGGCGCACGGGCCGGGCGTCCAGGTGCCGACATAGAAGCCGTCATAGGCCGAGGTGAGGGACAAGCCAGCCCGCTGATCCATGTGATCGAGTGGCCTCGTCGACCGGTCGGCGGCGATGTCCGCCGGCGTTGGGCCCGGCGCCGCACACGAAGAGAGCACCAGGGCCAGCGCAAGCATTATCCGGAGCATCGCCTTCGGTCTCCCTTCAGCACGCCAGGGAGCAGCTATCGTGTCAGCACGCAACCACCTGGGTCAGGCGGCCTCGGCGGTCAGCACCAGCCGCCCCGTCACTCGGCCGTCGCGGAGCCGCATGAGCGCGGCATTCGCCTCATCCCGGGGCAGGGTGGTGATCGGGATCGGCGCCAGCTTGCCCTCGCGTGCCAGGCGGGCCACCTCGCGCAGGTCGGCCGGGTTGCCGGTGTTGCTGCCCATGATGGTGGTGGCGCGGAAGATCAGCCCGATCAGCGACAGGTTCAGCTCGCCGCCGAACACGCCGACCTGGATCATCTTGCCGCCCTTGGCCAGCGCCGCCATCGCCCACTGCGCCGTGGCGGAGCCGTTGACGAAGTCCAGCACCGCCATCACCGGGCCGCCCGCCGCGGCCATAATCGCCTGCGGCACGTCGGCCGCCGTGCCATCCACTACGGCGGTCGCACCCGCCTGACTGGCCGCCGCCCGCTTCTCGGGGCTAAGATCGATGCTGATGATCGCCTCGTGGCCTAACGCACGCAGCATGGCGATGGCGGACAGACCCAGCCCGCCGGCCCCCACCAGCACGATCGGCTCGTTCGGCTCCAGCGGCATGGCTTTGCGGATGGCGCTGAGCACGGTGATGCCGGAGCAGCCGAAGGTGGCCGCGACCGCCGGGTCCACGTCGCCGGGGTCCACCAGGTAACGCGAATGCGGCACCACGACGTGGGAGGCGAACCCGCCATCCTGCAGCACGCCCAGGCTGCGCTGCTTCAGGCACATGTTATCCTCGCCGGCCCGACACCGGGCGCACAGGCCACAGCCGAGCCAGGGATACACGATCCGCCGGTCGCCCACCGCCACGCCCTCCGCATCCGGCCCGAGCTTGGCGACCCGGCCCAATATCTCGTGGCCGATGGCGCGGGGCAGGGTGACGCCGCGCTCGCTCAGCATCATGCGCTTGCCGCCGCCTAGCTCGTAGAAGCCCTCCCAGAAATGCAGGTCGGAGTGGCAGACGCCGCAATGCGTCACCTCGATCAGGATCTCCGTCCCGGTCGGTTCGGGTGTTGGCTTCTCGATCTTCGCGAGCGGCTTGCCATTCTCGACGACGGCCCAGGCATCCATGAGGCGGCTCCTAAGTCACGCTTTGTTGAGGAAGCAGTCGGGGCTGGGCGGCTGGAACGCCTCCTTGCCGGGGATGGTGCCCACGACCTTCTCCAGGTCCCACTCGCCGGTCGACTCGGCGGGCGTCTTCACCTGCAAGATGTACATGTCGCGGATCACCCGCCCGTCGGCGCGGATCGTGCCGTCCTTGGTCATGAAGTCGTTCACCGGGGTTGCCTTCATCTTGGCGATCACCGGGTCCGTGGCGGTCGTGCCGCAGGCTTGCACCGCCTTCAGATAGTGCATGACGGCCCCGTAAGCGCTTGCCTGCGCCATGTTGGGCATCTTGCCGATGCGCTTGCGGTAGCGTTCGGCGAAGGCCCGCGTCACGTCGTTCTGGTCCCAGTAATACGGCGCGGTCTCGATCATGCCCTGCGCAGAGGCGAGCCCGATCGCCTTCACGTCGTGCAGGGTGATGCTCAGTGGCGCCAGTTTCTGCCCCGAGGCTCGGATGCCGAATTCGTCTGCCTGCTTCACCAGGTTGACCGCGTGGGCCGTGGTCGTGGCCAGCGCGATCACGTCGGCCTTGGACGCCTGCGCCGCCAGGATGGAGGAGGAGAAATCCGACGTGTCGAAACCGTGCAGCGTCGTACCGAGCACCCGTCCTCCGGCCGCCTCGATCATCGCCGTGGTGTCGCGTTGCACGGCGCGGCCATATGCGTAATCGATGCTGAGGAAATACCAGGTCTTGGCGCCGTGCTCACTCTGATAGCGGACGGCGCCAAGGGCCTGCGAATAGTTGTTGAACGTCCAGTGGATGCCGTTCGGCGAGCAGGCGCTGCCAGTCAGATCCGCACTGGCGGAACTGGTGAACACGACGAGCTGGTTCTTCTCCCGCGCGAGGGTTTGCACCGGTAAAGCGACAGCCGAGGAGCCGATGTCAAAGATCGCGGTGACGCCGCCGTCGTACCATTGCCGTGCGATCGCGGAGCCGACATCGGGCTTGTTCATGTGGTCGGCCTTCAACACCTCGATCGGCCGGTCGCCGACTTTGCCGCCGAAATCCTCCACCGCCATGGTCACCGCGCCGACGGTACCGGCGCCGGAATAGTCCATCATGATGCCCGAAAGATCGGTCAGCACGCCGATCTTCACGGGTGCGGATCCCTGGGCCAAGGCGTTGTGTAAAGGGATCACAGCTATCGAAGCCGCCGCGCCCAGGACAGCCCGGCGGCTCAGCGGCGGAACATTGGTGTTCAAGGTCGTTCTCCCATTCGGGGCATTTGCCCTATTCTTGCCCGGCTACCCGGCGCTGCCACTCAGCAGCCCGCCATCGGCGACGTAGGTTCCTCCTGTGCAGAAGCCGGACTCGTCGCTAGCCAGGAACAGCATCAACGAAGCGATCTCCTCCACCGCCGCGTAGCGCCCGAGCGGCACCCGGCGGGACCGCTTGCTAGCATCCGCGCCGGGCGACATGCTGGCATCGAGCGCCTGGATCATGCGGGTTTCTACCGGCCCCGGATTGACGCAGTTGACGCGGATCTTAAGGGGTGCGCCTTCCAGGGCGGCCGATCGCATTAGGCCGACCACGGCATGCTTGCTCGTGATGTAGGCCGCGAGCCGAGGCGTTGCGCGCAGCCCAGCGGTGGACGACGTGATCACGATGCTGCCGCCACCACCGTCCTGCATGACGGGCATCAGCGCCGCCAAACCCAGCCATACACCGCGCACGTTCACAGCCATCACCCGGTCGAACACCTCGATCGGGAGTTCGGGGATGGCGGCGACCTCGCCCTCGATGCCAGCGTTCAGCAGGGCGATATCCAGCCGGCCGAACCGCCGCAGGGCTTCGGCGACATAGGCGGTTGCCGTCGCCTCCTCCGACACGTTGCCGGCCAGGATGGCGGCCGCCTCACCGAACGGCGCCGCGGTGGCTGCGAGCGCCGTCGCGTCGAGGTCCACCAGGAGCACGCGCGCGCCCTCGGCGATGAAGCGGCGAGCCGCAGCGGCGCCGATGCCGTTCGCGGCCCCCGTTATCACGGCCACCTTGCCGTCGAGCCGTCCCATCTCAGGCCGCCGAGACTTGGCGCGCGACCGGGGAAAGCCGGAAGCCGTCGTAGCCCTGTGCCGCCACCTCCGCGCATTTGCGCCGGTAGTTCGCGAACCCGCCGACATAGGGCATGAAGACGCGCGGTTTGCCCGGCACGTTGGCGCCCATGTACCAGGAGTTGGCTTGTGGAAACAATGTGCGGTCAGCGACCTCGTTTACGTGCGCCACCCATGCGTCCTGCGCCGCAAGGTCGGCCTCCATGATGCGCGTTCCACTGCCCCGCAAGGCGGTGAGGCATTCGGCGATCCACTCCACATGCTGCTCGATACTGACGATCATGTTGGTCAGCACCGAGGGGCTGCCCGGCCCGGTGATGGTGAACAAATTGGGGAAGCCGGCCACCATCAACCCGAGATAACTGCGCGGTCCAGCTTCCCAGGCATCGGCCAGGCGATACCCATCCCGCCCGGTGATCGCGATCCGCAACAGCGGCCCCGTCATCGCGTCGAAGCCCGTGGCGAGGATGATGCTGTCGAAGCGGAACTCCTCCTCGCTGGTGCGCAGACCGCTCTCGGTGATCGCCTCGATCGGGGTTGCGCGGATATCCACCAGGCGGACGTTCTCGCGGTTGAACGTGTGGTAGTACAGATCGTCCACGCAGATGCGCTTGGTGCCGATCGGGTGGTTGTGCGGCGACAGCATCGCGGCGGTGCGCGGGTCCTTCACGATGGCGCTGATCTTGCCGCGTACGAAATCGGCCGCCGTATCGTTGGCGCGCTTGTCGATCAACAGGTCGAGGTAGGAGCGCATGAAGTTCGTGCCGCCCCGTGCCCAGCGGTGCTCGTAGTGCCGGGTCCGCTCGTCCTCCGGCACTTCGGCGGCGCGGATGTCGGTATAGTCATACAAGATGCCCGCCGGTGTCTCCCTCGCCTTGTCGCGCAACTCGGGATAGCGCTGCTTCCACGACCGGACCTCCTCGGGGTCGGAGGTGCCGTTGCGGGCGGGGATGCTGAAATTCGGCGTGCGCTGGAACACGACGAGCTCGGCCGCCTGCTCCGCCACCACCGGCGTGGTTTGGATGCCGGAGGAGCCGGTGCCGATCAGCCCGACGCGCTGCCCGGTGAAGTCCACGGCCTCGTGCGGCCACTGGCCAGTGTGGTAGACGGCGCCCTTGAAGCTGGCCAAGCCGGCGATGTCAGGCGCGCGGGCGGCGGACAGGCAGCCGGACGCCATGACGCAGAATTGCGACCGGATCACCTCGCCGGTGTCGGTGCCGACGGTCCACTCGCCATGGTCCTCGTCGAATGTCATGGCTTCGACGCGCGTGTTGAACTGGATGTCGCGGCGCAGGTCGAACCGGTCGGCGACGTGGTTGATATAGCGCAGGATCTCCGGCTGCGTGGCGTAGCGCTCGCTCCACTCCCAATCCTGTTGCAGTTCGTTGGAGAACGAATAGGAGTATTCCAGGCTCTGCACGTCGCAGCGTGCGCCGGGGTAGCGGTTCCAATACCAGGTACCGCCTACGCCCGACCCGGCCTCGAGCACGCGGGTTGCAAAGCCCTTGGCGCGGAGCTGGTGCAGCATATACAGGCCGGCCAAGCCAGCTCCCACCACGACGACATCGACTGTTTCGGCCTTGTTCATTGGCTCTCTCCCGTCAATTCAGTCACAGGCCCATGTAGGTCTCTCGGATCAGGCTGTCCTCGCGCAGTGCCGCGGCCGGACCACCCTGGGCGATCCGGCCATGGTCCAGGATATAGGCGCGATCTGCGACCAGCAGCGCCTCCGTCACGTTCTGCTCCACCAGCACGATGGTCAGCCCTCGCTCGCGTGCAAGCTGCTCCACGATGTCGAACACGCGTTCCACCATCAGCGGCGAAAGCCCGACGGAGGGCTCGTCCAGCATCAGCAGCGTGGGGCCGCTCATCAGGGCGCGGGCGATGGCGCACATCTGCCGCTCGCCGCCGGAGAGCTTGCCGGCCATCTGCGCCCGGCGCTCACGCAGCACCGGGAACAGCGCCATCACCTCCTCCAGCCGCTCGGGAAGCCGGGCCCTGGCCCCGCGCGTGTAGGCGCCGAGTTGCAGGTTCTCCTCCACGCTCATGAAGGGAAACAGCCGGCCACCCTCCGGCACCAGCGCCAGACCGTCGGCCGGCAGATGATGGGCGCCGCGCCGCGTTATGTCGCGACCGTTGAAGCTGACACTGCCGGACTTCGATCGCACCAGCCCGGTGATGACCGCGAGCAACGTGGACTTGCCTGCACCATTCGCACCGACCACGGCGACGATCTCGCCCGGCTGCACGGCGATGCTGACGTCCCACAACACCGTCGCGTCGCCATACCCGGCGGTAACGGCGTCCACTGCGAGCAGCGTCACTGCCGTCGCCCCGCACCGATATAGGCCGCGACGACGGCCGGGTTGGCCAGCACGTCTTCGGCCGAGCCCTCCGCCAGTTTCGCGCCGCGCTCCAGCACGATCACCCGGTTGGAGAATTGCCGCACGACTTTCAGGTTGTGCTCGATCACCAGGAAGGTGTGGCCTTCGCGGTTCAGCCTTTGGACGAGTGACGCGACGTCCTGGATTTCGGTCGGATTTAGCCCGGCCATTACCTCGTCCAACAGCATGATCTTGGGTTCGAGAGCGAGCGCACGCGCCACCTCCAGCCGTCGGCGTTCGCTGAGCGTCAGCACGCCCGCCTGCACGCCGGCGCGTGGGCCGAGCCCGACCAGGTCCAGCACTGCGGCGGCTCGGCGCGAGGCGTCCGGGATGCGGCGGTGATGCAGGAATGCTCCGACCATCGCGTTCTCCAGCGTGGTCAGCGAGGTCAGCGTCTGCGAGATCTGGAAGGTACGTCCGAAGCCAAGACTGGCCCGGCGGTTCGGTGGCAGTGCACCCACATCCTGGCCATCGAGCGCGACGCGGCCGGTGCTCGGCACGAGTTGCCCCGTCAGTAGATTGAACAGCGTGGTCTTGCCGGCGCCGTTGGGGCCGATGATGCTGACGATCTCGCCGGGCGCTACCTCGAAGCTGACGTCGTTCACCGCCAACAGGCCGCCGAACCGCTTCGAGACGCCTTGCACGGAAAGTGCGCCCGTCACACCCGCCTCCAGCGCTGGGTGGCTTGCGTGAGCGCACCGACGATGCCGCGTTTCAGGAACAGTGAGGCAAGAATCAGGATGGCCCCAAGCACGGCTACCGACAGCCCCGGTGCCATGCCGCCCAGCGTCGCGCGCAGCCAGTTTTCCAGCGGTATGACCAGCAGCGCGCCGAGCACCGGGCCGTAGACGGTGCCGAGGCCGCCGATCAGGGCGATGAGGGCGAATTTCACGCCGAAGTCGAACAGCGATAGCAGGGACGCCGGGTCGGCGGTTCGAACGGACATGATGAACAGGCCGCCGCCGATCCCGGTGAGCGCCGCGCTCACCGCCATGCCGGCGAGCTTGGTGCGGGTGACGTCGATGCCGGAAGCATTGGCCGCAGACTCGTTGTCGCGCACCGCTTGCAGGTAGTAGCCCAACCGCGAGCGGGTGACGGCCAGCACTACCAGCAGGCAGAGCGCGGTAAAGCCGAGCATCAGTTCGGTGTATGACAGGCGGCTGCGAAAGATCATGTTGAGCGCGCCGAGGCGGAACGGGATAGAGAGCCCGCGCGTGCCGCCGGTGACGCCGTCGAAGTAGTTGGCCAGGGCGAGTGCGACTTCCGTGGAGGCCATGGTGGCGATGGCGAAGAACGGTCCACGCAACCGGAACACCGGCCAGGAGACGAGAGTTGCGACAAGCGCCGCCAAGACTGCGGCTGGCACTAGACCGAGCCAGGGGGTGATCCCCTCGCCGAGGTAGAGATCGGCCGTGGTGTAGGCGCCGACGGCGAAGAATACGCTGTGCCCTAGTGAGAACTGGCCGCCATAGCCCCCGATCAGGTTCCACGCACTCGCCAAGCCGGCGAACAGGAATGTGGTTGCGAGGATGTTCAGCGAGAACGTGTCGCCGGAGAGCGCGTAGGTGAGCGCGCAGAGCAGCCCCAGTACAAGCGCAAGGCGTGGCAGCTCCTGCGCAAAGGTGCGCACGCTCGGCTGGCGGACCGCGCGCACTGCACTGGCGCGGTGCTGCTCACCCAGTGCTAGTTCGGCGCTAGGCTTGTCCACGCAGCCCCATTTCTTCCGCGCCGATCTGCCCGAATAGGCCGGAGGGGCGGATCACCAGGACGGCGATGAACACGGCGAACAGGACGGCATGCTTCAGCGACGGATCGAGGTAGTAGCCGGCCAGTGCCTCCGTGAGCCCGACGATGAAGCCACCGATATAGGCGCCCTTGACGCTACCGAGGCCGCCCAGCACCACGACGGCGAAGGCCGGCAGGATGAAGCCCAGCCCGATCTGCGGCGACAGGCTGTACAGCGGCGCCAGGAGACAACCGGCCAATCCCGCCAAGGCCGCGCCTATGCCGAAGCTGATCATGTAGATGTGCTCGACATCGATGCCCATCAGCGTCGCTGCCCGGCTGTCCTGCGCCACTGCCCGGATCGCGCGCCCGAGCATGGTGCGCTGCAGGAAGGCGCTGAGCCCAGCGGCGACGACGGTGGTGGCCACGAGGATGATGATGCGGACCAGGCCGATATGCAGCGGGCCGACGGCGATATTCACCGTCGAAGCGTTGGAATACACCGTGTAGGCGGCGCCCCCCGTGACGGCCAGCACCACGTTTTGCAACAGTAGCAACAGGCCGAAAGTGGCGAAGATCTGCATCGTGGGCTCGGCGCGCAACCGCGACAGGATCAGCCGCTGCACCAGCGCGCCCAGTACGAACAGCACCGGGATCACCAGCGGCACGGCGAGGTAGGGGCCGATGCCCAGCAGGTTGTAGGCGACGAATGCGCCGTACATGCCCAGCATCACGAACTCGCCCTGGGCAAAGTTCACCACCCGGATGACCCCGAAGATCAAGTTCAGCCCGACGCTGACCAGGGCGTAGATGCCACCCAGCAGGATGCCGACCACCACGATGTTGAGGAGATCGAGCATGCGGCCGGGTTAGGCTCGGCTTAAGCCAGCCAGTTGCACGCCCGGCGAGACTGCCTCCGCAGGATAGACCGCGGCGACGCTGCCCTTCTGCCATTGCGCGATCAGCGGCAGGGCGCGGATGTTCTGCATCGTGCTGTCGAACTTCAGCCCGTAGCCGGTAGGATAGGAGCCAATGGGCTTGTCCATCTTGGCCGCAGCGGCGATTACCTTCTCATACTCCGTCGACCCGGCCGCAGCGAGGCATTCGATCAGCATCGCCACGCCCACGTAAGCGCTCATGGCCTGCGGTGCGATCGGATCGCGATTGTATTTGGCCCGGTACGCCGCCAGGAAGGCGCTGGCGCCCGGCCCATACTTGTCACCCACATCCGCGCGTGGATAGGACACCAGCAATACGCCGTCCAAATAGTCCTTTCCTACGGCGTCCAGCGTCTCGAACGTGTCCCCCGTGCCCACCAGCATCACCGCACCCGGCCGGAACGCCTGCTCGCGAGAGGTACGCAGCAGCAGGTTGTGGTCCGCGACGTAGCCGGTGCTGAGCCAGAGATCGGGTGCAAAGTTCTTGGCTCGCAGCACGCTGTCGGACAGGTCGACCGCTCGCGCACTGTGGCTGCCGGTGCCGATCTGCGTCACGCCGGCCGCCTTCAGCAGTTTTTGCTGCTCCGTGCTGATCGAGGTGCCGAACGAGGAATCCTCATACTCGATCCACACCTTCAGATCCTTCGGCGCTTTTCCGAGCGTGGGGGCGACGAGCTTCGCGACACCCTCCGCCGAGCGTTGGGCAAAGCCGTCGCTATCGGGGCCGGTGCGGGCGTAATTGGGCAAGCCGCGATCCGTCAGGTCCCGCGCGAGCGCGTTGGTCTCCCAAAACAGCTTGCCGTTGTTCAGCGCCGCCTCACTTGCGGCGTTGGAGATCGCGCTGACATAGGTGCCGAGCAGTAGGTCCACCTTGTCGCGCCCGACCAGTTGCTCCACCGCGGCGATGCCTTCCTGGGCCGTGGTAGCGCTGCCGCGGATGATCTGAATTTGGCGGCCCAGAACACCGCCCTTGGCATTCGCAGCATCCACGGCGAGTTCGAAGCCACGGGTGAGTTCATCGCCATAAAGTGCCATCGGGCCGGAATACGGGTTGACCGCGCCGATGCGCAGCATGTCCGCTGCGCGTGCCCGGCCGCCGGTTGCAACCAGCGCCGTCGTGAGGGCTGCCAAGCTGCGCCGTGTTATCATAGCACCCTCCCAGGTATCCGGCATTCTGTTCCGCGGGCCTGTGTTGGCCGCAGCTTTTCGTTGCTGTCAGACTAGCAGCAGCAATAACGTTCGCAAGCGCATTATTCCGTTCACGATGCGGCTCACTCGCCGCCGGTTGGCCGATCGTAACCGGGGCGGGGGATCAGCCCCATGATGCCGCGGGTGAAGCCGCCATCCACGGTGATCTCGTCGCCCGTAATATAGCCGGAGCGGGGGCTGGCCAGGAACAGCACCGTCTCCGCGATGTCCTCCGGCCGGCCGATGCGCCCGGCGGGGATCACGGCGGAGCGCGCCTGGGTGATCGCCGGGTCGTCGTAGAAGGCCTGGCTCAGCGGGGTCAGGATCATGCCGGGATTGACCACGTTGCTGCGAATGCCGGCTGGTCCCCACTCGGTCGCGAGTTGGCGGGACAGCATGACGACCCCCGCCTTCGCCACGCTATAGGCGCCGCTGAAGCCGGTAGCATGGTTGGCCGCGATGGAAGCGATGTGCACCAGGGCGCCGCCTCCGCGCGCTCGCATCTGTGCACCGAAGGCTTGGGCGCAAATGAAATACCCGGTGAGGTTCACCGACAATAGCAAGTTCCACTCGGCGATCGGCAGCGTGGCGAGCGGCCCGGGGCGCAGCAGGCCGGCGTTGTTCACGATGACGGCGCACGGCCCATGCGCTGCCTCACTCGCCGACGCGGCATCGGCGATACTGGCCGGGTCCGACACGTCGCAGGGCAGGCCTAAGGCGGTGCCGCCGTTCTCGCGGATCTGGCGCTCGGTTTCGGCCAGTCCGGCGTCATCCCGGTCCAGCAGTGCCACCCGCGCGCCCGCGCCGGCAAGGCTCAGCGATATGGCGCGTCCTATGCCGCCGCCCGCGCCCGTGACGGCGCAGGCCTGGCCGTCCAGCCCCAACCATTCCACGTGGTTCATGGTGCCTGCTCCATCGCAGCGCGACGCCGGGCGGTGGCCGCCGGGTCGAGCGTGAAGCGCTCCCGGTTGCCGGCTTCGTGCACGGAGGCGATCACGGCGCCATATACCTCCTCGGCGACACTGCGCGTGATCAACCCGGCGTCGAGATCGGCCGCCACTGCAGCCAAGTCGCGCTGCCACGCCGGGCCGAACCCGCCACCACCGGGCGAGGCGAGGCGGACGCTGTCGCCGTTCGTCATCGGATGGCGTTCGATCTTGCTGCGGAAGGGCGGCGTCCAGCTTTGGCCACCGGTCGTGACGCGTACCTCGTTGGCCGCCGCCGGGCCGCCGCCTTGTGCGCCGGGGGGCTGGTGATCCACTCGGTCGCCGAGCACGGTCAGCACGCAATCCGACAGGGCGGTGATGCCGTAGGCGCTGCCACAGCCGCCGCGATGCAGGCCGTTGCCGCCGGAGCCTTCGCGGATACGGTAATATTCGAAGCGCAGCGGGTAGCGATGCTCCGACATTTCGACCGACATGAACTTGGCCATGGACCCCGGCGGCGTGCCATTCACCAGTCCGTCCGACGCCTGGCTCGCACCGTAACCACCGGGATATGGGTATACTGCCACGAAGAAACCGCCGGTGCGCGGATCCCGTCCGGAGAGCGTGGCAACGCCCGTGGTGCCGAACGGGGCTGCGGGCACCAGCTTAGGTATGGCCTGAGCCAGCGCGCCAAACACCACGTCCACCACGCGTTGCGTCACGTCGGTGGTGCCGCCAACAGGCGAGGGGTATTCGGCGGCCAGGATGCTGCGGGCGGGGATGGTGAAACGAGCCGGACGGAATGCGCCGCCGTTGACCGGAACCTCCGGGAAGATGTGTTTCAGCGCCACCAGGCACATGGACTTGGTGGTGCTATCGGAGATGTTCATCGGCCCGCGCGCCGCGCCGGCCGTGCCGGTGAAGTCGAAATGCAGGTCGCTGCCCGCCACCGTCAGGGAGAGCACGACACGCAGCGGTGCGTCGTCCACGCCGTCATTGTCGAACCAGTCTTCCACGCGGTACGTGCCATCCGGGATTTCCGCGATGTAGGAGCGCATCTGCGTCTCGGAGCGGTCCATCATCTCGGCGACGCAGCTTTGCAGCACGGCCTCACCATATTTGGCAACCAGCGAGTCAAGGCCGCGGCGCCCGACATGGAACACGTTGACCATTGCCGCCAGGTCGCCCTCGATTTGCCGGGGTAGGCGGACATTGGCCGTGATGAACCGCACGAGGGCCGAGTTGTAGCGGCCACCTTCATACAGCTTCAGCGGCGGGATGATGATGCCTTCCTGATGGATCTCGGTGGCCGAAGGCGCCCAGCCGCCAGGCACGCTGCCGCCCATGTCCATCCAGTGGCCGGTGTTGGCGAACAGCGCAAATAGCCGGCCAGCAACGAATACCGGCGAGACCAGGATAACGTCGTTCAAGTGGGTGCCGCTGAGATACGGGTCGTTCAGCATCCACAGATCGCCCTCCCGGAAGCCGCCTTCTTCAGCTGCCGCGGTGATCACGCGTTGCACGGTGAACTGCATGTTGGCGAGGAACTGCGGCAGGCCGTAGCTGCCTTGCGCGATGGTCTCGCCGCTCACCGGGTCGTAGATGCCGTGGGCGCAGTCGTTGGTTTCGGAGATGATGGGCGAGATGGCGGCGCGGATCAGGTGCAGATCCATCTCGTCGGCGATCTGCTCGAGTGCGCCACGCACGACGGCGAGGGTGACGGGATCGGTCATTGCATCGTGACCAGGATGTTGTGGAAGGCGTCGATACGCGCCGTCATGCCGGGTTCGATCACACTTGTGGTGTCGGCTTGCTCGATGATCGCGGGGCCGTCGAAATAGTGCCCCGGCATCAGGGTGGTGCGTTGGTAGATCGGGGTTTGCACCCAGACGCCGAAATACACTTGGCGTGATCCGGACGGCGCCGCCGCTGCGTGCGCCAGCGTGGTGGGTGGACGGGATTGTGGGCCGGTGCGAACCCCGCGGATGGACGTTTTAAGGCTTACGATCACGGTCGGGAGGTCGCCGAGCGTGTTGCCGTACTCGCGCCGGTATACCTCCGCGAATGCCTCCGCCATCCGCACCGGCGGCCATTCTGCCTGCACCGGGACGCGGAGAGTATGGATTTGCCCAGCATAGGACATCTCGGCGGCATGGCTCAGCAGCATGTCCACCACCGGCGTCTCGCTGGCCTGTAGCCTTGCCCGTGCCTCTTCCGCTTGGCCGCGCAGGATAGCAGAGACGTCCGCGACCGTGAGCTCCGCCGTGCGCCGTTCGACGGTTTGCGACAGATCGTAGCGAATGTCGGCAATGGCACAGCCTAAGGCGCAGAGCACGCCGGGGTGCGGTGGGATCAGCATTGTGCGCACACCCACCTCGCGCATGATCGCCGCCCCGTGTAGTGGCCCGGCACCGCCGAATACCACGAGCACGAAGTCGCGGGGGTCGTGCCCCTGTTCCACCGATAGCAGCCGGGTGCGGCCAGCCATGCGCTGGTTGACAATGGTGAGGATCGCCTCGGCGGTCTGCTCCATGCCGAGCCCGACCTGCTCGCCGAGGCGCGCGATCGATGCGCGTGCGGCTGGCAAGTCCAGCGAGGTCAGGTGTTTCAGGCCGATCGGCTGGTCCGTGTTGATTCGGGCCAGCACGGCGTTGACGTCGGTCACGGTCGGCTCGGTGCCGCCGCGGCCGAAACAGACCGGGCCGGGCACGGCGCCGGCGCTACGAGGCCCTACTTGCAGGATCCCGCCGCGGTCGAGATAGGCGATGGAGCCGCCCCCGGCGCCGATCGTGTGGACGTCGATCATCGGCAGGCGAAGCGGGATGCGGAAGTCGAGATCCGTCATGTCGGCGACGCGCGGGTTGCCGCCGACCACGACGGCGACGTCGTAGCTGGTTCCGCCCATGTCGCCGGTTATGACGTTGTCGAACCCGGCCTCCGCCGCCAGCCGTGCCGCTGCCATCACCCCTGCCGCGGGACCGGAGCGCACGATATTCGCAGCGCGGCCCGGCAATTGCCCCAGCGGCACCAGCCCGCCATTGGATTGCATCACAAGGGTTTGGCTGCGGAAGCCTCGGTCCGCCAGCTTCGATTGTAGATTGCCTGCATAGCGTGTCACCAGCGGCTGCAGGTAGCCTTGCACCACGGCTGTGCTGGTTCGCTCGAACTCGTAGTATTCTCGCACCACGCTGCTGGATGTCACGACCTGCCAGGCTGGGTTGGTGCGGATCAGGATGTCCCTAACCCGGTCCTCATGCGCCGGGTTGGCATAGGCGTGCAGGAACGAGACGATTACTGCTTCGACATCGAAGCCCAGCAGCGTATTGGCGAGGCGTTCCACGGCGGCCTCGTCCAGGGGGCATAGGACGGCACCGGTATGGTCCAGTCGCTCCTCCACCTCCCAGCGCATCGCTCGCGGGATCAGCGGTTGGTGCACGCCGGTCAGACCATACATGCGCTGTCGGTCGCGGCGGCCGAGTTCGAGGATGTCGCGGAAGCCGGCCGTGGTGATCAGGGCGCAGCGTGCTCCCTTGCGCTCGATCACGGCGTTGGTGGCGATGGTGGTACCGTGCAGGATCACTTCGATGTCGCCAGGCTGGATCTCGGCCGCTACCAGCGCGTCGATCAGGCCTTGCGACGGGTCGGAGGGGGTGGAGGGCACTTTCAGCACCCGGTCGACGTTCACCCCGTCGTGTGAGTAGAACAGGTCGGTGAACGTGCCGCCGACGTCGATGCCGACGACGCCTGTCATACGACGCCTTCGTCGCGCAACTCCGCGATCTGCCCCGGTGTTAGGTTCAGCCTCTCCCGCAAGACGGCTTCGGTGTCGGCGCCCAAAGCGTGGCTCGGTTCCAATGAGCGGCGCTCGGCGCCCTGGAACCGCAGCGGCGAACTCGGCACGACGATGCGGCCCAGTTCCGGGTGGTCTTGCCATTGGAGGGCGCCGCGCTCGTGCAAGTGAGGATCGTTCACCACCTCGTCCAGGTCACGCACCGGGGCGCAGGGGACGCGGTTGGCCATCAGGTGTTTGAACAAAACCTCCTTGGATTGGGGGGCGGTCCACTCGCCGACCAGCGCGTCCACCACGTCGATATGGGCCACGCGGTCCTTCAACGAGGCGAAGCGCGGGTCGTCGGCGAGGTCGGTGCGGCCCATCGCGGTCAGCAGCGAGCGCCAGTGGATGTCGCCCACGCAGATGATGGCGATGAAGCCGTCGGAGGCCGGGTAGACGTTGTACGGTGCCTCCGCCATGCCACCGTGGCGGTTGCCGGTGCGGGGCGGCACGTCACCGCCGGATCCGTAGTGCAGGCCTAAGCTGGAACTGAGCGAGGGATACACCGCATCGAGCATCGCGACTTCAACTTGGCGGGCGACTCCGGTTTTTTCCCGCTCGTACAGTGCGGAGACGATCGCACCGTAGAGATGTGTGCCGGCGAAGAAATCGCACACGGCCGGGCCGGCCTTCACCGGGGGGCGGTCGGGGAACCCGGTGATGCTCATCACGCCCGCCATGGCCTGCACGGTAAGATCCATCGCCGGGTAGTCGCGATACGGGCCGGAGCTGCCGAAGCCGGAGCTTTGGGCGTAGATCAGCCGCGGATTGATCGCCTGCAACGCGTCTGCGCCGAGCCCGAGCCTTTCCATCACGCCGGGTGCAAAGTTCTCCACTAGCACATCGGCGCCACGTACGAGGTTGCGGAGGATCTCCTTGCCCGCATCGGCCTTCAGGTTCAGCCTGAGACTTTGCTTGCAGCCGTTCAGCATCGCGAAAGGTAGTGCGGCGCCACCCACCACACCGCGGCGGCGCAGCGACTCACCGCCGTGCGGCTCGATCTTGATCACGGTGGCACCTGCATTGGCCATAAGGAAGGTGGCGTAGGGGCCGTTGTAGATCTGGCTCAGATCGATCACCGTCACGCCATCCAGCGGAAGCGCCATGCTCAGGCGGCCGCCCGGCGGAAATCGGCCCAGTCATGCACCGGCCACATGTCCTGGTCCTCGCCATGGCCGGCGTGGCCGTTGATGGTCCAGGCGATCAGGCCGTTGGAGTCGATGAAACTGTGGCGATTGATGATCATGCCGCTCAGCCGCTCGCCGGTCGCGTGCAGGGTGCGGCCATGTTCGTCCTTGCCCTCGATGGTGATGCGGGTCACCCAACCCTGCGCCGGGTCACGCTCGACAATGCGGGTGCCGCTTACGAGGTCGGCGGTCTGGCCATCCTGCGTCATGAAGCCGTAGGCGATTTCCTCCCGGTCGCCGCTCCATCGCGTGACGGCCAGGAAGGCATCAGCTTCAGTTGCGATCCCGGTGACGTAAGCGCTTTTCTTCGGGCGGTGTTCGGGTCGGGGACCCCAGGAGCGGTCGCGCATGCCCAGGCAGTCGATTGCGATGCGTTCGCCCAGCAAGGTCAGCTCGCCGGTGACGCGGCCAAACTGGTCGAAATGCTTGGCGCCACCGAACGGGGAACCGTCCTTGCGGAGCGGGCGGGGCGGCATGATGCCTTCGAATTCTAGCGCCATGGTGCAGCGGCCCTCGTCGGCGAAACCGAGTGCATAGCGCTTGCACGGCTCCAGCACTTTGATGCTCACCCCGGTAGGAAGCTCGATGTCGGTCAGGTCCCGGTCACGCGGTAGTCGCAGGGCTGTGTAGTTCGCGGAATAAGGTACTTCCCAGGGCAAGTGGGCCGTGTCGTCCCACACCCAGGCGCCACCTGCGACGGTGCCGATGTTGGGGCGCGCCATCGTGTAGAGCCAACCGCCGAGCTTGCGCTCGGGATGGCAGAACGAGAACCAACTCGTCTCGGTCATCCACCATCGGTCGCCCATCTCGTTAAAATGGAAGCCGTCATCCTGAGCAGTGAATTGCATGCCGGGCTCCGTCACAGGGCGGGGTAGTGGCGATGGGCGATGCCGCCCGACGCGCTCGCGGCGAGTTGCGCCTGCCTGGCCGCCTCGCCCGCGAAATACTGCAGCGCGTCGGGCAGGGTGATCCGCCCGGCTTCCAGCGCCGTGACGAGGGCCGCTTCCGAAGCGATACCGTGCGGCAGACTCTCGGTTTGCGCTTGCTTCACCGCGTCGCCGAATTGCTCGTGGGCTTGTAGATACTTGATGATCTTGGCGGCGTTCTTGGCCTTCGCGATCACCTGGCTGTCCGTGCTGCGGGCCACGATCACGTCTCGCAGATCCGTCAGGACATGCTCGAACAGGGCGGTGTGCGATGTGGGTGAAGCCGTGAGTGGATCGGGTGTGGCGAGGCGGCAGCCGCTAGCCTCGGCGAGTGCTTCGATCAGCAGGCGCCGGTTCAGGGCGCGGCTGACGATGGCATGCGCGGGCTCGCCGGTCACGTTGCGATGGCGGATCACCACGACGCGGGCCGAGACGAGCACGCGGTGATACAGCACGCGCGCCCGGTCGATCTTCGCGCCCGAGAAATGTTCGTAATCTCGGATCGAGGCGGCGAAATCCGGCACTGGTTCCATCACGCAGCGCATGGAGTACCAGGCGATGTCCTCCATCGGGTCGCCGAGATGGGCCAGTTCCCAATCGATTAGCGCCGTCAGTTGGCCGTGTTCGAACAGGAAATTGCCGGGGCCGGCATCCCCGTGCACCAGCACCACGGGGCCGCTCGGATGTGGCATGTTCGCGTCCAGCCAATGGAAGGCGAGATCGATCAGCGCGTCACGCTGCCCCGTCTCCTCGTACATCGCGCGCCAAGTCCGCAACTCCGTAAGCACGTGCCCGGCGATGTCGGGACTGTCGCCGCCGCCATCCAGCCTTACGCCGGAGGTTGGCATGCGGTGCAGGCGGGCCAGGTTCTGCATGAACTGCCGGGCAATTGCTTGCTTCGTAGCCGGGTCGGTCAGGCGGCGGAATTCAGCGATGCCGTGCGCGCGTTCGGTGAGCACGGCTTGCAGCTTCGGATGCTCGGCCAGCAGCCGTGGCGCCAGTAGGCTGGCTGCCTCGATGGCGCGATAAACCTGCGCCTCGCGGTGCACGGTGTAGGGTTCGGCGCTGGGCGGACGGGGCGGGGCGTAGCGCAGGAACACTTCGGACACGCCACCATCGCGGTCCGTCACATCGATGGACCAAGATTGACAGCGATTGCCGCCAGAGGTCTGCACCGAGCGGGTGATCGGCCCGCCATACAGATCCTCGACCCAGGCGAACAGCGCGGTTTGCGCGTCGCCCGGGCTCCACTCGTCTTGCGTCAGCGGCTCCGCGGCCAGCAATGACACGGCAACATCCTCCCGCCACCGGTTTGATCCGGGTGGTCTCCGCTCTCTTCGGCGTGCTGAAGAAATTAAACCGCTAGCTTACCATCGGCAAGCGAATTATGACTCGGATAAGGCCGCACCAAGCGGCCAAACGATGGGGAGGTCCAGACATGCCCGGTCTGTATTTCGACGAGTTGGCGGTTGGCCAGCAGTTCCAGCACCCGATCCGGCGGACGATCACCGAAGCGGACAATGTCTGGTTCAGCTGCATGACGCACAACCCGGCGATGCTGCATCTGGACGAGGAGTATTGCCGTACGCAAACCGAATACGGCCAGCGCCTGGTGAACAGCGCATTCACATTGGGGCTGATGGTCGGCATCTCGGTGGGGGATACGACCCTGGGTACCGCCGTTGCCAATCTAGGCTGGGACGAGGTGCGCTTCCCCAAGCCGGTGTTCCACGGCGACACGCTACGGATCGAAACCGAGGTGGTCGAGTTGCGCGAGTCCAAGTCGCGCCCGAATGCCGGGATCGTGACGTTCATCCACCGGGCTTACAACCAGCGCGACGAACTGGTGGCGCATTGCAAACGCTCGGGCCTGCAGTTGAAGCGGAAAGCGGCATGACCCCGATTAGGTCGTTCCTATTCGTCCCCGGTGATAGCGAGCGCAAGCTGGCCAAGGGTGCCGCGTCCGGTGCCGATGCGCTGATCCTGGACCTGGAGGACGCGGTGGCCCCCGCCCGCAAGCCGGTCGCGCGTGGGATGGTGGCCGACTATCTGCGTGCTGCCACCAATCGAGCGCCTGAACTATGGGTCCGCATCAATCCGCTCGACGAGGGCGGCGTCGATGATCTGGCGGCGGTGGTGCAGGCGGCCCCCGACGGGATCGTGGTGCCCAAGACAGACGGACCGGCCGATGTCGAGCGCCTGAACCACTATCTGACTGCGCTCGAGCGGCGTGACGGTGTGACGACGCCCACTCGTATCCTGCCGGTTGCCACGGAAACGGCACGGGCCCCGTTCCGCCTGGGTGACTACGCGAGCACGTCCTTGCCGCGACTATACGGTCTCACTTGGGGGGCCGAAGACCTCAGCTCCGCGATCGGAGCCAGCACCAACCGCGACGAGACGGGCGGCTGGGCGTTCACATACCGGATGGTGCGCTCTCTCTGCCTGCTCGCGGCCAAGGCGGCGGGGGTCGAAGCCGTGGAGACGCTGTATGCCGATTTCCGTGATGGCGAAGGGCTGCATCGCTCGTGCGTCGCGGCGGCACAGGAGGGCTTCAGCGGTCGCATCGCCATCCATCCGGACCAGGTCGCGGTCATCAACGCGGCGTTCCTGCCCTCGGCCGAGGCCGTGGCGCATGCGCAGCGCGTGGTGGACGCCTTTGCCGCCAATCCGCAGGCCGGGGCAGTCGGGCTGGACGGCATGATGCTGGACATGCCGCATCTGAAACAGGCCGAGCACGTCCTGCGCCTGCACGCTGCCCGGCGCTGACGATGCCGCGCCCGCTGACGGTGGCCGAACTCGCCGGCGACTTGCACGCGGGTGAGACGGTGTTCCTGCCGGGTTCCGCCGCGGAGCCCACGCCGTTGTTGGAGCATTGGCGGGACGACCCGGAGCGGACGCGCGGCCTGCACCTGCTGCACAGTTTCGTGCCGGGCATCAACGCGCTCGACATGGATGCTTTGGATCCCTCGGCGGTCGTCACCGGCGTATTCATGCAGCCAGCTTGGCAGCGCGCCCAGGCGGAAGGGCGATACCGGCACTTACCTGTATCCTATTCCGGCTTCGTCCGGCATCTCCGTGCCTCACCGCCGGTGGATACCTGCATCGTCCAAGTGGCGCCGCCCGACGGCGCGGGGCGCTGCTCGCTCGGCCCCGCGGTCGAGTTCACGCCGCTGGTGCAGGCGCGCGCCCGGCGCACGATCGGCCTGGTCAACCACGCGCTTCCGTCCATGCCCGGCGCCGTGTCGCTGCCAATGTCGGCGCTCGATGCCGTGGTGGAAGCCGAGTTCGCACCCAAGGGTTATGATGTGGGCGCGCCGAACGCGGCGGCGACGGCAATCGCCGGGCACATCGCCGGCTTCATCGAGGATGGCTGCACGGTGCAGGTGGGGCTGGGCAAGGTGCCGAATGCCCTGTTTGCGCTGCTGCACGACCGGCGTCTCCTCCGGCTGCATTCCGGCATGCTGTCCGACAGCGCGCTCGATCTGTGGGAGGCGGGAGCGCTCGACCCGGCGTTTCCGCCCGTCAGTTGTGTATGGGTGGGGCCGGCGGCGATGAACCAACGTTTGCGGGGGCGCGAGGGTGCCGTCGTCGCGGGGTGCGAGGTGACGCACGATGCCGCGGCGCTGTTGGCGTTGCCGCAGTTTCGGGCGGTGAACTCGGCGTTGAGTGTTGATCTATTCGGACAGGCCAACCTCGAGATCGCAGGCGGCCAGGCGGTGAGCGGCGTGGGCGGGGCGGCAGATTTCGCGCGCGGGGCCCGTTCGGCATCCGGTGGGTTGAGCATCGTGGCATTGGCTGCCAGCCATGCCGGAGGAACACGCTCCCGCATCGTGCCGCGCCTGGGTGACGGCATCGCCTCTCTTGCGCGCACCGATATCGACGTTGTGGTGACCGAGCATGGTGCGGCCGATCTGCGGTGCTTGAGTGTGCATGGCCGTGCGGAGGCGTTGATCGGTATCGCCGAGCCCGCATTGCAGGGAGCGCTGGCGGAGGCGTGGCGCGAGATCGCTGCCCGCTTATAATTCTGTTGTCCATCGGAGGTAACGCGTATGGATTTCCAATTCACCGAGCAGCAGCTCGCCATCGATGAAGGCGTCCGCAAAGTCTGCTCCGGGTTCGATGACACCTACTGGACGGAATGCGAGGAGAAGGCGCGTTTCCCTGAGGAGTATTACGCGGCGATGGCGTCGGGGGGATGGCTCGGCATCACCATGCCGGAATCGCTGGGTGGCTCCGGCCTCGGTGTGACGGAAGCGGCGGTGATGATGCAGGCCGCGACGTCCAGCAACGGCGGTTATTCGGCGGCGTCGGCGATCCACATCAACATGTTCGGCCCGCACGCCATCGTGGTGCACGGTACGCCGGAGCAGAAGGAGCGTTGGCTCAAGCCGCTGATCCGCGGTGAGCAGAAGGCATGTTTCGGCGTGACGGAGCCAGATGCGGGTCTGGACACGACCAGCCTGAAGACGTTTGCGAAGCGTACCAATGACGGGTATCGCGTGACGGGCCGCAAGATGTGGACCTCCACCGGGCAGGTCGCGCACAAGATCCTGCTGCTGACGCGGACTACGTTGAAGAAGGACTGCAAGAAGCCGACGGACGGCATGACGCTGTTCTACACCGACCTGGACCGGACGAAGGTCGAGGTGCGCCGCATCCATAAGATGGGCCGCAATGCCGTGGATTCGAATGCGGTGTTCATCGACGACCTGTTCATCCCTGACGAGGATCGGGTGGGCGAGGAAGGGCAGGGGTTCAAGTACATCCTGGACAGCCTCAATCCGGAACGCATTCTGGTGGCGAGCGAGGCGATCGGCGTCGGGCGGGACGCGCTGCGGCGGGCGACGCAATACGCCAAGGACCGCGTGGTGTTCGGCCGGCCGATCGGACAGAATCAAGGCATCCAGCACCCGTTGGCGGAATGCTGGGCGTATTTGGAATCGGCGTATTGGTCGGTGTTGCGGGCGGGGTGGCTGTACGACAACCAGCAGTCCTGCGGGGCGGAGGCGAACATGGCCAAATTCATTGCTGGCCGTGCTGCATTCAACGCGGCGACGCAGGCGGTGCTGACGCATGGCGGGATGGGGTATGCGCGGGAATATCAGGTGGAGCGGCTGTTTCGGGAGGCGATCCTGACGCGTATCGCGCCGGTGACGGAGCAGTTGATCCTGTCGTTCCTGTCGGAGCGAGTGTTAGGCTTGCCCAAATCGTATTAGCGCACTCCCACTGCCCACTACTCCCTCTCCCTCT
>CAXTWC010000067.1:0-25363 GCA_964247805.1 uncultured Acetobacteraceae bacterium | reverse complement strand
CAGCCTCCGCCCGCTTTAGGGCCGCCCGCACAGCGGGTTCGGTAAGGGCGACGGCCATAATAATCCTGGGGCTTCATCTGGGGCTTCAAATTAGAGCATGTCAGCCGGGGACGCTAGAGGACGCCTAGGGACGGTTTATGGCCAGCTAACAACCTGATTCGACTGGGCGCCAGACACAATCGTGGAACAGTCTAAGACGGGCAGGGACACCTGAGGACTCGGCGGCTTGCTGCTTCGTAATCAGTAGGTCCGCGGTTCAATTCGCGCGCCGGCACCATGAACACCGCAGTGCAGTTCTACCAGCGCGGTCATTCGGACAGTTTTTACATTTACATCGCTTGTCCACCGAATATCGGCGCACGGCATACCCGGTTTGGGGGACGCGGCAGACTGAACGGTCAGGGTAGATCGGTTCGTCCCTACTCACACACGGCGAGTCCAGGCGCCGGAACAATCTGGAATGCTGGCGCGGGCGGGATACCGGTGGCCAGCAACCCGCAACCCCAAGCCATGCTCGCGGCGGCACCTCACCAAGACGTGCCCGGTAAATGATCCTATGACTTTGACGATTTTATGACGGAGAGCCACAATGTGGTCCCTCGTTAAAACCAAAGCGAGTCCAGGCGCTCTATCTTCTGGAATACTGGCGCGAGTGAGGGCTCGGTGGTCAGTAGTCCATCTCTCGCTAGACGGGTTCGGCCGCTGCTGTTCGCCAGGGCGGCGACGTGCCTCACTCCGTTGCGAGATTAAAGGACTAAATAGACAATCGAACCCGCGATACTCCACAGCAGCGCTGCGAGCAAAAACCGCTGACCATACCGGTTCCCGTCTCGGTGCCATAGATCTCAGCCCAGAAATCGCCCTGTCTATTCGCATTGTCATAGTGCTCGACCACGGAAGTCCCGGCTAGAAGCATGATGCGCACTTCCGACGTTGTTAAGCTATACTCTAGAGAATGCTCCAAGCCAGCGTCACCCATACCGGGTACATTTCGTAGAAACATCGTAACCTTCTTTGTCCTGCGGCCAAACCGTTGGCCTCGCCGGACACGAGCGGGGATTTGCGGCGGGACCGAGGGCTTGCCAAACTGCCGTCTATCCTTTGTGGAGACGCTCGAATGCCAAGCTTCGCCGTCATCGCGCCAGGTGCCATGGGTGCCGCGGTCGGGGCACGCCTCGTCGAGCACGGGGCGGAGATCGTCACCCTGCTGACCGGCCGTAGCCCGGCCAGCGCCGACCGGGCAAAGGCTGCGGGTATGCGGGGGGTCGAACTGGCCCAACTCGCCGAGGTCGGCATCGTCCTTTCCATCGTGCCGCCGGGAGAGGCGATGGCGCTCGCGAGAACCGTGGCGCCAGTGCTCCGGTGGGCAGCGTCGCGCCCGGTCTACGCCGACTGCAACGCCGTCAGCCCGCAAACCGCCGAGGCCATCGCCGCCGTAGTGACCGGGCAGGGGGTGCGCTTCGTCGATGCCGGCATCATCGGTGGGCCTCCTCGGTCGGGCACGCCGGGTCCGCTGTTCTATACCTCTGGGCCGGAAGCGCCGGCGCTCGACGCGTTGGCGAAATACGGGCTGCGGGTGAGCGACCTGCATGGCCCGCTCGGCGCCGCGTCCGGCTTGAAGATGAGCTATGCCGGCATCACCAAGGGCCTGACCGCTCTGGCGGCCGCCATGATGCTCGCGGCAACGCGGTTCGGCGCCGCCCCGTCGCTGGCCGCCGAACTCGCCGCCAGCCAGCCGGACCTGCTGAAATGGGTCAGCCGATCGGTGCCGGACATGTATCCCAAGGCGTATCGCTGGGTCGCCGAGATGCAGGAGATCGCGGCCTTCGCCGGCGAGGACGCCGCCACCCGCGAGATCTACACCGGGATTGCAGCGCTATATCAACGCCTGGCAGACGACGAGGCCGGGCCGAAGCAGGAGATCGGGGCGTTGGATGCCTTCCTGCACCGGCCCTGATATCGCGCGGGCGGCCAGCCTGCTGCTGCTACTCGCATGTGCCAGTTGCGCCCGGCCCGGTCGCTATGCAGCCAACCCGTATGACGGCGCCGTGCCCTATGACGGCACCGACCCGGCGGCAGAAGGCCGAGCGGTGCTGCGGGCGCCAGGCCGATATTACCCGCCGCCGGGACCCCCGAGTGACCCTTGGGGTCCGTACATCCAGGAGGCGGCCGCTCGCTACCGCGTGCCGGACCAGTGGGTGCGCGCGGTCATGCACCAGGAGTCGGGCGGGCGAGAACAGGCGGTGTCCCCCGTCGGCGCGATGGGGCTGATGCAGGTCATGCCCACCACCTATCAAGGCTTGCGCCAGCGCCACAGGCTTGGCGACGACCCCTACGACCCGCACAACAACATCCTCGCCGGTACCGCCTACATACGAGAGATGTTCGACCGCTATGGGTCGCCGGGCTTCCTGGCCGCCTACAACGCCGGCCCCGATCGGTTGGACCAGTATCTGTCCGGAACGACGCCGTTGCCGGATGAGACGGTGAACTACCTGGCCTCTATCGCGCCCAATCTCGGCAGCACCGTGCCGCTGTCCGGGCCGCTCGCCGAGTATGCCCAGGGCTCGGGCGACTCAGGCCAGGGTGGGTTTGGCCATGCCGCCGCGGTGCCGCCGCCCGATGTGGCGAGCCTAGCCGCCGGCTGTGACGTCAATGCGGCCTATGACCCCGACCGCCCTTGCGCGCCGCTGGAACAGGCGGCTGCGGCGCCGGCTGCCACGCCGATCCGCCCGGTGAGCCTCTCCGCACTTGCGGCTAGCCCGGCCCCGATGCCGGCGGTCGCGTTCGGTGCAGGCTGGGGCGTGCAGGTCGGCGCCTTCCAAAGCGAGGGTCTCGCCCGTGCCGTCGCGGAGGGGGCGCGGGCCGAAGCACCCGACCAGTTGCGCGGAGCGACGGTGGCCCTGCCGCCTACGACGCCGTTTGGCGGCGCCGCGCTGTATCGGGCGCGTTTGCTAAACCTGTCGGCGGATGCCGCTCGCGCTGCGTGCCAACGGCTCAACCGTCGGCAACTGCCCTGCACTGTGGTTCGGTCGGAAGATTCTTGATCCCTTCCTTAATCTTTGCGCCCATATCATGGCCGCCGGAGGGAGAAGGGCGGCAATGAATTTGGGCAGCCTAGGAAGCTGCCGGGCGGTGTCGTAGCGTCTCAGGCTGGACTGAACAGCTCGGACAACCGCCATGCCCGCCCCGCAGATCAAGCTCGCCCTGTTGATGCAATGTGCGGCAGGCCTGCACCCCGGCTCGTGGATGCATGAGGGTGCCGTGCGAGGGGCGGCGAACAGCATCGAATACTACACTGCGATGGCCCAACTCGCCGAACGCGGACTGTTCGACCTGTTTTTCATCGCCGACACCCCGGCAGCGCGCACCGACAACCTGGAGGCATGGAGCCGCTATCCGCTGTTCATGAATTCATTCGAGCCTATGACGCTGCTTGCGGCCGTCGCTGGCTCCACGCGGCATATCGGCCTCGGCGGCACGGCTTCGACCAGCTTTACCGAACCGTACAACCTCGCGCGCCAGTTCGCCTCGCTGGACCACATCAGCCACGGCCGTGCCGCGTGGAACGTGGTGACCTCCGCCAACGCCTATTGCGCGCGGAATTTCGGTCTGGACACCCTGCCGCCGCATGCCGAGCGGTATGAGCGCGCCCGCGAACACGTCACCGTCACCCGTGCCCTGTGGGATACCTACGAGGACGATGCCATGCTGGAGGACACCGGCAGCGGCCAATATTTCGACCCGGCGAAGTTCCACGTGCTGGACCATGCCGGCCGCCATTTCCGGGTGCACGGTGCGCTCAACATCGTCCGCCCGCCGCAAGGCTATCCGGTGACGATCCAGGCCGGCGCCTCCGACATCGGCCGGGATTTTGCCGCTGAGATCGCGGAATTGGTGTTCGGCACTGCGACCGATCTAGCCGAAGGGGTTACGTTCTACGCCGACCTGAAAAGCCGCATGGCCAAGTTCGGGCGCGATCCGGGGCAGATGAAGATCCTGCCCGGCCTGAGCGTGGTCGTTGGCCGCACCCGTGCGGAGGCGCAGGAGAAGCACGAGGCCATGAAGGGGTTGATGCACCCGACCGTCGGCCGCTTCTTCCTGGGCAACGACCTGGAGGTGGACCTGTCCGACCTGCCGCTCGACGAACCGATCCCGCCCCACCTGATCCCGCGGGAGGCGCGGTTCCACAAGGCCTATTTCGACCAGATCGTGGCCACCATCCGCGATCGCAATCCCACGCTGCGGGAACTCTATATGAACTACGAGCGTGGCAAGAGCACGATGCTGGGTAGCCCAGCCGACATCGCCGACACCATGCAGGAGTGGATGGAGGCGGGCGCCGCCGACGGCTTCATGGTCACCTTCAATCAATTGCCCGGTGACATGACCGCCTTTGTCGAGCAGGTCATTCCCGAGTTGCAGCGCCGCGGGCTGTATCGCACGGCGTATGAGCCCGGGCAGCTGCGGGACCGCCTCGGGCTGCGGCGCCCCGCCAACCAGTACGTGCGCCGGGGATAGAGCCGTCAATCGACCATCGGCAACCCGGGGTTAACGCTTTGGCCGCATGCTACGGTCTGTGGGGTTGGCCAGCCCTGGCCCGTGTGGCAGCGTCGAGGTCGGGAAGTCGTGAGGCGTCGTGCACAGATCGCAAATTGTCCAAGGCTGCCGCGGCCAGCTTGGCTATGCCGGGTCTCCGCCGGAATGTCTGAAGTGAGCCTGGTTCGCAATGCGTCCCTGCCGGTCTCGCTCTGGCCCAATGGTGCCGGACGCAAGGCCGATGTGGCGAGCGGCGACGGTTGGTCGGTGAGCTTTGCATGGCTGGACGCCGACGCGCCGTTCTCCGACATGCCCGGGATCGACCGCACGATCACGCTGGTGCAGGGGCCTGGCTTCACCCTCGATATCGTCGGTCAACCATTGATCGAGGCGTACACGCCATTCTCGCCGAAGAGCTTCGACGGGGGCGCCTCCACGCGATGCCGCATCGTCGGGCCGTCCAGGGTGCTGAATGTCATGGCTGCCAATGGACGGTTGCGGCACACCGTCAGCATCACGAGCCAGCCTACCCCCGACATGCTGGCGGCGCGCGAGGCCGAGGCGCGGTTCATCGTTCTGCTGCAGGGCGACGCAACCGTGCTGGACCAAGATGCAAGTTTTGCACTCGATCTGCTCGACGCGGTCCAACTCGACGGAGCGGCAAGCGTTGCCGCCGCCCCTGGAGCTGTGTTGGCCCTGATCGAGATCGATCGCCTGTGATCAGGGGTCACGGTCCAGTTCAGGGTAGTGGCGGAAGATCCCCGACTCGTTGAACGGGATGCGGCGCTTCGAGGCGAGATAGCGCGCGATGTTCGGGCGGGCCGCAACGGCGTCGTGCAGTGCTGCGAGCGCCGGGTATTCGGATTGGAAATCAACCGTCGCGCGGGGGAAGGCGTAGCGTAGGCCGGCGAACACTTGGAACAGCGACAGGTCCACCGTGCTCGTCGCCTCGCCCACGATTTGCGCCGGGCCGTGTGGGTTACGCGTCAGGACACGCTCGAAGTAGCCCATGAATTTCGGCATCCGTTCTTCCAGGAACGAGGCCGTGCGGGCGGCGGCGGCCTCCTTCTGGTCCTCGTAAAACATGCCGTTTGCCAGTGGATGATGCGTGTCGTGCACCTCGCTCACCAGGTCGGTGATGGTGAGTTGCAAACCGTGCGCGACCGTTCGCAGGCCTGGATCCTCGGGGGCGAGACCGAGCTTGGGGCCAAGATGAAGCAGGATGTTGGCAACATGCGAGATCACGAGGTCGCCGTCCTTGAGGAAAGGCGGCGCGAAGGGCGGGTTGGGCTCGGAACCCTCCAGCAATCGCATCATCGCCTTGCTCCCGGCACCCGGCTTCGATGACCGGGTGACATCGACATAGTCCGCCTTCGCGTCCTCCAGGGCGAGCCTGACGAACTCTCCTCGTCCCTGTAGTCCGTCCCAATAGAACAGTTCGTAGGGCATTCTGCGTCTTTTCCTTTGGCCATGCTGAACGCTGCTGGAGCGGGTGCGATGCTCTTTCGGCGACCCGGCGCGCGGTCGAACCACGGCTCAGCCACCGAGCTTTAGCGCGGGAGCCACCGGAGTGCGAGCGCCAGCAGATTGGCTCGACGGGTCACCGTTTCCTAACTCTTGGGTAAGCTATTGCGGGCATAGTGGCTGCGTGAAGGGGGCTCATCCCTGATGACGCCGGAAGAATTCCGTAAGCGATTGTACTCCGTAGCAAGGCCTGAATCATGTCCGTGTCGAGCGTCTCTGCGTCCAGCCCCCAGATTGCCCAGAGTTCCGCGCCGCGGTCTGCGCCTCCGCCGCCGGCCAAGGTCGAGAGTGAAGGCAGCGGCTCTCCTGCGAGCGCAGGCCGGTTGAACATCAAGGCTTAGCTCGATCAAAGGCCCAGTCGGGCTGAGTTCACGTCCCTGGGGGTCGGTTTCGAGCAGACGGCGTCCCAGGCGTGCCAGGAGCAAGCGCACGTTCGTCTGCGATAATCCCACCCGGGTTTGTCGGTTTGCCATTTCGAGTACGCCCAAGCGTCCCCCCAGCCGCACCACTGACCTTCGCTTTGTCGTTTGTTTCGAGCTTTAAGCACCGCCGGCACCGTGCTTCAGTTGCTCTCGTCTCACGCCGATCCTACACCTGCGCTCCGCCGTATGCCTCGAGGGAGCCCCCGCCATGGCCGCCTACCAATACGCCTATGTCATAAAGGATCTCACCAAGGCCTATCCTGGCGGGCGCGAAGTGTTCAAGGGCATCACGCTCTCCTTCCTTCCCGGCGTGAAGATCGGCGTGCTGGGCGTGAACGGCGCCGGTAAGTCGACCTTGCTGAAGATCATGGCCGGGCGCGAGACGGAATACGGCGGCGAGGCCTGGGCAGCGGACGGTGTTCGCGTCGGCTATCTCGAGCAGGAGCCACAGCTGGATCCGGACCTGACGGTAGCCGAGAACGTCATGCTGGCATTCGGTCCGCTCAAGGCTGCCATCGACCGCTTCAACGCCATCAGCGAGGCGTTTGGCGAGGAGATGAGCGACGACAAGATGAACGAGCTGCTGGCCGAACAGGCCGAGCTGCAGGAGAAGATCGACGCCGAGGACGGCTGGGAGCTCGACCGGCGGATCGAGATCGCGCTGGACGCCCTGCGCTGTCCGGCGCCGGACAGCGCGGTGACCAAGCTGTCGGGTGGCGAGCGGCGCCGCGTGGCGCTGTGCCGGCTGTTGCTGGACAAGCCCGAACTGCTGCTGCTGGACGAGCCGACCAACCACCTCGACGCCGAAAGCGTCGCCTGGCTGGAGAAGACGCTGCGGGAATATGCCGGCACAGTGATGATCGTGACGCATGACCGCTACTTCCTCGACAACGTGACCAACTGGATCCTCGAGATCGAGCGCGGCCGCGGCTACCCGTTCGAGGGCAACTACTCATCGTGGCTGGAGCAGAAGCGCAAGCGGCTGAAGCAGGAGGAGAAGGAGGAGAGCTCGCGGCAGCGTGCACTCGCGGCCGAGCAGGAGTGGATCCAGTCCTCGCCCCGCGCCCGCCAGACCAAGTCCCGCGCGCGGATCGAAAAATACGAGCAGATGCTGGCGAAGTCGGCGGAGCTCGCCGGCAACACGGCCGAGATCGTCATCCCGCCTGGTCCACGCCTAGGCGGCACGGTGATCGAGGCGGAAAATCTGCGCAAAGGTTTCGGCAACAGCGTGCTGATCGATAACCTGAACTTCAAACTGCCGCCCGGCGGGATCGTGGGCGTGATCGGCCCGAACGGCGCCGGTAAGACGACGCTGTTCCGTATGATCACGGAGCAGGAAAAGCCCGATGGCGGCGATCTGCGGGTGGGGGACACCGTGAAGCTCGGCTATGTCGACCAGTCTCGCGATAGCCTGGACGGGGCCAAGACTGTTTGGGAGGAGATCAGCGGCGGGACCGACGTGATCTATCTCGGCAAGCGGGCCGTGCAGTCCCGCGCCTACGTGGGGGCGTTCAACTTCAAGGGCAGCGACCAGCAGAAGCGCGTGGGCGTGCTGTCGGGTGGCGAACGCAATCGCGTGCACCTGGCCAAGATGCTGAAAAGCGAGAGCAACGTCATCCTGCTCGACGAGCCGACCAACGATCTGGACGTCGACACGCTGCGGGCGCTGGAGGAGGCGCTGGCCGAGTTCCCGGGCTGCGCGGTGATCATCAGCCACGATCGCTGGTTCCTGGATCGCCTGGCCACGCACATCCTGGCGTTCGAAGGTGATAGCCACGTCGAGTGGTTCGAGGGCAACTTCCAGGCTTATGAGGAAGACAAGCGCCGCCGCCTCGGCGACCACAGCACCGATCCGCACCGGATCAAATACCGGCCACTCGCCCGGTAAAGCCCGAGCCGGGCCGGATCGTCGGGTGCATCCGCTCCGCACGGGGCGCTTGTGGCTCGCCCCGTTCAGCGCAATGGATCTGCCGGACCTCGTGCGGTTCAAGGCTAATCCGCTGTGCTGGGCCACAATGCTCGGGGGCGTGCGCACGCCCGAGCAAACCGCGCAGGACCTTGCGGCCGAGCTCTCGTTTTGGGGCTCGCACGATGTTGGCATGTGGACGGCGCGGGATGGGGAGGGGCATCTGCTGGGTGTCACCGGGCTGCACGAGCGGCCCGATGCAAAGGGGATCGCGCTACGATTTGCCTTCGACCCGGTGTGCCGTGGCCTCGGACTAGCGCGGGAGGCCGCAGGGGCGGTGTTGCAGGACGCGCATAATCGCGCCGGGCTGACCCGGGTGGTGGGCATTGCGCGGGACAGCAACGTGGCGTCGCGCACCGTCCTCGGCGCCATCGGCATGCGCGAGGAGAGCACGTTCGAGCAGGGTGGTTACGTGATGCACCTATACGCTAGCGAGCGGCGCACGCGCTGAGCGATCATGCGAAAGATGTAGAAGCCTTGGGACGGACTGTGCCTCCTCCCTAGGCTTCGCCTCCACCTCCCCGCTATGTGGCCGAGGGACGGGAAACGGTCGGCGTGGCATTTGCAAACCGCCGCTCGTGATCGAGTAGCCAGCGTTTACGCCACAGCCCGCCGCCATAACCGGTGAGCGAGCCGTCCCACCCGATGACCCGGTGGCAAGGGATCACGATCGAGATCTGGTTCGCGCCATTGGCACGAGCCACCGCGCGCACCGCCGTCGGTTGGTCGATCCCGCTTGCGAGCTGGCCGTAGGAGCGTGTCGTGCCAAACGGGATGGCCACGAGGGCATCCCAGACCCGGCGGGTAAACGCCGACCCGTGCAGCACCAGCGGGGTCAGGAAGTACCGCAAATCACCGGAGAAGTAGACCCTCAGTTCCGCCTCGATCTGGTCAATCAGCGGAGTGCGGCCGAACGAGATGGAAGATTGCGTGGCCTTCTGCACCCGGGTCAGTTCGGTCGCCAAAGCGGGCCGGTCGCAGAACTCGAGGATGTGCAAGGCATCCTGATCAGCTACCGCGAGCATTGCCCCGATCGGCGTGTCGACCCAATCGGCGTTCAACAGGTCGCGTCCTGTCAAAACCGCCGGGCTGTTGCTGATCAATCGCTGCACTGACTCTCGCAAGCCGCGGTTCAGGTCGGCGCCGGCTTCGACCTGGGCGTCGCTCACCTTGCCGTCCCCCGACAACCGGTCGACGTCCAGTCGCAGCTGCGACATAGGCGAATTCCTACTTCCGCAGTCTGGCCTCGGCTTCGGGGAGCGGTAAGGCGGTGGTCGCCTTCACCCGCTCCATACTCATCCGACTACTCACGTTCTTCGGTCCCACGGCCGCGATAAGCCGTTTGTAGAACGAGTCGTAAGCCCGCAGATCGGTGGTCACGACGCGCAGCATGTAGTCCACATCGCCGGCCATCCGGTGCGCCTCCATGACCTCCGGCATGCCGGAAACCGCTTCCGCAAACCGCTCCAGCCAGGCTGGGGAATGGTCCCCCGCCTCGATCGCCACGAAGGTCGTCAGCCCCAGCCCGACCTTGTCCGGATCGACCAGTGCGACCCGGCGTTCGATCACGCCATCGGATTCCAGCCGTTGAATGCGCTTCCAACATGGAGTGGCGGATAGCCCCACCTGCTCAGCGAGTTGCGCTATGGAAAGGGTGCAGTCTTCTTGGAGTAGACCCAGCAACTTCCGGTCGGTCCGATCCATTAAAAGGCTTCTCCGCTGAAGGCTCTGCGTGTCGTCGCCCTGCTTGGGTCGCCGGCCAGCGGCAGCATTTCGACCTGCAGGCTCGGTCCAAGGCCGTCGATGGGAATGGCGCGGTCCTGCAAGTGCTGTGGGACCTGCATCTCGGTACCGCCAAAGACCGCAGCGAGACGCGGACCATGCAACGGCCCCGTCCCGGTTACGCCTTGTTCACTCAGCGCGGTGGCAGCCAGCCTTGGAAGGGCCGTTAAGTCTTGGGCGTTCATGCCCTGCCCAACGAAGTGGCCATAATTCACCTCAGTCGGCAGTTGGTTGGTCCAACTGCCCGATTAAAATACACGGATTGAGCCGCCGTACGGATGCAGCGGCGCAGTGGCGTTATATTATTGGTCCCATTCGCGTCAATACGACTGTGAATCCAGGGTTGCCATAGAAAGATGCGGCAACACAATACGTTTGCTGCGATAGCCAGAGAGTAGCGGGTCGACCATCCGGCTGATGCCTACGATTGCTGGGTGCCGGCCGCGCGCGGTCAATCGGAGTGGTCGATAAACTCGGTCCAAATGGCATCGGGTTGCCAGACCCGGTCCAAGTCGACTCGCGCCTGTGCAGCAGGAATGCGGAGCACAGTCCGACGATAACGATAGACGAACGCGGAAACCCGGTAGTTCGCAATACAGTGCACGTGGAGCGGCCGATCTCCAGATGCGGTGATCGCGCTGCAGAACGACTGGAAGTCATCCTCGGTCGGATTGCGGAAGTCGACCGGAATGTGGACGTAGGTCATCCCGAGCGCCGCAACACTCGTGCGTTCATCCGGAAGCGCACGCTCGTGGCTATGCAGACCGAGGTTTATGACAGATTTCACGCCAATCGACGCGATAGCGGCAAGTTCCGCTTCGGTCGGCTGTCCGGATGTGGTGATCCGGTCATCGATGCGGTGCCAGTTATAGATTGAGTCCGGGTCAGCCATGGTTTGCTCCAGGCGCTCTTGGCGGATCGGCATGGGACGGCCCGGCAATTGTCGCATCCAACAAAGTCGAAAACCAATACCAGGCAGCCACCCCCAGCAGTATGGCTGTTACCAGCGCGAAACCCATGACGATGGCGATCCCAAGCCAGGCTTTGGTGCTATTTCCCTGTTCGATGTCGTTGGGTAATCCGTCCTCTGCCTGCCGCACGGGCCATCTTCCCACGGATTACCGCGTCAACTCACGGGCCATGTCGTCCAGGCCAGACACTGAAAGCGGAAACATTCGCCCCTCGACCAAAGACCGGATCATCCCGATCGACTGCGTGTAGCCCCAATCGGCCGTGGGCGCCGGGTTCAGCCACGCAGTACGCCGCCAATGACTGGTCATCCGGTTCAACCAGACGCTGCCGGCTTCTTCGTTCCAATGCTCCACGCTGCCGCCTTGCATGGCGATCTCGTAAGGGCTCATCGTGGCGTCGCCCACGAAGATGGCGCGGTACTCGGCGCCATAGGTGCGCATTACCTCGGCCGTCGACACACTGCTTTCGGCCCTGCGGTGATTGTCGGTCCAAAGCCGCTCGTAGGGGCAGTTGTGGAAGTAGTAAAACTGCAAGTGTTTGAATTCACTGCGGGCGGCGGAGAATAGCTCGGCCGAGACCCGCACGTGGTCGTCCATCGAGCCACCGATGTCCAGGAACAACAAAACCCGGACGGTGTTGTGCCGCTCCGCCTGCATCTTCAGGTCCAGCGACCCGGCGTTCGCCGCCGTGGCGCGGATGGTGCCCGGCAGGTCGAGTTCGGACTGCACCCCGGTGCGGGCGAACCGGCGCAGGCGGCGCAGGGCCACCTTCATGTTGCGGGTGCCCAACTCGAGCGTGTCGTCCAGGTCGCGGAACTCGCGCTTGTCCCACACCTTGACCGCCCTGCGGTTGCGGCTCTCCTCCTGGCCGATCCGCACACCTTCGGGGTTGTAGCCATACGCGCCGAACGGGGAGGTGCCGGCCGTGCCGATCCATTTCGACCCACCCTGGTGGCGGCCCTTCTGCTCGGCGAGCCGCTGCCGCAGCGTCTCCATCAGCTTGTCGAACCCGCCAATGGCCTCGATCTGCGCCTGCTCTTCCTTGGTCAGCAACTTCTCCGCCAGCCGCTTCAGCCACTCGGCCGGGATTTCTGCGCTCACACCCTCGGATGTGGCATTCGCCGCGGCCTCCAATCCTCTGAAACAGGTGGAAAACACGCGGTCGAAGCGGTCGAGGTGGCGCTCATCCTTCACCAAGGCGGCACGGCTGAGGAAATAGAAATCCTCCACGCTGTAATCCGCCACACCCGTCTTCATGGCCCCGAGCAGGGACAGGTATTCCGTGATCGAGGCGGGCACACCGGCCTGACGCAACGAAAGGACGAAATTGGTGAACATGCAGCCGAGACTAGACCGGCGCCGGGCTGTGATCCACCACCGCCTGATCCGCCACCGCACTGCGCATACGCCGGGTAGTGTGGCCCTCGGCCCAGTCCAGCTCCTCCTCGATGGCGTGGAAGGCGTTGTCGCCGATCGTGGTATTGCGGCGGAGTTCCAACAGCTTGGTTCGCTTGGCCGCGATCACCCGTAGCGTCAGCGCATGGCCTTCGCGCGTGAGCGGCGTCTCGTGGTCGCGTCGCAGCACCGACGCGGGCGGACTGGCATCGGCGCGAAGGATGTCGAGCGCCACCTGGACGATATGCTGGCGTGCGAGCGTCACCTCGCGCTCGTCGGCGTGGTCGTCGTCCAACTCCAGCCAGCGTATCAGCGGCGCTAGGCTCAGGCCCTGGATGACCAGCGTGCCGAGCACGACGGCGAAAGCGGCGGCAACCAGCAGGTCGCGGTACGGGAAGGCCTGTCCACCGGCGGACCCGTCCGGGAGGGCCAACGCCGTCGCCAGGGTCACGATGCCGCGCATCCCGCACCACGACACCACGATGGTCCCGTTGACCGGCGGCCGGAATGAGCTACGCCGGAAGGGGATGTGGCGCAGGAAGGTGGTGAAGCCCATGACCCAGGCGAACCGCACCAGGACCGTCGTCAGCAGGATGACGCCGGCGAACAATGCAGTGGCTCCCGCGTGTCCATCCAGACGGCCGAGCACGCCGCGGAGTTGCAGTCCGACCAGGATGAATGCCAGTGCATTCAACACGAAGACCGCCACACTCCACACGGCGTATGAGGCGCGCCGGCTCTCTGCCCCGTGTTGGGCGGGG
This sequence comes from uncultured Acetobacteraceae bacterium, assembly GCA_964247805.1. Classification (GTDB taxonomy): domain Bacteria; phylum Pseudomonadota; class Alphaproteobacteria; order Acetobacterales; family Acetobacteraceae; genus LMUY01. The sequence continues at coordinate 12,003 of CAXTWC010000067.1, read as the reverse complement.
GCGCGGCGGGCCAGGGTCAGCGCGTAGACGAAGGTCGTGATCACCGGCGAGGCGCCCAGCCGCTCGGCCGCGATCCATACCGCGAAGGTGCCGACGAACTGCATCACCACGGAAACGGCGATGTCGTCTACCCGGCGGATCACCCACAGGAAACCGAGCGCCGCCACCACGCCCAGCACCGCCCCACCCAGGCACTCCACGGCCAGCATGCCCGCGGCGGACCAGAACGAGAGCGCCACGCCGGTCGCCGCGGCGACGGCCACCCGGTAGATGATCAGCGCGCTGGCATCGTTCAGCAGGCTTTCGCCCTCCAGAATCACCATGATCCGGTGCGGCAGAGAGAGTTGGCGCAGCACGGCGGTGGCTGCGGAAGCGTCCGGCGGGGCCACGATGGCGCCCAGCGCGATGGCCACCGCCCACGGCATGCCTGGCACCAGCCACCGCGCGACGATGGCCACCCCGGCCACGGTCAGCCCCACGGCGACCAGCACCAGGCTGCTGACGGGGAACCAGTTCGCTCGCAAGTCACGCGGGGAGGTGTCGTAGGCGGCGTCCAGCAACGTGGGTGCCACGAACAGCGCCAGGGCCAACGCCGGGTCGAGCGTGGCGGTGGCGCCGGAGGGCACCAGGGCCAGCACCGCGCCGGCGATGGCGAGCAGGGCCGGGTAGGGGGCGCCGATCCGCTGCGCCAGCGCGGTCAGGACCGCCCCCACCAACAGGAGGCCGAGGACGAGTTGGAAGAGTGCCATGGATGAAAGGACCATGAAATGAGTGTCGAACCCAGCCGCGATGAGGATTTTGCCGACATTAGATGAGATGCGTGCCACTCGGAGGCTAGCGGGGGCGTTGCCTGACCGTTACACCTGCATTTTCAGTTGGATAGGAGAGGGAATACCATGGCCGTCAAGGTCGCTATCAACGGGTTTGGACGTATCGGTCGCCTCGTGCTGCGCGCTATCGTCGAGAGCGGGCGGACGGATGTGGAGCCGGTTGCCATCAACGACCTCGGCAGCGTGGAGGCCAACGCCCACCTGTTCCGCTACGACAGCGTGCACGGCCGCTTCCCCGGCAATGTCGAGGTGGCGGGCGACACCATCACCATCCACTACAACGGCCGCACCTACGGCCCAATCAAGGTCAGCGCCGAGCGTGACCCGTCCAAGGTGCCTTACCAGGGCGTGGACGTGGCGATGGAATGCACCGGGCTATTCACCAAGAAAGAGGACGCCGCCAAGCTGATCGCCGCCGGCGCCCGCAAGGTGCTGATCAGCGCGCCGGCCGACGGCGTGGATGCGACGATCGTGTTCGGGGTGAACCAAGGGATCATCACCAAGGACATGACGGTGATCTCCAACGCGTCCTGCACCACCAACTGCTTGGTGCCGATGGTGAAGGTGTTGCATACGCAGTTCGGCGTCCTGCGCGGCTACATGGTGACCATCCACTCCTACACCGGCGACCAGAAGACGGTGGACACGCTGCACAAGGACCTGCACCGCGCCCGCGCCGCCGCCGTGTCGATGATCCCGACCTGCACGGGTGCGGCCAAGGCCGTGGGCCTGGTGCTGCCGGAACTGAAGGGCAAGCTGGACGGCACGTCGATCCGGGTGCCGACGCCGAATGTCAGCCTCGTGTCTTTGGACGCGAACCTGGCCAAGCCGGCTTCGGTGGACGAGATCAACGCCGCGTTCAAGGCGGCCGCCGAGTCGGGTCCGTTGAAGGGCATCCTGGACTACAGCACGCCCAAGCTGGTCAGCAGCGATTTCAACCACGTGGCGTTCTCCTGCTCGTTCGACGCGACGCAAACGGCGTCGATCGATGGCGGCCAGATGGTCCGCATCGCAGGCTGGTATGACAACGAGTGGGGCTTCAGCTCGCGCATGAGCGACACCGCCGCGCTGTTCGGCAGCCTCTAGCATGTCGGACCGCGAGCCTGATGGTGTTGCGATGAAGCGAAGCGTGCACCGTACGCTCGACGGCGTGGACGTGAAGGGGCGGCGCGTGCTGGTGCGCGCCGACCTCAACGTGCCGGTGCGGGACGGACGTATCACCGACCTGACCCGTATCGAGCGCCTGTCCCCTACCATCCGCGAGCTGGCCGAGAACGGCGCCAAGGTGATCGTGTTCAGCCATTTCGACCGCCCCAAGGGCAAGCGCGTGGCCAGCATGTCACTCGCCCCGATGGCGGTGGCGCTCGCCGAGGTGTTGGGCAAGCCGGTGCGTTTCGTGGAGGACAGCACCGGCCCAACCGTCCACGCCGCAGTGGACGCGATGGCGCCGGGCGACGTGCTGTTGCTGGAGAACACCCGCTACCACCCCGGCGAGGAGGAGAACGACCCGGCGCTCGCCCGTGAGTTCGCAGCCCTCGCCGAGATCTTCGTGCACGACGCGTTTTCCGCCGCCCACCGCGCCCATGCCAGCACCGAGGGCGTGGGTCGGTTGCTGCCCGCCCATGCCGGCCGGCTGATGCAGGCGGAGCTGGAGGCGCTGGATGCCGCACTCGGTAACCCACAGCGCCCGGTGGCCGCCATCGTCGGCGGGTCCAAGGTGTCCACGAAGCTGGAGTTGCTGGGTAATCTGGTGACCAAGGTGGACGTGCTGGTGATCGGCGGCGCCATGGCCAACACCTTCCTGGCCGCGCAAGGCGTCTCGGTCGGCAAGTCCTTGCAGGAGGCGGAGATGCACGTGACCGCCCGCGCCATCATGGCCCGCGCCGAGGAGGCCGGTTGCGAGATCGTGCTTCCGGTCGACGCGGTAACGGCCACCGAGTTCAAGCCGAACCCGGCGACCGAGACCGTGACCATCGGCGCCATCCCCGACGGTGCGATGATGCTCGATGTCGGTCCGGAGACGGTGGACGACCTGAAACAGCGGCTACTCGGCTGGCGCACGCTGGTGTGGAACGGCCCGCTCGGTGCCTTCGAGACGCCACCGTTCGACACGGCCACCGTGGCTCTGGCGCATGCCGTGGCAGAAGCGACTCAGGCCGGTGCTTTGCGGAGCGTGGCTGGCGGCGGGGACACCGTCTCGGCATTGCGGCATGCCGGGGTGATGGAAAAGCTAAGCTACGTGTCCTCGGCCGGTGGGGCATTCCTCGAGTGGCTGGAGGGCAAGACGCTACCGGGGGTGGCCATGCTGATGATGGACAGCGACAGCGTAACGGCCTGACCCCGCCGCACTCCAAGGTCCTCCCCCGCGCTTGCGGGGGCGGGGGACCATGCGCTTGCATGGTGGAGGGGGTATGAGGCACCGGCCTTGCGCCCTCTCCGTCGGCTTCGCCGCCACCTCCCCCGTGAAGCACGGGGGAGGAACTAGAAAAGCGTGTTTCGTCACGCTTCCTTAATCATTCCCGCCCAAACTCCCCCGCATGATCTCGCCATCCAGTCTTTCCGCCTTCGCTTCAGCCATCGCACCGTCAAGCCAGGCGACGCGGGTCGCCGTGCCGACTGCGGCGCGAGCAGCGCAATCCACGCAGGCGGCAAAGCCGCTCCTCGCGCTCCCATCGGGCACGACTCCCTCGCAAAACACCCCGCGAGGCTCTCTGCTCGACCTATCAGTGTGACCCGGCTGCACGCTCGCAAGATTTCACATCCGGGGGCTTGATCCGGAGCGGGCGTGCCTCCACGCTCCACCCATGCCCGAGTTCGTCCGCGCGGTTCCGGCTGGCGACACCATGGAGCGGCAGGTCTGCACGACCTGCGGCTATGTCGCCTACGAGAACCCCAAGATCGTCGTCGGCTCGGTCGTAGCCGCGGACGGCAAGGTATTGCTGTGCCGGCGTGCCATCGAGCCGCGGGCAGGATACTGGACACTCCCCGCCGGCTACTTGGAACTGCATGAAACCACCGCCGAGGGGGCGCGGCGCGAGGCCATGGAGGAGGCGGGGGCGGATATCGCGCTCGAGGGCATCCTCGCCGTTTATGACGTAAGCCGCATTGGGCAGGTACAAGTGATGTACCGCGCCCATTTCGCGACGCCGGGTATCGCCGCCGGGGAGGAAAGTCTGGAGGTCGGGATGTTCGCTTGGGACGAGATCCCGTGGGAGGACATCGCCTTTCCCACCGTTCACTGGGCTCTGCACGCTTGGCGGGATGCTGGCGCCGGCCCATTGGGGGCGCCTGCAGGCAATCCGGCCAGCGATCGCCGTGGCGTTCGCCGGATCGATGCAGAGCCGGCATTATGAGGGCTGAGCGGTGCCTGCCGCTTGTGGCACTCCTTGCCATGGGAGCCGCTCCCCCCAGCGGTTTCATAACGGCCACGCCGATGCCTGATTTTCCTACGACCCGGCGCAGCCCGCCGCCAGCCGCGGCAACGCCACCCGGATACACCTATGCCCCGACGCCGGACCAGGATGCCTTTGCCCCGCAATCCAAGGCATCGTCCGATACCTCCGTGGCGCCGGGCCTGTTCACGCGATCGGATCAGTATCGCGGACAAGGCCTGTCCTCCTCCTCGTCGGCTCAGATCGAGCAGGAGCGTAGAGTCAAGCCGGGTGCGGGCATCAAGCTCAGCATGCCGCTGCAATAGCGGGTGCTGCGGGCCCTTACGATACTGGTGGTTTGCCAGTTCATCGGCGAAGTCGTGGCGCGTGCGCTGGGGATCCCGCTGCCGGGCCCGGTATTGGGGTTGGTCCTGTTGCTCGGCATCCTGATCGTTCGCGGCGGACCGAGTGAGGAACTGCGCACCACCTCCACGGGGTTGCTCCGCCACTTATCCCTGCTGTTCGTGCCCGCGGGCGTTGGGATCGTGACCCAACTCGACGCGATCGAGCGCGATTGGGCGGCGATCTTGGCCGCCATCCTGATTTCGACGACGTTGGGGCTTGGCGTCACAGGCTGGGTCATGCAGCGCCTGTCGCGGGACGCGGGCAGCTGACCGGAGTAGCCCAACTCTGGGTCTACCTTCAGACATCGCCGCTCCTTGGCCTCACCGTCACCTTGTTGGCGTGGGAGATCGCCAGCTTCATCAGTGGCCTTGCGCGCGGCCACGTGCTCGCCAATCCGATGCTGATCAGCATCGTCCTGCTGGCCTGCCTGCTGTTGGCGACCGGTACGCCCTACCGCGCCTACTTCGAGGGCGGCCAATATGTGCAGTTCTTGCTCGGCCCGGCGACCGTCGCGCTGGCGGTGCCGATGTACGCCAATCTGTCACGCATTCGGCGTGCGGCCCCGGCCATCGTGCCGGCCATGATCGCCGGGTCGATCACGGCGGCGACGAGTGCGATGCTGATCGCACGCTGGATGGGGGCCTCGCGCACGGTCGTTCTCTCGCTCGCGCCGAAATCGGTGACCACGCCGATCGCGATGGGGATTGCGGAGCAGATCGGCGGCTCGCCTTCGCTGGCGGCGGTTTTCGTGCTGATCACCGGGCTGGTGGCTGTCGTGCTCGGGCCGGTGATCATGCGGCTGCTGCGGGTGACCGACTGGCGGGCGCAGGGCTTGGCAGGTGGCACGGCCGGGCACGGCCTGGCGACCGCGCGGCTGCTGCTGGTGAACGAAACGGCCGGCGCGTTCGGCGGCCTGGCGATCGGGCTAAATGGGATATTCACCGCCATCCTGGTGCCATTACTGGCCAGCTTCCTGTAATCGATGCCGGCTGAGACGGCGCTGTATGCCGCGGTCAAGCGGTTCCTCGAGGCTCAAGGTTTCGCCGCGAAGGGCGAGGTGATCGGCTGCGATATCGTCGCCGTCCGACCCGGCGAGCCCCCGATGCTGGTGATCTGCGAGCTCAAGCTGCAGTTCAACCTCGACCTGCTCCTGCAGGCCGCCGACCGGATGGCTCTGGCGGACGCTGTCTGGCTGGCGGTGCCACGTACGCGGCGGGGCCGGGATCGCGACCGCCGGGTCGTCAAGCTATGCCGCCTGCTCGGATTGGGGCTGCTCACCGTGGGCGCCGACGGCATCGTCGACGTACTGGCCGAACCCACGCCGTATCGCCCCCGTCCCAACCTGCATCGCCGCCGCCAGCTGATCCGCGAGCACGAGCGCCGTCGGGGCGACCCCACTCCCGGTGGGTCCACCCGCCGCAAGATCATGACCGCGTATCGACAGCGCGCGCTGGCCTGTGCCGAAGCGCTCCAGCACGGCGAGGCGAGCACGCGCAGCTTGGCCGCGATCACGCCGGAAGCGCCGGCCATCGTGTTGCGCAACGTCTATGGCTGGTTCGAACGCGTCGCCCGGGGCACGTACCGCCTGACCGATGCCGGGCAAGCCGCGCTCACGGCGCATCAACTGAACCCGTAGAGCCGCGCTGGATTGTCCACCATCACCCCTTGTTCCACGCCGGCCGGCAGCGCCGCGCGGATGTTCTGCGCCAACGCCGTGTACGACAGCGGGCGCCAAGCCAAGTGCGGCACCTCGCCCGGGATCGTGTCGTGGAACGGCGTGTGCGGCCAGTCGCTGCCCCAAACGCAGCGGTCTGGTGCGGCCTCGATCAAGGCGCCCAACCAATCGGCCGGAGGACTGACCGCCATCGGGTCGGGCAGCACACGAGATGGAGCGGAAAGCTTCACCCAGACATTCGGCTGCCGGATCAGCGCCAGGAGTTTCTGCCCGACGGCCGAAGCGGGTGTGTACCCCCGTGGCAGTCCATAATGGTCGATGACGACCGGCACCCCCGCGCTAGCTAGCATGTCGGCCGCGTCGGTCAGGACATCTGTCTTGGCGATCACCTGCACGTGCCAGCCCATCTTGCCGGCGACGTCGCGGATCGGGCCGAACCGGTCCTCCAAACGCGCCATCGGCGTGGCAAGCACACTATACAGGTTGATGCGCAACCCGCGTACGCCCCGGTCGTGCATCTCGCGCAGTGTGTCGGGGCTGGTGCCCGGGTCGATCACAGCCACGGCACGGCCGGCATCGCCCAGCGTATCCACCGCATCGAGCGTCGCGCTGTTATCGGTGCCGTAGAACGACGGTTGCACGATCACGAACCGTCCAATCCCACAAGGAGCCGCCTCGGCCAGCAACGTGTCTAGCAGGGCAGGGGGCGAGCTGTAGGCCCGGCTCGCGACCCAGGGATAACGGCGTTCGTCGCCCACGATATGGACGTGGCAGTCGCATTCAAGCGTCACGGCGGTTCCTCGGTCGGCACCGATACGTGGACGGCGGGCCGGGCGTGTGCAAGATGCGCGGGGGGTGGCGGGGATGCCGATCGGTTGGCGCCTTTTGCGAGCGGCGGCGCTGCGGCTGGCCGTGGTGGCGAGCCTGGGCACGGCCGCCACCTGGGCTGTGACGGTGGCGGCCGGGTCGGCCCTGGTCGCGCCGTCTCCCACCGCTTTCATCACCGACCGCCACGGCGCCTTTCTCACTCAGGCCGGCCACGAAAGCCTCCGCCCCGACGGACGGCGCCAGGTCGATTACGGCTATTGGCCGGTCACGCCGCCCCCGCGAGTGGTCGCGGCCACCTTGGCGCTGGAGGACCGGCGGTTCTGGTCGCACCCCGGCGTCGACCCGGCCGCCGTGCTGCGAGCCGTCTGGCAACATCTGCGCGGCGGCAGCTCCGGCGCCTCGACCATCGCGATGCAGGTGGTGCGCATGCAGCATCCCCGTCCCCGCACGCTGTGGGCCAAGGCGGTCGAGGCGGGTACGGCGGTCGCGCTCACGGCCCGCTATGGGCACCGGGCCGTGCTGGCGCAGTATCTGCTGCTTGCCCCCTATGGTGAGAACAGCCACGGCATCGCCCACGCGGCGCAATGGTATTTCAACCAGCCGGCCGCCGACCTCAGCCTCGCGCAGGCCGCGCTGCTGTCCGCGATCCCCCAAGCGCCGACGGCGATGGCGCTGCACACGGGGCTCGTCCGTGCCGCCGCCCGGGCCCGGCGCGCTTTGGCCATCCTGGACCTGTCGCCATCCGACCGCGCCGCTGCCGAGACCGAGCTCGCCAGGGTAACCCCGCTTCCTTCACCGCGCCGGCCCGGCAGCCTGCAACTGGCGCTGCGGCTGGAACACTCGGCGCCCGCGGGCGAGGTGATCCGCACCACGATCGACGGCACGGTGCAGCGTGACGTCACCCGGGTCGCGATCGCGCACTTGGATGCGTGGCGCCGCGCGGGGGCGCAGCAGGTCGCGGTCATGGTGGCACGGCGGGGCAGCCGCGAGGTGCTGGCCGATGTCGCCTCCGCCGGCTACGACAGCCGCCCGGCCGGGGCGATCGACTACTCCGCCGCCCTGCGCTCGCCCGGTAGCACGGTGAAACCGTTCCTTTATGCGCTGGGGCTGGACCGCCACGTGCTGGCGCCGGAGGAGGTGCTGGCCGACCTGCCCGAAGGTGCGGCCGGCATCAGCAACGCGGACCACGACTTCCTCGGCCCGTTGCTGCCCCGGCAGGCATTGGCGAATTCCCGCAACGTGCCGGCGACCAACCTGCTGCGGCGCTTGGGGCTGCCGCAGGGGTTCGGCTTCCTACGCACCCTCGGGCTGCACGATCTGGACGGCCCGGCGCAGCGCTTCGGACTGGCGATGGCGATCGGCGCGCTGCCCACCTCGCTGGATCGGCTGATGCGCGCCTACACCACCCTGGCGGAAGACGGCACCGACGCGCCGCTCCGCTGGTTCATCACCACACCCGCCGAGCCGCCCCGACCGGTGATGTCGGTCGATGCGGCCCGCCTGGTCGGACGCTTCCTGAGCGACCCGCTGGCGCGCCTGCCTTCGTTCCCGCGCTATGGCTCGTCGGAATTTCCGTTCACGGTCGCGATCAAGACGGGTACGTCGCAAGGCTACCGGGATGCCTGGACCATGGAGTGGTCGCGCGACTACGTGGTGGGCGTGTGGGTGGGCCGCGCGGATGCCGGGCCGATGTCGGGGCTGAGCGGCGCCCGTGCTGCCGCCCAACTGGCGCAAGCGATCATGCTGCATCTGCACGGGGTGGGGCGAGCCGACCTCTGGGCGGGCGATTTCCCTGCACCACCCGGCCGCGAGCAGGCCGAGCTGTGTACCGGGACGGGCGCGCCGGCTGCCCATGGCTGCGACCAGCGGCTGGCCGAGTGGGTGCGACCGGGTACTACCGCTCCCGAGGCGCCCGCCACGCCAAGGCTGTCGATCGTCTCGCCCGACCCGGACACGCATGTCTGGCGCAATCCGGAGGCGCCGCCGTCGTTGAACCGGCTGCTGTTCCGGGCTGCCGTGGAACCGCCGGTGCCGCAGATCGTCTGGCTGGTGGATGGCCAGCCGGTGGCGACCGCCCCGCCCGGTGTTCCGTTCTCCTGGGTGATGACGCCGGGTCACCACCGCGTCCAGGTGCGACTGCCGCTGCAGGAGGGAGCATCCCGGCCGGTCGCCGTGGTGGTGGAGTAGGGCGGGGCGGTGTAGACGCCAACGACGCGATGGGAAGTTGACCCGATGTCCGATACCGTGCCTGCCTCGAGCGGACTCCTGCGGGACGGCATGATCGCCGTCGATGACTGCCCCGCTGACCGCAGCCGTGACCGCCCGCTCGGCGGCGTCGTTCTGACCCGCCCGGCCAAGACCGTCGTCATCACGGGGGGGTCGTCTGGAATCGGCCGGGGCACTGCCAGGGTCTTCGCCAAACGCGGATGGCAGGTCGGGCTGATCTCGCGTGGCGCCGCTGGGCTGGAGGCGGCTGCGGCCGACGTGCGGATGGCGGGGATGCCGGCCGCGGTCGCGGTCGCGGATGTGACGGATAGCAGCGCCTTGCAAGCGGCGGCCGATGCGATCGTAAGCGCCCTCGGCGTGCCGGACGTGTGGATCAACTGCGCGGGCAACGGCGTTTATGGCCGGTTCACCTCGGTGCCGGAGGAGGAGTTCAACCAGGTCACCGCCGTGACGTATGGCGGGACGGTGAATGGCTGCCGGGTAGCCCTGGCCTTGATGCGGCCATCGGGGCGGGGGACCATCGTGAACGTATGCTCCGCAATCGCCTTCCACGGTCTGCCGCTGATGACGTCGTATGCCGGGGCCAAATCCGCCGTGCGGGGGTTTGCCCAGGCGTTGCGGGCCGAACTCGCGATGGAACGTAGCCGCATCCGGGTCAGCACCGTGTTCCCGCCCGCCGTCAACACGCCGTTCTTTTCCCACGCCGTCTCGCACATGGGTTGGCCGGCCCGTCCTGCACCGCCGGTGTACCAGCCGGAAGTGGTGGCGGAAGGCATCTATCTGGCAGCCACCAGCGGGCGTGGAGAACTGATCGTCAGCGGGACAGCGGCAGCATTCTCGCTGATGACGCGGATTTCGCCTCGGTTGACCGCGAGCCTGATGTGCCGGCTTGGCTTCGACGGCCAGCTTACGCGCGATCCCGAAGCGGCGCGGCTCGAACAACCGACGCTGTTCGCGCCCTCGGCAGAGGCGGCCCCGGTCCGTGGCCCTTTCGGACGACGGGCGCGCGGTCGGAGCGTGCAGCTCTGGTTCAGCCGCACTGTCAGCGCGATCTCCCCGGCGCTCGTTGCGGGGGCGGCCGCGCTGCGGATCATCCGCCCGCCAGCGTCTCCGTAGCAAGCCACACCCGGTCGGCCACCGCGCTGTCGAGGGCAAGCCGGTTCGGACGCACGATCCGGCGCCGTTTGACGTACACGCCGGTTTGGGTGGCAAATTCGGGTGCGAGAGCGACGTGAAGTGGTGTGTCGGCCCCCTGTTCCTCGCTGGAGATGAAGGGCGCCATCATCCGCCAGGCCAGGCCGACGACCCCACGGGCCCGCACCAGCCGGGTGGCGACGGTGCCGGGATGGACCACGTTGGCCACCACGCCGGTACCCTGCAGCCGCTGCGCCCAGCCGAAGGTCTGCATCATCAAGGCGAGCTTCGACTGGCTGTATGACCGCACCATGGACCATTGATGCCGCATCTCCAGATCCGCCGCGTTGATCGTCGCACGGTCTGAGGTCGAGGAGCCGATATTGACGATACGAGCCCCGCCGCCTGCCTCGGCCGCGGACCGCAACGCTGGGATAAGCGCTCGGGTCAGGACGAACGCCGAGAGGTGGTTCGTCGCCAGAACCCGCTCGATGCCCTCCTCGGTTTCCTCGCGGTGGGTGCAGAATGCACCGGCATTGTTGACCAAAATGTTAATGGCGGGATAGCGCGCGTCGATCAGCATGCCGGCGAGCCGCGACCCCCCGACCAAGGACAGGTCGGTCACCATCAGGTCCAGCTTCGCGTCCGGCACGCGAGCCTGGATCCAGGCCAGGGTGGCTTGCCCTTTTTCCCGGTCCCGGCCAACTAATACGACTGTGCTTCCCGCCCGCGCGAGGCCGAGCGCGATCCAACGGCCGATTCCCCCGGTCGCCCCTGTAACAACGCTGACCGGCATGTGAGATAAAGCCCAACTAACAAGACAGCCCAACATGCCACGCAAACGTTCGATGCGCGAGGAGATAGCAACCTCGTTGCGATGGCGTTCTTTAATTAACGAACTCAGAAGGGAGACGTCAATGACAACAGGTTCGAGCACGCCGCTACCCGTGCGGCTGGATGGGCTGCGTGTCGCCATCACGGCAGCGGCTGGAGGAATTGGCCGGGTGATGGCCGACAGCTTCGCCGCTGCGGGCGCCCGGCTGTTCGTGTCGGATATCGACGAGACCGCACTTGCCGAGTGCCCGCATCCGGCGATGCGCGCGGACGCCGGGTCGGCCAGCGAGCTCGACCGGTTCATGGACGCGGCCTTGGGCGAGCTGGGCGGGCTGGACGTATTGATCAACAATGCCGGGATTGCCGGGCCGACCAAGCGGGTGGAAGCGATCGACCCGGCGGAGTTGGATGCGACGCTGCAGGTTTGCCTTGCCAGCCAGTTCCACTGCGCCCGGCGCGCGATCCCGGCCCTGCGCGAGGCGGGGGGCGGCAGCATCATCAATCTCAGCTCGGCGGCGGGGAAGTTCGGCTTCCCGCTGCGCTCGCCCTATGCCGCGGCGAAATGGGGTGTGATCGGGTTCACCCGGACGCTCGCGCTCGAGTTGGGCGGCGACGGCATACGGGTGAACGCGCTGCTGCCGGGTCTGGTGGAGGGGCCGCGCATCCGCCGCGTGATCCAGAACAAGGCCCTTGCCGCCGG